>CAWUIY010000007.1:0-37529 GCA_963922555.1 uncultured Serratia sp. | reverse complement strand
GTAAAGTCTGATATCAGGCCACAGGCCCCTTGATACGGGGCTTTCAGCGAATCTCCCTTTGTTTTATTGAAATAAATTTGTAACTTTAATCCGCAAAATCTTGTCATCGGCCGCCAAGTTGGTAAAATAGCGGCCATGCAAATAACCGACGCCTAAACGCGCCGGTTATTTTTTTTGCATGGGTTTTTAAACTAATTAACAGAGGCCGGACCCAGATCCGGATAGATAACCAGATTTCGCGTGCGATCCCAAATTAATAACGGTCGCCGCTATGAGGAATAGTAAGATGGGGCAATTTTTCAAACCTATACCAATACCTTCAGGTGTTGCTTCCTGCCGCGTGCCACAGCCGGCCGCCTTTGCGTCAGTTACTTCAGACGTCAAGATCAATCCCCCATTTTACTCATCGAGTCTTCTCGAACGAAGTTTTCCCAGTACCTTGCTGAATTCGGCCGTAGCACGCCAGAAATTTGCTGGTCAGGGGAGGCTCGCCCATGTCGCTTAATACCGCTACTTTAGCTGCTGCACCCCGCGTGAAGCTTCGCCGCACCCTGACACTGGTTCAGGTGGTGATGATGGGTCTTGCCTATCTGCAGCCAATGACTATTTTCGATACCTTCGGCATTGTGACCAGCATGACTGGCGGTCACGTGGCGACGGCCTATCTGTTTGCTCTGGTTGCTGTACTGTTTACCGCCGTCAGCTATGGCAAACTGGTTAAGCGTTTCCCGTCTGCGGGTTCGGCCTATACCTACGCACAAAAAGCCATTAGTCCGCACATCGGCTTTATGGTTGGCTGGTCATCCTTGCTCGATTATCTGTTTATGCCGATGATCAACATCCTGCTGGCCAAAATCTATCTTGAAGCTATCTTCCCAGGCTTCCCATCCTGGATCTGGGTAGTGGCGCTGGTTGCGCTGATGACCGCATTCAACCTGCGTGGCATCAAATCAGTGGCCAATATCAACAGCGTCGTCGTAGTGATTCAGGTTGCGATTATGGCTTTGATCGTGGTCCTGCTGATTTATGGTGTTTATCACAGCCAGGGTGCGCCTGCGTTGGTGAGCGCCAAACCGTTCTGGTCTGAAAACGCACATACCGTGCCGATGATTACCGGTGCCACGATACTTTGCTTCTCGTTCCTGGGCTTCGACGGCATCAGCTCCATGTCGGAAGAAACCCCGAATGCCGATAAAGTCATTCCGCGCGCCATTTTCCTGACCGCGCTGATTGGCGGTATCATCTTCGTGGTAGTGTCATACTTCCTGCAGCTGTATTTCCCGGACGTTTCGCGCTTCCACGATCCAGACGCGACGCAGCCAGAAATCATGCTGTATGTTGGTGGTAAAGTGTTCCAGTTCGTGATCCTATGCTTCTCCTGTGTGACCGTTTTGGCCTCAGGCATGGCAGCGCATGCGGGCGTTTCACGTCTGCTGTACGTGATGGGCCGCGATGGTGTATTCCCGGAAAAACTGTTCGGTTTCGTGCATCCGGAATGGCGTACTCCGGCGTTTAACGTGATTCTGGTTGGCGTGGTCGCGCTGTCAGCAATCAGCTTCGATCTGGTTACCGCAACGGCTCTGATTAATTTTGGTGCTTTGGTGGCGTTTACCTTCGTTAATCTGTCAGTTATTTCACAGTTCTATATTCGTGAAAAACGTAACCGCACGCTGAGCGATCATATTCATTATCTGATCCTGCCAGTCATTGGTGCACTGACCGTCGGCGCGCTGTGGTTGAACCTGGAAGCCAGTTCAATGACGCTGGGTCTGGTATGGGCAGCGATTGGCTTGTCTTATCTGGCCTTTATCACTCGTCGCTTCCGTGAACCACCGCCGCAGATGAGCGAAGATATTATCTAATCTACTGCCGCTGATTGCAGAAACCAAAAGGACCCTATCGCTAGGGTCCTTTTTTACGTCTAACCGATTGATTATAATTCCGTTTATCCCACCAGTTTTTTTCCGTAGTCGAATAGCGCTTTCAGCAGCGCGGTTTTCTCAGCATCTTCCTCATGCAGATTGTAAAGCGCTTCAAGTTGCAATACGTAGTCCTGAACCTTCTCGGTGCTGATCGCTTCTTGCCGGTGAACCAGCCAACGGCGCTGTTCGGCATCGGTGAGGGTGAGCGGATAATTGCGCGCACGGAAGCGGAACAACAGCTCTTCGAGGCGCGAGTCCTGGAATTTGAGATCCAGAGCCGGGAGATTTTCAGGAGCCGTTTGCTGAATAATGCGCATCGTTGCGCGATCCGCATCGCCAAAAAAGCCGTCATACAGTCGCGCATCAACATCGTCGGAAGGAGTAAAAGGTTCCGCTTCGGCAAACAGCGCCACGACTTTTTCACGCACCTGAGAATTCTGGCGCAGCTGCTGCAGGTTTTGCAGGCAGCGTTCTCGGTCGATATCCAGACGCTGGGCGTTTTCAGGCAACAGCGTCTTGGCCGGTGCCAGAATCGGACATTTGTTAATATGCAGCAGTTTGATTGGCAGGGGCGACTGGCCGGGCAACAGGTCGTCGCGGCGGCTGTACAGACGTTCCCGCATTTGATCCGAGTCAAGCTCCAGCAGTGGAGACATATCTCCGGCCAAATCGCAGACGATCACAGCATTTTTGTTATCGGGGTGCCAGGCAATCGGTGCAACCCAGCTGGTATTTCCGCGTGCGGCTCCAAACATTCCCGAAACGTGGACCAGGGGTGTCATGGCGGGAATATCGATCAGCGCATTGATTTTATGCTTACTGCGATGCTCAAGCAGGTAATCGAATAACCGAGGCTGGGCCTGTTTTACCCGTTTGGCCATCGCGATAGTGGCATAAACGTCAGACATCGCATCGTGGGCATTTTCATGCTCTACGCCATTCGCTTTTGTCAGATGCTCAAGGCGGAAGCTGGGAAACCCTTCGTCATTTTCCGGCCAGTTAATGCCATCCGGGCGCAGTGCGTAACAAGCACGCATCACATCGAGCAAATCCCAGCGAGAATTGCCGTTTTGCCAGCTGTAGGCATAGGGATCGAAGAAGTTGCGATAGAAAATATTGCGGCTGACTTCATCATCAAAACGAATGTTGTTATAGCCCACAATGCAGGTGCCCGGCACGCTGAACGCTTCGTGGATCTGCGTTGCAAAATCAACCTCGCTCAGGCCTCTCGCTAGCGCAAGCTGCGGAGTGATGCCGGTAATCATCACGGCTTCAGGCTGGGGCAAATAGTCGTCAGAAGGGCGGCAGTAGATCACCAGAGGTTCTTCAATAATATTGAAATCAGCGTCAGTACGCACGCCAGCAAACTGTGCGGGACGGTCCAGCGCCGGGTTGGTACCGAAGGTCTCGTAGTCGTGAAAATAAAATGTTGGCTGAACGCTTTTGTCTCGCATTGCGGGTTAAGGCCTTAATCTGGATTGAATTGTCTTGTAAAACAAGTTGTTAAAATTTTAGCTTGTTGTGACATGCCTCAGCAAGTCTTATAAAAAACGAGAGAAACCATGCTGGTCTGACGTCGATTGCGTACAAAAACCAACTCACCAGTGCGTACAAAAATATATGGCTCTCAATGATACCAAATTGCGCTCAATCAATGGAAAACCCTACTTAGGTAATCCAGTACTTTCAGATGGCGACGGGCTGGGGGTAAGGATATCACCTCTGGGCGCTATGGCCTTCCAATTTCGTTTTCGCTGGGAGGGGGAGGAGTAACGTCTGCCTGTCGTGCAGGGGAAGGGGCGCAAAAATTTACTATTGGCAGTGGATGCCTTATGGGGGGCCAGCAGTGGCCGTGAAATATATTCATGGGCTGTAAGGTGATTTGTAGCAAAGAGAAAGGAATGACAAATCCCTGCCAGAGGAGGCGTGCTTAGATTGTAGGCCTCTTATGCCGCGCACTAGGAAACCATTCTTTTATGACGAATCTCGATAATGATATTATTTTTTGCCAAGGCAGATAACATATCATCGATATTTTTCATATTTGACTCGTCAAGATTTGCATCCCATTCGTCCAACAGAATGATGCGCGAATTGCTGTTTAACAGGGACGCCATTTGATATAACTGCTTTTGGCCGGTTGACCCTGGGTGAGTCTCTTGGCCAATCTGGATATTGGGACCAAAAAATAGTGCATCAGGATGTTTGCTTTTCATATATCTAAGAAGTGATGATTTTCCAGCACCATTATTCCCTGAGACCAGGTATCTGCCTGTAGTATTCTTTATTTCCAGTTCAGATGCCATAAAGGCATGTGTGTTAATTTTCCGTCCGCTTGTTGCCTCAATGATTGATATTTTTTCATTATCTATACTAGATAAATAATTATACCCCGTAAGGCTTGATGAAAAATCGTCTAACTTCTGGATTTTATTTTTCAATAACATAATTTGACTCGTGCTCATACTTGCCGCATGGATGTTTTGAAAAAGCTGTAGCGTCCGGGGTAATACAGCCACCATCGCGCCAATGGCTAAAGAGTTGTTCAGCACCTGATAGTATGACAACAGGATTAAAAGCGGAATTGAAATAAGAATGGGAGCGCAAGAAATCATTTGCTCTAATACTTTATATGATTCAGTTTTTTTGAAATAAATAGCTACCTTTTTTTGAGAAGATATGAATGCCCATTGTGATGATTGTCTATCACCGTAAAACATATTATCCCAAATTTTTCCTATTGAAAGTAATGCAGCTAATTTTTCATTCTGCATACTGCTCGCGATAAATCCTATCTTACTTTTTGATGCATACAGCAATATTACTGACAAACACATGCAGAAAACGATCACCCCAGCTAATTCAGCACCAAGAATAACAAACAGGGCAATTGTGGTGAAAATAATATTAAAATATATTGCCAAGATTTCGATAAAGGCAAAACCGGCTTCATCAAGGGTGCCCAAAGCCTCGCCGCTTAACCATAGTTGTGTTGATCTTTTATTTTCTTCGGTTGAAATTGAATGATCCTTTGAAATGTCAGTCAACGTCTTTTGATAATATTTTCCCCACAAATCATTAGAGAGCTTAACCCGGTAAAACAACGAAGCAGAACCGATAAGATAGGCAATGAAAATAGCTAAGAAAAACATGGATGTGAAGTAAAATGCCTCCATGGGAAGCCTGGCCACTTTCTCACCGGCTAACCCGATGAAATAAGTGGACAGCCCTACTAAAACTTGTTGCAGGCATATCAATATAAGACATATCACAAAGAACTTATTTAAAAAAATCCTTTTCATAATTACTCAACATTTAATTCAAGCGTTTTTAATATATGTACCATCTTTGGCTTGACGGCCACGGGCATTTCTTCCATAAAACGTGATATCTTGAGCTTGTGTTTCTCACCTATCATTTTAACCTGATTAAGATCGTCGAGAGCACTTGCCGGGTAAGCTAGCCTTAGAGCATTGACCGCGTCTCTGTGAGAGGCAATTATGTTATTTATTTGGTTGAATAGTATTCCTGAATGAAGATAACACTCATTTACTGGGTGTTTAAAACTAATACGGTATGTTGATTGGGGCAACGATGTAATAGCATTATTGCAATACACTTCAAACTTTTTGATTATTAGTTAAACATTCAAAAGTATAGATTTAATGAATACGACCACATTATTTTTGGCTCTGTCGCACTAAGGCGCTAACAGGTAGCATGCTATTTTTTATGATGTTGCCTAAATTGTCTCTGAGCTGAAATGCGTTCACTCGGCTACATTATTCCGTCGATTATTCCCTTGGCGACGTGACAGAAGACGTTCCACTGCAGGCAAACGAAATGTCTTCAAGTTTTTGCAAAGCGGAGACGTCGTGCGCATCGAAATCGATGGCATCGGGGGATTAGAAAACGAGGTGGGAGAGTGAGTACACAAATCGTCGACGGTATCGACATTGAAACTCAAGGTAAAGGGGATACTAGGCTACACAGATTGCAGGACAATCTGAACTTGCCACCAAAGCGGGCTTACAGAAAAACCAGGCTCAAATGCGCTTTGAGCCTGGTTGTCGCTTAATGACAGGTTCATTCAAATATTCTTAAATGACCAGCATCAGACTGACACTTACTCTTCATATACATGAACTATGACACTTCACCTTGAGCTACAGAAAATTATTTATACATTTCTGCAGAACCGGAGAGGTTATTTTCCCCCATAGTATCAATGATTTGATATGAGTGAGCACCTTTTGCGGCGGCTTCAGCAGCTAATTTATTGTGCAATGCTTGCGCGTCTGCACAATCTATTGACGTGCTAATCGTACCAATATCGTGTTCACCTGCTGGTTCTGAATTTACCCGAATAGCAGCAAAAGAAGCAGATGAAGCCGTAATCAGTGCAAGTATGGCAAATGCTTTAGCCAGTATTTTCATTTTTTCCTTCCTATAAATCGTCGTTGCTGAATATTTTCTCGCGTTCGGTTTGAAATTTAGACACAGGCTGACGTAAAGTTTAACTATGGTCAGAGAGGTTATTTGTAGATATCTGCCGTGCCGTATAAATGGTTTTCACCGCCTGCAGCAACAATGTGATAGGAAGTCGCACCTTCTTCAGACGCTTTTTTAGCGAGATCACGCTGCAGTGCGCTAAGATCGTCGCTATTGGTGGAGGCACTGACCTCACCAATTTTGTGCTCTCCGGCAGGTTGCGAGCTTACGGCAGTGGCTGCCAGGGTAGTAAACGAGGCAGTAGTCAGGGCGATAACAGCGATTATTTTAGTCAGATTCTTCATTTCTTTTCTCCTTTAGTGTTTCACCCTGTCTTTTTACCCCATTTTTCTTATCGAAAACTTAAATCCCAAAACTTGCACATAAACCAGAGGACTCTTATACAAATGGCATAATATCTGAAAGATTTAGCTGAAGTTTATTTGCTATATAAAGACAAACGCTGACAAATGGTCATGCAATAGGCAGCGTTAGGTGAGGAAGATTCTGTTGATGTTATTTGGCGGGTTTATGGCGTTTCTACCAGCGCATTGACATCCACATGCCTGGGCAAGATTTTTAATTGATAGAACAGATCGGCGACGGGCTGTAACGCTTTAATGTCTTCATCGCTGACGGCATGAGCGCCTTTGGAACTGCGATCAGCGATAATTTTTGCCGTGGGCAGCGGTAATCGCGTCAGTTGTGCATAAGCTTTGGCGTAATCCTCAGGATGTTCAATCGCCCATTGTCGTGCTTTGGCTACTCGGGCTGCAAAGTCTTTGATTGCCGCACGCTTATCAGGGTCCGCCAGCGATTGGGTGGTGGCGGTTAAAAAGCCCAGCGAAGGAGTCAATCCTTTTCCGTCTCATAACACCCGCGCGCCGTTTTGTTCCGCAACACCCAAATAAGGATCAAAAACGGCCCATGCCGCGATTTTGCCCGCAGTAAAAGCGGCACTGGCATCTGTTGGCATCACAAATTGGATTTTGACATCGTCCTGCTGCAAACCTGCCTCTTTTAACGCCGCGTAAAGTAGATTTTGCGAAATGCTGCCCTGCGCCGATGACACCACTACCGTCTGCCCTTTGAGGTCGGCCACACCGTGCAGTGGGGAATCTTTTGGCACGATAATCGCGTTTGATTGGCCAAATCCTGTGTTAGTTTGAACTAGCTTAAAATCCACGCCCCCGGCGGCGGCCATTAATATTGGCAAGTCTCCGGCGTAGGAGGTGTCGACTAAATTGGCGCGCTGAGCTTCGAATAAAGGCGCGGCTCCCTGGAAATTTGCCCACTGATACTGGTAAGGGACATCTTTTAATACGCCAGCTGCTTCAACCAGAGTGCGTAGACCGCGGGCCTGATCGCCAAGTACCAGTTTTGCATCGCCTATTGCTGCATGTGCCAAAGGCACGGCCAATAATGTCGCACTAAACCCCGCAATGCGCAGTAGATCTTTGACTCGCGCCAGATAAGAAAATTTTCTCATATTACTCCCTATGCTCGCCATTACCTGTTATTACGTATTTCAGGCACGGGTTGCGATACCTATTTGTTTAAAGTCATCCATGGAAAATACTTTTGGTCATGGAGGTTGGTGTGATCTTGGTAATTCAGAGTCAGAAAATGAATACTCTACATAGTGAAAGTTCGATGAGTTGTAATCCTGTTTTTAATACATATAAAAACCCCACGTTAATGCTCGTTTTTCACGCTAACAAATAAAACTTAAAAATCTAAATGCCATTTATTCATAAACAAATATGCTAGGCAGGTTTGTATTAAATTTATATTTGATATTTTATTGGTTAATTATCTGATGTCATTGCACGGAGAGTGAGAACGAGTTACCGAACTCCCCGATGCGGAAGCAAAAAAAATTCCTGGGAGCACGGCTTTTGCCTGGCTACAAACCTAGTCTAAATGGGCCTTGCGCATTGGCATGCTGTCGATAGTAGAAAGTAAGGCTTCTGAACTGATCGGTTTTAGTTCACGTAATTTCATGCCGCCATCTTTCCCGACCAGCACAAGTTCAAAGCCTTTGGGATTAAGTTGAGAACGTAGATGGCCCTTAGCAGCGGGAGAGGTGTCACTCAGTACAATAATATCCCGCTCGGCTAACTCAGCTTTTGATTTTTCCAGCATCTTGATTTGCTGAACATAATTAACATCATCCTGCGAGGGAGCAAATATTACGATAGGACGAAAGTGCCATTTATACTCATTAAGATTGGTGGTTTCAGGAGCTAATGAACGGAATTGCTTATTGTCCGCTGCCTTAGAGCTAACACTCAACACAAATAGCATAATCAACAAAATACCTGATGCCAATGAAATGCGTTGAATGCCTTTCTGACTGTGTGGCAATTTTACAGGTAACAATGAATTAATAGGCGGCATAGCTTTATCCTCATGTATCAATAAACAATGCAATTGAAAGTCTAATAGGCTTTATTGCACAGCGTTAGGGGCGCGGCTAAATAAAGATTAGCGGAATAATTTAGTTTGTGTGGAAGAGGTAAAATATCAAGTCGCCATAAAATCACTTATCATTTGTTCACTGAGCCAATTTCACCCAGGAAATCCCGCTTTAAACCTTCTTGTTGCACCAGATAATGACTGGCTGGCAGAAGATTTCCCGCGCATTGACTTTCCGTTGACGGCTAGTGCGGTTATGATCGCCGGGTTTTGCGTATCGCGCAAAGGGTTGCGATTCTTATTTATTCGTAACTTATGATATTTAAGGAAATTTTTATGAGTGATTTGGCCATTTCTCGGCGCCGACCTTCTGTATGGTGGGGTGCTATGGTTATTTGCGGAACGGTGGTCGGGGCAGGGATGTTCACCCTTCCGATGGTAATGGCCGGCGAGTGGTTTGGATGGTCAGTTTTGATTTTGATGGCAAGTTGGGCTTGCATGCTGCTTTCAGGTTTGCTGTTTTTGAATGCAGCACGCCATTATAAGCCAGGGGCCGGATATAATACGCTAACGCGTGATTTGCTCGGGCCTCATTGGACAACAATGAATACAATCAGTATTTTATTTGTACTAGGTATCCTAACCTACGCTTATATATCTGCCAGTGGCCCCGTTTATCAGCATTCACTGAAACTAACGGGTTTACCCATTACGCTTGTTGAGTCAAAGATTTTATTAACCTCATGTATCGCCGCAGTTGTGTGCATGGGAACCAAAGAGGTCAGCAGACTGATGACGGTGTGTTTGCTGGCTAAAATTGTGTTGCTGGTGGTGTTATTTGGCGGATTAATGACGCAGGTGCAGATCCCAATTCTCTTAAACACCCATGAGCAGTCTGCGACTTACTGGCCATATATTCTCGGCGTCTTTCCATTCTGCCTGGCATCATTCGGCTATCATGGCAATATCGCTGGGCTTAACAGTTATTATGCTGGTGAACAAACTCTGGTGAGAAGGGCATTAATTATTGGCACTATTCTGGCACTGGTTATTTACCTGTTCTGGATCATTGCCACTATGGGAAATATCCCGCGATCGGCTTTCCCCGCCATTATCAAACAGGGGGGAGATATAGAGGCTTTGCTTGAGGCACTGGGTAGTCGGCTTACATCCCCATCGCTTGCGTTCCTGATGACAGTCTTTTCCCATTTTGCAGTAGTGTGTTCATTTCTCGGGGTCACTTCTGGGTTATTTGACTTCATTGCAGACCGCTTGAAGCTGGGTGATTCCCTGCTGCAAAGACTAAAGATTGCAGGATTAACCTTCCTTCCCCCTTTACTTGCTTCGATTTGGTTACCCGATGGTTTTATTTCAGCTATCGGCTATGCCGGGCTTTTGGCAACGATTTGGGCCGTTATCGTGCCGGCACTATTGGCCGCAAAAGCCAGAAAACGTTTCTCTGCGGATAATCCCATTGGATGGAAAGAAAAGGCAGCCTTTTTTGCGGTTATGGCTTTTGCGATTATAAATACTGCCGCATGGGGGCTTAGTAAGTTGAATATATTGCCTGTTTATCATTGATCTATCTAAATGTTAAACAAGGCTGATGGATTTAGACATCAAGATAAATTTTTTCCCAATAGAATCAGTGGAATTTAGCTTAGAATAAGTTTAAAAGCTTTAGCAACATTGATTTTATCCAGTGGTGAAGTATTTTTAATACTTAGGGCGTCAACGCAGGCTCTGGTGGCTGACGTCTTTATCGGCTGGGCCATTCCTACAATGAACCAACCTTATACCCATTCCTCTGGAGAGTAATATTATGAACAATGACAATGGATTACGTGAGCTTTCTTTGGAAGAAATTAACGAAGTGAGTGGTGGTTTTGTTCTCGATCTAGGATCTATTGCCACCGTCAGTGTTGATCTTGGCGCGGGAGTTGATGGGCTTGTTTCGGGCCTTTCATCGCTCTTAGGGCTGGGCGGCATCCTTCACCTTTGATGGTGAACATAAAATTTATTCAATACCCTCATAAAATATAAAAATGCTCTTTTGAGTTAGTGAGCTTTCAAGAGCATTTCTATACAGCCCATATTATTTAGCGATTAGTTAATTTGAATTTTGACTCAGTGTTATGTCATGAACTCGGTAATATAAAAACGGACCTTTTAGGAGTTACATGATGAAAAACAAAGCTTATTTAGCCTTACTACTCAGTTCAGCTCTATTATCGCTAACGGCTTATGCCGCTGAGCCACAAGTGAGTTGGGGTCAACGCTGGCAACATCTTCCCGAAACACCATTGCCAGTCAGTGGATTGAAAACGGCCTATGCCAAAGTTAATGGCATCGATCTCTATTACGGCACTATTGGTAAGGGCAGCCCGGTAATTTTCCTTCATGGTGGCTTGGCTAATTCTGATTACTGGGGCAAGCAGGTCCCGGTTATTGCGAAAAATCATGAGGTGATAGTGGTCGACAGTCGCGGCCACGGCCGAAGTACGCGAAATAGCCAGCCATTTGACTATGACTTGATGACTGACGATGTCGTAGCCTTGATGGATCATCTGAAAATAAAACAAGCTGCCATCGTGGGCTGGAGTGATGGGGCAATTATCGGCATTGATTTCGCACTGCGTTATCCAGACCGAGTGAGCAAGATTTTTGCCTTTGCGCCAAACACTACCACGGCTGGAGTGCGCGCGGATGTCGCTGAAAATCCGCTATTTGCGCGCTATATCAAGCGCGCCGGTGATGAATATCGGCGGTTGTCGAAGACCCCAAACCAGTATGACAGCTTCGTCGATCAGATCGGTAAAATGTGGCAGTCACAGCCGAACTGGACAGACGCTCAGCTGAGCAATATCCACACTCCAATTTTAATTGCCGATGGCGATCACGATGAAGGCATCATACGTTCAGAGTTAGAGCATACGGCGGCGACTATTCCACAAGCCGGTCTACTTATTATCCCTAACAGCAGTCATTTCGCTTTTTTGCAGGCCCCGAAAGAGTTTAATGACGCACTAATCAATTTTCTGAACCAATAAATAACCCTTTATAATTATATCCAATCATATTCAAGTATTGGTAAATATCAGAATATCCCTCAACAAAATAATGTTGCGCTCACCCCGCGAGGCTAGAGCGCTTTTTCTCTCAAGTTCTACCCTGCACAACTAAATTAAAAAATACATTACCTGCTTCACATAAAAAGCCAATATTCAGCGTTGACTCATTTTTATTATTTTTTTGTGAATTAAATAGCAATGCTTCGTGCGTTGTGACAATAAATTCCTGTAAAGGCTTCGCGATCATGAGGCAAATGCACAATGCGTATCATAGCAGGCTGACTAAAATATATTAATCAAAGTATCAATCAGGTTGTTGAGACTCTGATTATGCATTTTCAGATCGAATGTAAAGTTTCCAGTAAATGAGAGCCAGTTAAACGACTTGAAATTTGCATATCTTTCTTACTAAGGATTCGATAATGAATAGCAAGACCGTGATTATACTATCAATTACTGTAATCTATTTTATTGCGATAATTGGGATCGGATATTTAAATAAAAAATCTGCCACCGGTGGCTCAAGCTTTACGAATGGTGGTAAGCCTTTCCCCTCAATTTTAATTGCTGCACTTATTGTTTCCGAGTTTATTGGCACCTCCGTGAGTATCGGTACAGCCCAAACAGGTTTTAAAGTGGGCATATCCGCAGCGTGGAACCTCATAGCCCTGGGTATAGGTTTTTTATTACTCGGTATTTTTTTAGTCAAGAAATACCGAGCAACGAAAAATATCACGATATCAGGCATCTTAGCGGGTTATTACGGCAGCAATATGCGCTATGCCTCATCAATTTTGACCATGCTTTCGTTAAGCATCGTGGCAATTGCCCTGTATGCGAGCGGTGGTGCTGTTCTCTCTAAGGTTGTCGGCATTGAAAAATGGCAGGCTATTTTAGCCTGTGGTGCCGTTGCCGTGCTCTTTGTGATGATAGGCGGGATGCGGTCGGTGGTTTATTCCAATACCCTCAATGTCATCATCAAATATGCCGGGGTGATGATCACGCTGTGGTTTGCTTTGAAATTTGTTGGCGGCATTGAAGGAATGAAAAAATCCCTGGCGCCAGAGATGTTTGATTTTACGGCTATTGGTTGGGGGCAAATAGGAGCCTGGATGTTTAGTGGTATCGGCTCAATATTTGCTACGCAATACGTAATTCAAGGCATCGCAATTACTAAATCTGATAAAGACGCTAGAAAATCATGCAGCTACACCTTTGTTTTAATGGTTCCTTTCGGGCTGATGGTGGCACTGATTGGCATGTGTAGCGCGGTGCTTTATCCCTCCGGACAATCAATCGATGCCTTTCCGAGCATTGTGGCTAATATGCCCGCATTACCCACCAGTATTGTGTTTATTGGCCTGGCAGGCGCATTATTTGGCGGCATCTCAGCCGCAATCATGTCGAATGCAACGCTGTTTTTAAATGATTTCTACATTCCCTTTTTCAATAAAGAAAACGATGAACGCAAATCGCTGATTTGTGTTCGCCTGGCGACGGCATTTTTTGGCCTTCTACCATTAATCCTGGCGCTGCATGCAGATGAAATACTCAAGATCGCTTTTTTGGGAAAATCGCTGCGCGCGTCATTGGCGATTTTTATCTTGTTGGCGTTTTATGCACCAAAATTTGGCACCAGTAGAGGAGCATTCTACGGCATCATATTATCCGTGATACTCACCATCACCTGGTTCCTGCTGGGGAATCCTTATGGAATAGATAGCTCATACGTTGCCTTTGTTACTCCCATTTTCTCTATGCTGGTCAGCCATCTGATGAAAGGCGACCACTCCTTAAAGCAGCGAAAATGCGATAGCGCATTGAATAAGCACACGAGCCGATATTGAAACATTTAAAATAATTTAGTTAACGGTGTTAACTAAATTTGCTATGTTGTCTCTTATGACCAGAAACTGAGACTTCATATGGACACTTCTGATATTCAAATATTCCGTGCCTATCTTCGTGAAATGGTACGTGAACTAGGTATGCTGAGCCGCAAGTCAAGTGGCACAGATCTTTCGCCATTACAAAGCCATATCCTCATTGAGTTAAATCAGAACCCACTGGGCGTTACCGATCTTGCTAATCTCCTTTGCGTGGAAAAGGCCAGCATTAGCCGAACAGTCAAAGGGATGGAAGAGGAAGAGTTGCTCATTCGCACCGCAGAGCAGAATGATGCTCGTGCATTTACCTTTCGCCTTAGCTCAAAGGGAAAATTAGTGTTGGGCAAGATTGAGGGAAATGCTAATGACTTTATACTTCAGGCTCTGCGCCTGGCTTCAAAAGAGGAAACTGATGCATTTAGCAAGGCGATTCATGGCCTGACGTCGTCTTTGCGTAATGCTCGCCGTCAGCGTGACATGGAAATCATTATTCGCCCGATTGAAGTCAGGGATAACGCGGCGATGGCCGAGATCGTGCGTAAGAGTTTTCGCGATAACAAGATAGATCATCTTGAGGGCGTGAGTTTGCACGATCTAGGTTTAGAAAAGCTGTACCAGATGTATGATCGACCAGGAAGTGGCTATTGGGTCGCTGAGTCGCAAGGTCAAATACTCGGTGGTGTTGGATTAGCCCAGCTTGCAGGAGAGGGGGAGGATTATTGTGAAATGCAGAAGCTGTATTTCAATCAAAATGTTAAAGGCACGGGGCTGGGCCGTCGAATGATAGCTTTGGTCCTTTCACAAGCAAAACTGAAAGGATATAAATTCTGCTACATTGAAACACTGCCTGAATTAGGGGCTGCCGTCCGCTTGTATGAGGCATTTGGATTTAAATATCTCGATCGCCCACTCGGCAATACCGGTCATACAAGCTGCGATATCTGCATGTTGAAATCCCTGACTTAATAAACTGGCAATTAGCACTAAAACTCTGCAGCAGAGCTTTTCGCAGATACTCCGCGAATGTTATTCTCTGAGGTAATAATTTCATTGGGGGTGTTATGACACTTAAGCCATTGTTATCTCTGATACTGCTGCTTTGTTTGCCTGTTGCTGCCTCTGCGGCACAGACCTTCACCTGTTCGGTAACGCATAATACCGAAGATGAAAACGGCAATGTCCATTCGGAACAAATCAGTAAAAACGCGGTTCTGGTCGATAATGGCAGTACTTTTAGTGCCGCTCCGGCTGACAATGTCCAGCAGACCAGCCCGCCTTT
The DNA here is from genome assembly GCA_963922555.1 of uncultured Serratia sp. Classification (GTDB taxonomy): domain Bacteria; phylum Pseudomonadota; class Gammaproteobacteria; order Enterobacterales; family Enterobacteriaceae; genus Rouxiella. The sequence continues at coordinate 22,462 of CAWUIY010000007.1, read as the reverse complement.
AAAATCTTCGGATACGCCTGACGGTGGTAAAATCTTCACTGCAAAAACCATGGACGGCATGATATTTGCCAAAATTGAAGGCAGCTATGTGATTAGAAATGCAAAAGAAGGGTACGTTTATTCTGATTGCAAACCGTCTAATTGACATTGCTCTGCATCGCTACCTGTTTAACCCGCCACGGCGGGTTTTTATTTGCATCAAAAGTCAGCTTGTTAAGTTAGAAGACATAGTAGTTTCAAAAGTTTTTAGACCTTCGAATAGCGATTCTTTTTAGGACTGTCATCGTGATGTTTAATTCACAAAGTTTTAACACCAGAAAAGCGTATTATTTACAGCTTATGCGAAAAAGTCACTTATCCTTCAATACTTTGACAATCATCTGATTAACCTCACTTTTCGTGCTGTTCCTTTCTAAATAGCAGGGTTTTTTTGATAAAAGCGAGGTGATCGGCCTTAGTAACTCGGATAACATATATGCATACTATTATCCGGGTTTAACCAGGCGGTACCGGTTGTGCGTTTAGACGAGAAAATTTCCTCGCTAGATAATCTCATTTACAGCAACTATCGCGTCACACACGGGCTGCGAATGGGGTTGGCATTTGTTCTTACCTTTATGTTTGTTCGCTTGACGCATCTTCCCGAGGCGACCTGGCCATTGATTACCCTGGTGGTGGTCATGGGGCCGATTTCGTTTTGGGGAAACGTCGTACAACGCGTTTCAGAAAGGATCATTGGGACTATCGGCGGTTCGATCGCCGGGATGATAGCACTTTGGCTCGAACTTTATTCTCTGCCGGTGATGCTTGCCTGGTGCGGATTAACGGTGTTTGCCAGTGGTTATCTGGCATTGGGACGAAAGGCGTATGCAGGTTTGCTGCTGGGTGTCACGCTGGCGGTGATCATTGGTGCCGGGCCGGGGGATATGGAAACCGCGCTGTGGCGAAGTGGTGACGTGCTGATTGGTTCGCTGCTGGCGCTTTTATTCTCGAGTATTTACCCGCAGCGGGCCTTTATTCACTGGCGCATGCAGATGTCAGATTACCTGATGTCATTGAACAAGCTGCACAGCGCATGGCTATCGCCGAATATGCTGGAGCGGCCGCGCTTGCAGCAAAGGCTTAAACAGGCAATGACGCAGATGATCAAGATGCGTGCGTTGCATGCGGCGTCAAGCAAGGAGTCGCACATACCCCGTGAAGTGTTTGATGCCACTCAAACGCTGTGCCGCAACCTGCTTTGTACTCTCGAACTGTTGGCAGATGCCTATTGGAGTTCGCGCGAGAGTCACTTCATCATGCTCAATGCGCGAACGCTGCGCCATACCCAGCGCTCGATACTTGATTGTCTGGAAAAACTCAGTCATTTACTGCGTAACGGATCGATTGGCGACGAACTGAAAATCAGCAATCAGCTCGCAGAATCGGCACTGGAGCTGCAAGAGTTAATGCAGTCCATGAACCGCGGCAAGAACAATGAAGCACAGATTTATGGCTATGTCTGGCTAAGCATGCAGGTGACCGATCAGCTAAAATCTCTGGGCGATTTGATTACCATGGCGATGGATAAGCAAGAGCCGGTTGTGGTCGCGCAGGCCGAATCCTGATAGTCTATTCGCTATTGCGGGCAGCGAGTTAATGAATCTGTGTAACTTAATCGAAGGTGTAAAAATGGATAATACTATTAAGCCAAGTTTCCAGGATGTTCTGGAGTTTGTACGAATTTTTCGTCGTAAAAACAAACTTCAGCGTGAAATTGTCGATAACGAAAAGAAAATCCGCGATAACCAAAAACGTGTTTTACTGCTCGATAACCTGAGCGATTACATCAAACCAGGAATGAGCATCGACGACGTGCAGGGCATCATTGCCAACATGCGTGGCGACTACGAAGATCGCGTTGATGACTACATCATCAAAAACGCTGACCTGTCGAAAGAACGCCGTGAGATGTCGAAAAAACTGAAAGCCATGGGCGAAATCAAGGCTAACGAAGCTAAAGCCAACGAAACCAAATAGCCTCACGTTTTGCCGCCCCAAGTTCTCCCCCATTTCCGGGGGAGAGCATCATACTCCCACCTTATTGCCTGTAAATATTGCAACTCCGCTCTGCGATCTTTGATGCCTCGCGCCGTCAGCACCACATCTTATGCAGAACCTGTAACATCTGCGAATAACTCGCTCGCCTATCAGGCTGGTTGAGCTGCGCGTCGAACCTTGCTCAGCCAGGTATCGAGCAGCGCTTGACGCCCGGCCCAGAGGGATTCGGCTTTTTCGACGCTAACCGTTTCAAAGCTAATGATGTCCCCAGGCTTGGCTTGCCCAAGACGAGCCAGATCGGCGCGGATCACCGTGGCAATCTTCGGATATCCGCCGGTGGTCTGGCGATCGTTCATCGCGATGATGGGCTCGCCGCTGCCGGGTATCTGAATACTGCCGCGCGAGATGCCATCGGAAACGATATTAAAGCCCTGAGTATGAGTGATTGGATTGCCGCTTAGCCGGTAGCCCATACGATCGCTTTGTTCGCTGACCCGATAAGCATTAGTCAAGAACTGAGCGATCGCGGTCTGATCAAAGTGATCGTTCTGCGGCCCTAAAATTACCCGAATCGGACGCCGCTCGCGCTGCGGCATCAGCCTTTGTTCTGCAACGCCACGCACGCCGCTCATTGAGGATGGGGAGGCTAGCCAATGGCCTTTTTTCAACCCCCGAGAAGGCGGATGCAACGGTAACCAGTCGCCTTTTTGCAGCGGCCGTCCGTTAAAACCGCCTAATCCTGCACGCATCAGGGTGGAAACACTGCCCATCACTGGTTTGACTTTAAATCCTCCTGCAACGGCCAGATAACCTCGTGCGCCGCTGAGTGTACGGGTAATGCGCAGCGTGTGGCCGGGCAATAATGTCAGGCGATGGTAGGGCGCGGCCTCGACGCCGTCGATGCTCAGCGCCATATCGCCGGTGACCGCGAAGCTGCAAGGCTCACTGCCGGTGAGGCGCAGCGTGGCGCCAGTGAGCGTAAATTCCAGCGCGCCGGTATTCGCCTGGTTGCCGACCAATGCGTTGGCAATCGCGAAACTCATTTCATCCATCGCGCCGGAAGGCGGTACGCCATAGTCTTCAAATCCAAAGCGCCCGGCGTCTTGCAAAGTGGTGAACAGGCCGGGGGATAACACTTCGAAACCGTCGATCATTGCCAGCTCCACTCGGGTAAAAAGTCGGCCTTGGCCGCCAATGAATGATATTGCGCCGCGTCGATCGGAGTGAATTTAACGCGATCGCCCGCGCTGAAAAGGAAAGGCTGTGCGCGCTCGGGAGCGAAACTGCGCACCGGTGTGCGGCCAATCAGATGCCAGCCGCTGGGGGCTTCTACTGAGCCGACTGCGGTTTGCATGCCGCCAATGCTGATGCTGCCCGCTGGAACTTTCAGACGCGGTGACTCCCGCCGTGAAGTGTGTAAAAGCGGATCGAGACCGCCCAGATAGGCGAATCCGGGCATAAAACCAATCATATAGACGCGGTATGAAGCGGCGCTGTGGCGGTTTATCACCTCTTCCGCACTTAGCCCGTGAGACTGGGCTAGCCACTCAAGATCGACGCCTTGCTCACCGCCGTAGTTCACCGGGATGGTCCAGATCTTTACCCGTTCGACGCCGCTATCGGGCTGAGATAACAGTTCGGTCAAGGTTTCAATCAGCCGTGCCTGACGGGTTTGGGTCGAATCATAGCCGACCGTCAGCGCGCGATAAGTTGGCACCAGCGAGGTGACACCAGGCACCTCAGCCTGTCGCACGCGTGCAGCCAGAGCGGTCACTCGACTGTTGATTGCCTCATCAATGACTTCACCGAAATCGACGTAAACTGCCTGATCGGCAATCGGCAGGATCCGCCACGGGGCAGAATTTTTACTCACTGGTTTTTCCTCTGGATTAAAACCGCAGCCTCAGTCGCGAGTGGGCGCGTAAAAGTTTGCGGATTAAAAATGCTTCGTTGCTTTTCAATCAAACATGATTTTAAATTAATCAAATTATGGAATACTTTTGGCATACCAATGGTGTTCTGTCAACACGCCACCAATAAGTGGCAATGGTCTTGCATGAAGTTATATTGCAAAACATATTAAGCGGATCTGCTGCATCACCTGACTACAGCACGCAAAAACAGTGCCAAACTTTTATTCACCGGGAGAAAACTGATGTTGATCGATTTGAACAGCGATATGGGCGAGAGTTTTGGTGCCTGGAAAATGGGCGAAGACGAGGAAATGCTCAGCATTGTGACCTCGGCGAATATCGCCTGTGGCTTTCATGCCGGGGATCCCGATGTGATGTTTAATACGCTAACCGCTGCCAAGGCTAACAATGTCGGGGCCGGTGCGCACCCAAGTTTCCTCGATATTCAGGGCTTTGGCCGCAGGCAGATCCTCGGTGAAACGCCCGCGCAGATCCAACGGCAGATTATCTATCAGATTGGTGCGCTCAAGGCACTGGCCGAGAGCATGGGCTATCCGCTTAAACATGTAAAAACCCACGGCGCGATGGGCAATATGGCAGCGGAAGATCCCGAGCTGGCCATGGCGGTGGCGCGGGCGATCTCGTTGGTCGATCCTGATTTGATTATGGTGGTGATGCCGGGGATGGAAACCGAGAAAGCGGCCGAAAAGATGGGATTGAGGATGGTGCGTGAGATATACGCCGATCGCGCCTATACCGAAACCGGCGCGCTGGTATCACGTAAGCTGCCAGGCGCGGTAATTCATGACGCCGAGCAGGCCGCCGCGCGAGTCATGCAAATGCTTGAGAGCAGGGCGATCCTCACGCTAGACGGGAAAAAGCTGCCGACGCGTATAGACAGCATCTGCGTGCATGGCGATACGCCGGGGGCGGTTGAGATGGCGCGCCAGTTGCGCACGCTGTTGGAAAGTAACGGCCTGACCCTGGCACCTATGGAAAAAGTCATTGCCTGATGCCCGCCTGCCGCAATCCCTGGCGGCAGGCTCTTAGCTCTTTTGTTCAACGACGACGCGTTTCCCAGATTTGCGGATTAATAATCGACAGCGGACAGCGCTCGTCGAGGATATCGAGCACGCCGGTTACCGCCGCGCTCGCCATACGCATCAACGCCTGTTCCGCCGAGGCCGCCGAGTGCGGCGTCAATACCACGTTTGATAACTGCGTCAGCGGGCTGGATGCCGGTAAAGGTTCAACGGCAAACACGTCCAGACCCGCACCGGAGATTTCTCCCTGCTGCAGAGCAGCAATCAGCGCTTCTTCATCCACCAGCGCACCGCGACTGGTATTGATCAGATAGGCTGATGATTTCATTTGTTTTAATTGCTGCTCGCCAATTAGATGCCTGGTTTCAGGCAGTGAGGGTGCGTGCAGCGAAACGATGTCGCTGCTGGCAAGCAGGCTCTCCAGACTGGCCGCTTTTTCCAGTCCGAGCGCAGCCAGTTCCTCAGCGCTGCGGCGAGTCAGTACCTGCACGCGCATCCCCATTGCCTGCGCCATTTGCGCCGTCATCTGACCGATAGCGCCATAGCCCACCACGCCCAAGGTTGCGCCGAACAGTTCCCGCAAACCGCCTGTAAAGCGGAATGAAAACTCGCCTTTGCGTACCGCCTGATCTGACTCGGGAATGCGTTTGGTCAAGGCGAACATCAACCCTAGTGCGTGTTCGGCCACCGAGCGATTGTTGGCTCCCGGCGTATTAAATACCGCGACGCCTAATTCATTGGCCGCGTCTAAATCAATGCCGTCGATGCCGACACCGTGTACAGCAATTGCTCGCAGAGCAGGCAATTGCACCATTCTGGTGCGCGAAAATTGACCACTGCGATAGATGGCCGCCACGACCTGATCCACTGGCGCGCTGGCACAGGCCGCTTCGCCAATCAGCGGTTCGATGCCGTTATCCCTGAGTTTTTGTAAACCGCTTTCATGGATGGGCTGCGGAATCAGACAAAATTTGTTCATTTTTTCACTCTTTTTTAATGGATAAGGTGTGCTTGGCATTTTAATTGCATTTCTTGTGTATACCAAAGGAATTCCAAACAGGAATACCAAGAAAATAGCAGCAGTTTTTTTGTATAGCGAGAGGAATTGTATGACCGCCAAAAACGACTCATCTCTGTCCGACTTTGTATTGGACGCCACGCGCGGGACCGCTGTAGCGTTACAGAAAGGTCAGGTGCTGAGCATTACCAATCTCCAGGGAAATCAAGTTGTTGACGCTTGGGCTGTGATGCAGTCTGACCCTTTCGAGTACGCTTCTATGGAGCACACTCGTTCAATTAACAGCAATCTTTTTTACGAACTGGGCATGCCGGTAGTCAGCATTTACCGCCGCCGGATGTTCACCTTAGTCGGCGACACCACGCCCGGTCGCCACGATACGCTGCTGTGCCCTTGCAACGCCGCTATCTATCGTGAACTGGGCTGCACCGAGTATCACCGCAGCTGTACCGATAACTTTCATGAGGCACTGGCGGAAAAATCTATCGACCTGCCATTTACGCCTGCTTCATTGAATCTGTTTATGAACGTGCCAATCACCGAAGCCGGTGAGCTGGACCGTGTTCCCCCGCGTTCCGTAGCGGGTGACGTGCTGCAACTGCGGGCCGAAGCGGATATCTATGTGGTGCTCTCGGCCTGCCCGCAGGACATCACCCCCATTAATGGCGCATCTCGTCAGCCAGCGGACATCGGTCTGAGCGTCTCATACGACAATGCGAAAAGCGTGCCGGAGGAGGCCAAATGAGCGAAGTATCTGCCCCTTTATTGACTATTAAAGAATTAAACAAGAGCTACGGCGATCTGCACGTGCTGAAAAATGTGGCGCTTGACGTGCATAAAGGCGAAGTGGTCTCGATTATCGGCGCGAGTGGTTCCGGTAAAAGTACCTTCCTGCGCTGCCTGAATGTGATGGAAATGCCCCAAAGCGGCTTTATGAATTTCGACGAGTTTGCTTTCGATTTTCGCGACGGCGCTCGTGCCCAGCCTACTGAAGAGCAGTTGCGCCTGCTGCGCGCGCGCATCGGCATGGTGTTCCAGAGCTATAACCTGTGGCCGCACATGACCGTGTTGGAAAACGTGATTGAAGCGCCGCTGCGGGTCAAAAAGATGCCGCGCAAGCAGGCGATCGAGCTGGCTGAAAGCCTGCTCAGCCGCGTCGGATTGTATGAAAAGCGTTTTCAGTATCCGGCCAAACTCTCTGGTGGCCAGCAACAGCGTGTGGCGATCGCCCGTGCGCTGGCGATGAAACCGCAGCTGATGCTGTTTGATGAAGTCACCTCGGCGCTGGACCCGGAGCTGGTGGGGGAAGTGCTGGAGCTGATGGCGTCGCTGGCCGACGAAGGCATGACCATGCTGCTGGTGACCCACGAAATTGCCTTTGCCCGTGACGTTTCTTCGCGCGTGGTGTTTTTCGATCAGGGCGTAATGGCTGAAGACGGCCCGCCACGTCAGGTGCTGCACAATCCAGAAAGCCCGCGTTTGCGCCAATTCCTGAGCCGTATTTTGCACGAAGACTTTAAGCACACGCAGGGGACTCATCCATGAATCAACTTTGGGACGACATCAACACCTATGGCATGGGCTTCCTCGACGCCTCGTGGACCGTTTTGCTGATCACCATTTGTACTATCGTACTGAGCTGGGTATTTGGCTTTATGGCGGTCAGCGCCAAGACCTCTAAGGTGAAGCTGTTTCGCGGCATTGGCCGTTTCTATATCTGGTTTATTCGCGGCACACCGGCGTTGATTCAGGTGTTCGTGGTGTATTTCGGTTTTCCGCAAATCGGCATTCACCTGTCGCCGTTTGTGGCGGGCGTGCTTGCGCTGGCATTAAACAGCGGTGCTTACGTGGCGGAAATTATCCGCTCCGGGCTGAAAGCCATTCCGCGCAGCCAGGTTGAGTCCGCGTCGGCGCTGGGGATGAGTAAGGGCGAGATTATGCGCCGCATCGTGCTGCCGCAGGTGTTCCGTATCGTGTTGCCTCCGCTGACCAACGAGGCGATTTCGACGCTGAAAAATACCTCGCTGTTGTCGACCATTACCGTGGTGGATATCACGCTGTATGCGCAAACCATTATTTCCGCGACATTCCGTCCATTCCAGTTTTACATCGCCGCGGCGCTGATTTATCTGGTACTGACCACGCTGCTGACCGAGCTTTCTGACTGGCTCGAACGTCGTCAGGCCCGCTTTAGCTGATTAATACGAGGTTTTATCGATGAGCGTTTTACCAACAGATTCACTGGAAACCCCGCGTTTTTGCGGCGTGCCGACCTTTATGCGCCTGCCGATGGCCACCGATCTTAGCCAGCTCGACGCGGCAATTATCGGCCTGCCTTCCGACTCTGGCGCACCGTTTCGCACCGGGGCGCGTTTCGGGCAAAACGCGGTCAGGGCGATGTCGATTATGCTGCGACCGATTAACCCGTATCGTAACGATATCAACGTGTTCGATACCTTGCGCTGCGCCGATGCCGGTGATGCGGCAGTGGTGCCGGGCTATGAGGAAGAGTGCCTGGAGCGTATCGAGCAGGCGGTTTATGCCCTGTCCAGCGCGGGCGTAGTGCCTTGCGGCATCGGCGGCGATCACTCTATTACGCTGGCCGAGCTTCGCGCGGTCGCCAAGGTACATGGTCCTCTGGCATTGGTGCAGTTCGATTCGCATAGCGATACCTGGGACAAATACTTTGCCGATAAACGCTATAGCGCGGGAACGCCATTCCGCCGCGCGGTGGAAGAGGACATTGTCGACCCGTCGCATTCAATCCAGGTTGGGCTGCGTGGTTCGCTGTTCCGCACCTCGGATATCACCCAGTCCATCGACCTGGGATACGAAGTGTTTACCACCGATCAGATGTTCGACTTGGGTATCAAAGAGATGGCACAGCGGATCGCCGAGCGCACTGCGGGTCGTCCAACATTTATTACCTTCGATATGGATTTCGTCGATCCGGCCTTTGCGCCGGGTGTACAAACCCCGGAGGCCGGTGGGCCAAGCGCGCGTGAAGCGTTACAGCTGCTGCGAGCATTAAAGGGGATCAACATGGTGGGCTGTGACGTCACCGAAATCAGCCCAATGTACGACGGACCGGGGCAGATTACGTCTCTGCTCGGTGCGACGGTAATGGCCGAGCTGTTGGCATTATTGGCCAGTGAACGCGCGGCATAAGCGCGTCGAAAGCAGATAGTTTTGAACAAGTTTTAACGACACACGGGGTTTATCTTTTTTTAACTTACTTGAGAGTGACATCATGAAAATTAAGCATTTTCTAAGCATTGCCACCGTTCTCGCTGCGATGACCGCGCCTTTCTTCGCCTCTGCAGCCGATACTTCCGGTCAGCTTGAACTGCTGACGCCGGGGAAACTTTCTGTCGCTACCGAAGGCACCGATCCTCCTTTCAGTATGCGCAGCGCCAACGGCCAGCTCGATGGGCTGGAAATCCGCGTCATGAAAGAGGTTGCACGCCGTTTGCATCTCGAATACACGCCGGTGATCACCAAGTGGGACTCGATTCTGGTCGGCTTGCAGGCTAATCAGTTTGATATGAGCAGCGCCGCGATGGACATCACCCCGGCGCGTCAGAAGGCGATTGTGTTCTCCGACGGCTGGATCGAGTCGGGCGGCCGTATCATCATTCCTCTGAAATCCGATATCAAGTCGGCGAAAGATTTGAAAGGCAAACGCATTGGCGCTCAGGTTTCTTCTACCTATGCCCAGCTGGCTGTCGATCACGGCGCGACGCTGAAAAACTATATCGACGTCACTGCGGCGGTTCAGGATCTGGCTAACGGCAATATCGACGGCGTTATCAATGACTCCATCGGCAACGCCTACCTGATTAAAGACATGCATCTGCCGCTGACGCAAACGCCTGACTACGTTAGCGTTATTCAGAAGGGTTTCGCCTTCAAGAAAGGAAAACCGAATCTGGTAGCCGCCGTCAACAAGGCGCTGGCAGATATGAAGGCCGATGGCACCTATGCTAAACTCGTGACCCCTATTGTGGGCTTCGATCCGGCTCCGAAAGATCCGGTGCGCACGCTGCCTCAGTAAATTAAATCGTGTCAGGACCCATTGCGGACACTGACCGGTTACGGCCCTGATGACAGGGCGCAAGCGGGCGTAAGTTAAAGCAGGGCAGGCACCCGTGCCTGCCTTTTTTATCAGTCTTGTTAATGTGAAATAACACCATGGATTCCATCAAAAGTACGTCTGATTTGATTGGTGAGCGCGAACAGAATCTCAGCAGTAAAGCCTATGAAGTGCTGTTGAATATGCTGATTAACCGCGAACTGCCGGTGAATACCGTGCTACAGGAAAGGCGGCTGGCCGAGCTGTTGAATATTTCACGTACGCCGGTGCGCGATGCTCTTAACCGTCTGGAAAATGAAGGTTTTATTATTCGCACCGGTGGCCGAACGCCAGTGGTAAAAGAGTTTTCAATTCGCGAGTTGGTTGAAACGCTGCACGTCAGGCGCACGCTGGAATCAGAAGCAGCCAGCCTGGCGGCCGGTCGCGTGCCGTTGGCGGAACTTGACGCCATCGAGGCGGGGATCCGCAAATTGCTGGCCGACGAAAGCCCCAGCCCGCAGGAAGACTGGGAAATCGATAGCCGTTTGCATACCGCGCTGGCGCAATACAGCGGCAACCTACTATTGATGCAATATATTGAAAGCCTGCGCCTCAAGACGCGGATGTTTAACCTGCGTCAGGTGCCCGAGCGTTTTGTCAGCGGGCATCATGAGCACCTGGAAATCATTGCCGCCTTGCGCAGCGGTGACGGAGAAGGGGCGCGAGCGGCGGCGGCCCGGCATATCGACAACGTTCGCGAGAGCATCGTCAAACGTCTGAGCCAGCTCTGATTGACGTGACCACAAGCCTCTATTCGTCAGCATAACGGCCCCGAACCTTGCGAGACTTTGAACGATATTGGCGAATGCGGTTTTCATTACCGCTCACTGGCGCTGCGAATGAATAACGCCTCGCCGAGCACGCGCGTTGCAACAGCAAAGTCGGCGAGATCCATGCTTTCATCCGGATTGTGACTGCCGTTGGCGTTGCGGACAAACAGCATCGCGCTGGGAACGCCCTGCGCGGCAAACAAGGCGGCGTCGTGTCCTGCACCGCTTTGTAATGAGATTGCCGGGATCTGTTGCCTGTCGGCGGCGTTTTGCAACAAGGCCAGTAAAGCTTCATCCATTACGCCCGGTGCGCTGCGAGTTTGTTCACCCAAATCAAACTTAACGCCGTGACAGGCGCTGATAGTCAAAATACGTTGCTGGAGATGCTGGTCGATTAACGCCAGCGTTTCCACGCTGCGTGAACGGAAATCCACGCAAAATTTGACCTCTCCACTGACTTTGCTGAAATCAGCCTGCAAGGGATCGGTAGAAAACTGTCCGCTGGTGACGGTGAGCTGGTGGCCCTGCGCTTCAAGAGTAATCCAGTCCTGGTACAGGCCAGTCACCAGTTCCGCCGCGGCCAGCACTGCATCTTGCCGATGCAGCCTTGGGGTCGCCCCTGAATGCGCGTACTGCCCGCTCACACTGGCCTGACGATAGCGCAGGCTACCGCAAATACCGCTGACAATTCCTAATGGTTGTCCGGCATCCTCAAGGATCGGGCCTTGTTCAATATGCAATTCGATAAAGCAGTTGACGTTGTTTGCCGAGAGTCTCGGCGGTCCGGCAATCAGTTGTTGAGCGTCACCGCCAAGTGCGGCGAGATGTTGTTCCAGCGTGCGTTGGTTATCGAAACGCTTAACCTCAAGGGATTCGGCGTTCAGAAGGCCAAAAGCGGCTTTACTGCCCAAATACGATAGAGGAAACCAGGCGCTTTCTTCGGCGCGAACGGCCATGACCGTGACGCTAATTTCCGGCTGATAGCCTGCTTTAACCCATCCAGCCAGCACGGCAATACCCGCTAAAACGCCCGCTGCGCCGTCAAAGTTTCCGCCGCGCGGCACCGAATCGAGATGCGAACCGGTGATCACCTGCGCAGCCTCCACATTGCGGCCGGGCAGGGTCATATAAAGATTGAGTGCGGCATCGCGGCTAATCTGCAAACCCAATGATTCGGCAGTCTGCGCTAGCAGGTCATGCGCCCGCTGCTCGCCCGGCCCGAAGGTGTCGCGGGTGATACCGATGCCGTCGAAGCTTAGTTCTTTAAGCTTTTCAAAAAGATCTGCGGCGAGGTGCAGATCCGGTTCGTTCAATGAAACTGTCAAACCAGCTCTCCGCAGGCTTTGACCATCAGTTCGCAGGCGCGATTCACGTCTTCGTCAGCAATGCTGTAAGCCAGACGGAAGTAAGGCGCCATGCCAAAAGCGGTGCCGGGAACGACGGCAACGCCGGCTTGTTCGAGGAAATATTCGGCGACGTCGAGATCGCTGCCCAGCGTTTTGCCTGCCGGAGTGGTTTTACCTAACAGCTTTTCGCAGCCGACGAACAGATAAAAAGCCGAGGGTGGCGTTTCAACCGACAAATCTGGCGACTGACGCAGAATAGACAGCGCACTGTCGCGGCGCGCCCGCAGGCGATCGCACCACTGTGAAAGCAGGTCCTGTGGCCCTTCAAGTGCAGCAATGGCCGCTGCCTGAGCGATGGCGTTAGGGCACGAGGTGCTTTGCGATTGCAGCATTGCCAGCGCGCTAATTAACCATTCGGGACCACCGGCAAAGCCAAGACGCCAGCCGGTCATGGCATAGGTTTTTGAGACGCCGTTAATGGTCAGCGTGCGGTCGGCCATTTCAGGAACGGCGGTCGCAAAAGAGACGAATTCGCCTTCGTAGACGATATGCTCGTAAATATCATCGGACATAACCAACACGCGTGGGAAATCTTTCAGCACGTCGGCCAGCGCCCGTAATTCTTCGGCAGAATACAGAGCGCCGCTCGGATTACCCGGTGAATTAAGCAATAACCAGCGGGTATTGGGGGGCAGTGCCGCACCAAGGCTCGCCGGTGTCAGCTTAAAACCTTCATTAGCGGCAGGGACGACCGCGACCGGCTCTGCTCCGGTCAGGCGGATCATATCCGGATAAGACACCCAGTAAGGCGCATTAAGAATGACCTCGTCACCGGCATCGAGCGTGGCTAAAAAGGCGTTAAAAATAATCTGTTTCGCGCCGGTGCTGGCGATAATTTGTTTGGCGGAATACTCGAGCTGGTTGTCACGTTTGAACTTTTTAATAATCGCGGCTTTAAGCTCTGCGGTGCCGCCAACGTCGGTATAGCGAGTTTGGCCCGCCTGCATCGCAGTGACAGCGCCATCCTGAATGTGCTGCGGCGTATCAAAGTCCAGCTCTCCAGAGCTCATATTGATGATATCGCGACCTTCCAAAGCCAGACGGCGGGCCAGCTGGGAAATCACGAGCGTTACGGAGGGAGCGACTGACGCCAGTCGTGAAGCCAGTTTACGTTCAGGGTGCGCAGAATTCATCAGAGTCTCATGGGTTAGCGATTAACTGCCTGTGAAGCAATTTTTACCCACAAAAACGGTGATGAAAAGCGAATAAAATTTGTATCCAGCTCAAAAATTTTTGATGAATGGCGACAGGGTTTATCCTCCTCCTCGCTGGGATAGCGAAGCCAGCGAGGAGGAGCGGCAACCGTCGCTGAAAGGGGTTTATTAAAGCTCGCGGATCGGTTGCCCGGCCATAAATGCCTGAATATCTTCAATCGCCTCATTAAAGTAAACGCGATAGTTATCATCGGTGACATAGCCAAGATGCGGCGTGGCCAACACGTTGGGCAGATGGCGATAGGGATGTTTATCGGGCAACGGCTCGTGATCAAATACGTCCAGACCGGCTCCGGCAATTCGGCGGGTTTCCAATGCCTCGAGCAAAGCGGCCTGATCCACTAAACCCGATCGCGAAGTATTCACCAGAAACGCGTTTTGTTTCATCGCGGCCAGATCCGCTGCGGCAATGATGCCGCGACAGCGATCGCTTAATACCAGATGCAGTGACACTACATCGCTTGTTTGTAGCAGTGCCTGTTTTGATGGGGCCAGCTCAACGTTAAATTCTGCCGCGCGTTCGGCGGTGAGATTTTGGCTCCAGGCAATGACTCTCATTCCAAATGCCTGAGCAATCATGGCCATGCGTTGGCCAATTTTTCCCAAACCGATTAGACCCAGCGTTTTGCCGCGCAAACCTACGCCGAGGGTACTCTGCCAGGGGCCACTGTTGCGAATGGAGCGGTTCTCGGCGGTTAAATGGCGTGCCAGCCCCAGTATCAGCGCCCAAGTCAGCTCAACCGGTGCGTCCGAGCCGCTGCCCGTTCCACTGACCGTCACCCCTTGCGCTTTAGCTGCCGCAAGATCTATCGAGGCATTGCGTGCGCCTGAGGTCACCAGCAGTTTCAGCCTGGGTAATCGGCTGATCAGGGTTGATGTCATTGGCGTACGTTCGCGCATGATCACGATGATATCGGCGTCGATCAGTGCCTCAACCAGCCGATCCTGATCCTGTATCGGATTGTGCAGCGCTGTGACCTGCACCTCTGGTTCAAGAACTGACCAGTTTGCCTGACAAAGGGCGACGTTTTGATAATCATCGAGAATAATGCAGCGCAAAGTCATAATCTGTTCCCTGAATTTGGGGCGAACACGCGGTAAATAAACTCTAATGAAAGTTATAGCAGCGCTTTGAAACAGAGGGAAGTCAGCTTGAGCCGGTAGGCTATCATATTGTATGACAATGTGAGCCAGCGCCTAATTTCCAGGCCCGTCACTGGGCCTGGATAGTAGATTCAGGACTTGGGGAATACCCAAACGTCTTTGACCGGAAAGGTCAGACGGCAAAGGGCGGATTCTCTGACATCGTTGCCGTAAGCGCGGATCACAAAATCATCGGCCTGGGTGCGGAACAGGTATTCCCAACGATCGCCGAGATACATGCTGGTCAGCAGCGCCAACTCGATCTGATTGTCTTCTGAAGCCTCTGCCAGCTTCACTCGCTCAACGCGGATCACTGCCGTGCCTTCTGATCCTGCCTGCACGCCTTGCCCGGCTTGTCCCCATAGCACCCAGTCTTTGCCTTCGATGCGTGCTTGCCCGTCTCTGACCTCGGTCACTTTGCCGTGAAGTCGATTATTGCTGCCCATAAACTCGGCAGTAAACAATGTTGCAGGCGAACCGTACATTTCCTGCGGCGTGCCTTCCTGCTCGATTTTACCGTTATTAAGCAGCAGGATACGGTCGGAGATCGCCATTGCTTCGTTTTGATCGTGAGTGACCATCAATGCCGACAGACCCAGTTTAATAATCAGCTCTCGCAAAAAAACGCGTGCCTCCTCGCGTAGTTTGGCGTCGAGGTTAGACAGCGGCTCATCCAGTAGGATCACCGGCGGGTTATAAACCAGTGCGCGGCCAATAGCGACGCGTTGCTGCTGCCCACCGGAGAGCTGATGCGGATGGCGATTGCCCAAATGACCTAATCCTAGCTGGTCGAGCACGTCCTGAACGCGTTGCTTAATTTCAGTGGACGAGGTTTTACGCAATTTCAGCGGATAGGCCACGTTGTCAAAGACTGTCTTGTGCGGCCACAGAGCGTATGACTGAAACACCAACCCCAGATTGCGCTCCTCGGCGGGAATTTCCGAGCGCGATGCGCCGTCATAGACGGTATTTTTACCGATGATAATTTTCCCCTGCGTGGGTTTTTCCAGCCCGGCGACGGCTCTCAGCAAGGTGGTTTTTCCGCTGCCGGAAGGGCCAAGCAGGGAAACCACTTCGCCACGCTTGAGGTTCATCGACACCCCTTTAAGCACCGGGTTATCGCCATAGGTTAAATGAAGATTATCTACCGTCAGTTCAATCATGTAATTTAACTCCAAAGCGCAGGGCGATCCCCAGCCCGAGCACGACCAGCAGAATATTGATAAACGACAGCGCCGCGACGATATCTATCGCGCCTGCCGCCCATAAAGAGACCAGCATCGATCCAATCGTTTCTGTTCCTGGCGACAGCAAATACACCCCGGTGGAATATTCTCGCTCGAAAATCAGGAACATCAGCAGCCATGAGCCGATCAATCCGTAGCGAGAGAGCGGGATGGTCACGTGGCGGGTGATTTGCCCGCGCGAAGCACCGGTGCTTTTTGCCGCCTCTTCCAGTTCAGGAGCAACCTGGAGCAGAGTTGAGGAGATGAGCCGCAGGCCGTAGGCCATCCACACCACGGTATACGCCAACCAGACGCTAAAGATGGTGCTGCGCAGCGAACGTAGCCAGACGATAAAATGTTCCCGCAGCCAGTCGGCCATTGGCAGCGCCGAAAGCATTCCGTCCTTGAGTGAGCGATCCAGCCACATCGGCAAGAACAGAAAGACCCACAAAAATGCCAGGCCGGCCAGCAAACCCGGCACGGCACGAGGCACAAGCACGCTGTAATCAAGGAAACGCGCCGCGCTATCGGGTTTGCGGTGCATCGCGATGCCGATAAACAGATAACACACGACCGCCAACGCGCCGCCAATCACTCCTATCGCCATCGAATTGACGATGGCCCGCAGCAGATTGGGCTGCTGCCAGATAGTACGAAAAGTGTTGAGCGACAGTTCGTCCCAAATCGACACGCCCACGCCCCAGTTGGAAATAAACGCACGCAGCACTACGCCAACCAGCGGCACGCCAATAGTCACGGTCAACCAAAACACCACCACCGCGCCCGCCACCCAGCGCCATTTGCCTAACGGCAGGGCGCGTGCCTGTGAGGCTTTACCTTTCATGGTCACGAAACGATTGGCAGTGCGCATCAGGCGGCGTTGCAGCATCACTAGAGGTATTGTGATGCAGATAAGCACTACGGCGACAGCGGCCATCAGGTGATAAGAAGGGGTGCCCAGCTTGTTGGTAAGCTGATAAAGATAGGTTGCGAGCACCAGATTACCTTCAGGATCGCCTAATACCAGCATTAGCCCAAACACCTCCAGCCCAAGGAAAAACAGCAAAACGCAGGCATAGAGAATTGACGGGCGCACCATCGGTAAAGAGACGGCGGTCATCACCTGAAGAGGAGAGGCACCGGCGATTCTTGCGGCTTCTTCAACGTCGGAACCGACGCTTCGCAGCGCCGAGGAAATATAGAGATAAGCGTGCGGTACGTGGGTTAATCCCGCGATCACCACAATGCTCGACATGGCGTAAATATTCCAGGGTACAAACCCGAACAACGACTCAGCCCAAAGTGAGAAAAAGCCCACCGGCCCGGCGGCGACCACGTAGCCGAATCCCAGCACCATCGGCGAAAAGAAGATGGGCACCAGAATGAGCGGTTCGATAAATCTGCGCCCGGGAAGATCGGTTCTGACCATTAAAAAGGCCAGGATCCCGCCGAGAGGGATCGCAATGACCACTAATCCAAAGGCCAGAATAAATCCACTTTTAAGCGCCTTATAGAAGTCAGGATCGGTAAAGATAAAGCCAAACGACTCCAGGCTGAACTCTTTTGAAGGCGAAAAAAACGGTGCGGAAAGGAAGCTCTGGATCACGATAAACGACAGCGGGACATAGATCGCCAGCGCGGTGATCGCCACCACCACGCCTCGCGGTAGACTCTGCCATTTTCTACTGAAACTACTCATTGGCGTTTCCCTAAGTTCTCAAATAAACAGATATTTAAGCCCTTCCCCCAAAGGTGAGGGAAGGCGGGGAGGGGGGCATTAAGGATTATTTAGCCGCGGCGGTGCGCCACTGTTTGATATATTCCAGACGTTTATTTTGCTGCAAATATTCCAGCAGCGATTCATCAACAGGAATAGGTTTCAACGCTTTGCCGAGCATTTTGGTCATGCCGTCGATATCGTTTTTGCCTTCAATATCGTTACGAATAGAGGGAATATAGGACTGATTTGCCAAAATACTTTGGCCTTTTTCAGACAATACATAGTCAAGCCACAGTTTGGCCGCGTTGCTGTTAGCCGTGTCTTTGGTGATAAAACTGACTCGTGAAAGCACCAGCGTGTAGTCTTTAGGATAAGAGATACCCAATGTCGGATCGCTTTTGGCTCGCGCCTCGGCGTAGGATCCCAGAATGTTGAAACCAATCAGGTTTTCCCCCGATGAGACCCTTTCCATCATGGTGCCGGTCGAGGACTGCACGGTCAGTCCCCCTTTGGCGATATCGGCGAGCCGTTTGAAGTAATCAGGATCGGCCTTGAAATCTTGCACTGAAAGCATAAAGCCCAGGCCAGACTTTTCGATATCGTAAGTGGTGACTTTCTTTTTGAATTTATCGGTTTGACTGGCAATAAGCTTTGCCAATGCTTCATGAGAATCCGGGACGTCTCCGGCAGGGATCAGACGTTTGTTATAGATAAATACCACGGGTTCATAGGTGGTGCCATAGGCTTTATTTTTCCACACAGCCCATTTAGGAAGCTGGCCTTGTTCCGGCGAGGCATACTCTGCGGCGTAATCGGTGGCAAGCTTGAGTGCAGTATCCATGGAGGAGCTCCACACTACATCGCCGCTGGTGCCGCCCGCCGCCTGTTCACTGATATAGCGATTGTACAATTCGGTGCTGTTCATATCGTTGTATTCAACTTTGACCCCAGGGTAAGTCGCTTCAAATCCTTGAATTAATGGGCCAGCGGCTTTGGTGTCGGTTGTTGAATACACCACGACTTTACCTTCTTTTTTCGCGCCATCGACCGTTTTTTGGTAATCGGACGGGTAACCATTTGGAAAATCAGCCAAGGCGGGGGATGAAAGGGCAACGGTTAACGCGATCAGCGAAATCTTGAATTTATTTAACATTATTGTTAATCCTTGGTAACATATAGTTATAAAATGTAACTTATAGTGGATATGTACCCAGGCGCAATCATGTTGCCGGCTTATCTTCTCGTTTTGTGAGGCTGGCCGATATTTCTCCAATAATAAAAAAGCCGGCTCATTGCTGAACCGGCTTTTAAAATTCTTAACGACTTAAATAATGAAAGCGTTATTAGAAGTTGTAGTAGAACGATGCAAAAGTCTTGTCATCTTCACCCGGTGAAGTTGCGATTGTGCGTTCCACGTACAGCGAAATGTGGTGATTGAAGTCAAACGCAGTACCCAGGTAAATGTGGTTATTCTCGTAGCTTTCGCCACCTTTCAGCTTAAGTGTATCCGCTGCTACGTAAGGCTGGATAGACTTGAACCAAGGTTTGTTAAAGGTAAAGGTATAACCCGCAAAGGCTTCCAGACCGTAACCACTGCCCGCGAAGAAGTCGTTTTGGTCAACGTTTTCTTTATGGCTAGGAATATAGTTGGCGTAGTAGTTGGCTGTACCAACCAAATACCAGCTGCCCGGCTGCCAGGTCAAAGCAGTCGCTGCTGTCTGCTGGTGGTACATCTTCTGCGCGCTGGCATCGGTACTTTGCTTAACGTGCGCATCAGTCACCGTGTAGACACCACTCCAGGTCAGAGTCGGGGTCAGAGCGTAGTCAATACCGATACCTTCGCCGCCTGTGCGACGGTAATCCAGAGAGCTGGTTGCAGCAGTCTGGGTGTACGGCAGCATGTAGTGGAGTTCAAGGGTAACCTTGCCCCAGGTATTTTTGTATTTAAAGGTGTTGTACGGACGGTTACCGCCGTCGAAGTCACCGCTGAGGCCTACGCCTTCGCCGGCAGCCTGACCATCGTTGTCCCATACGTCACTTTTAGAACCGACGATATCGTAATACACGCCGTACTGTTTACCGAAGGTGAAAGTACCATAGCGATCGTCTTTGAAACCGTAATACAACTTACGTTTTTTCAGCTCGTCGGTGCCTTTGGTATAACCAGAGTCAATACCGAGCAGGTGGTACATGTTCACACCTAACTCATACATACCAATGATGGATGTATGGCTATCCAGGGCGTAATCACCACTGAAGCGGAAACGAGTACCGCCGTCGTGGCCGCTTGATGCGCCGTGGGTTTTATTCTCGGTGTTCTCCCACTCAAATTCCGGGCGAATACTGCCCCCGATTTGAATGCTAAGAGGAGCCAACAGAGCATTGCTTGTTGTATTTTTGTCTAAAACGGTAATTTCAGCATGAGCACTGGCTGAAATAACCGATAATAATACTCCGCCCAAAACCACTGGCCGTTTTAAATTACGCATTGTCCCTGTCTCCAATCATTAAATGTTTTTATTTTTTTGAAATATTCAGTAGCACCGCGGATAAATATTTAACATGACAGAGTTTGGGGGGAAAGCATTAAGTGTGAAGAAGCTTATGAGCGAGATGAAATTGAGTGGTTTAATTTTGCCTAAAAATGTTTTTAATTGTAAAAATAAGAAACCTCTGAATTCACGGCGGGCATTTTTTGGTAAATATGATTACTTTTCATCCAAAGTGGTCATTGGAATAAGTTCAGTTTAGAAATATTTAATTACAAACTTGATACCCTCAAGCCTGTAAATGTAATAATCCACAGTGTTCACTATTATGATGCGAATAATTATTATTTTGTATGCAAATTGTTAATTTTAAATTAAATAAATATAAAATATTCATGAAATACAAGGGGTTTTAACAAAGAAAAAAATGGGTATGCCCCAAACATATGATGGGGCTATATAGTATAAGTTTTAATTATGAGGTATCTCACATTTAATTTGTTCAAGGATTATTCGATTGGCACTAAATATTGGCAGCTGAAATATTCAACATCGATTTTGTCAAAAATGGGCGTGTGGATCTCAATGTCATAGCCTTTACGGCGCAGTAAGTTTTTCTCGGGCAAATCCTTCAAATATATTTTAGAGACAAAATCCTTAAATCCACTCACATCGCCATTGAAATTGAAACTGGCATAGCGGCCCGCTTCGATATTGATTTTTTCGCTTTCCAGCGTAAATGTCCGGTTCATGTCGCGCTCAAGTGCGACGGTATAGCTTACTTTATAATTCGAGTCGGCTTCGCTAAAGCGCGTGTAATCAACCAGTCCATAAAATTTTGCAGGCGCAACGGGCAGAGACGAGAGTCTGCTGGCTATCGATTTGGTGCGAAATTCATGAGAGAAGCACTCGCCATTCTCGACAGAACATTGGGTTTGCAGAGAGGAACCCGTTAGCTCTAAAGGGTCAAGTTTAACAATTTGGCAATCGCTGCTTTGCTGCTCGGTGTAGTAATAGGGCGGCAATAACCCATCCATGTCGAAATATTCCGCTTTTCGATAGGCATGAGGCGTCAGCTTGAAGTTTTGCCTGAAAGCTCGGGTGAACGTCTGTTGAGAATCAAAACCATACTGCATCGCAATCTCATAAATATCTTTTTTAGTGAGGCGCAATAATAAAGCCGTCTTGGATAAGCGGCGGCGGCGGCAATATTCGCCCAGCGCCGTACCGGTCGATTTTTTAAATACTCTTTGCAAATGCCATTTAGAATATCCGACGCGTTTTGAAATATTATCCAGACTTAAATCACCTTCTAAATTGTCTTCTATCCAATGGACCAGCTCATTAACAACATTTTCTCTCAAGCTCAGTACTTCCTTCATACACACCCCTGAATACACTGCAAAATATCGACGATAATCAGTATGACGATTAAGGCAAAGTGCTCTTTGTTGCGTTTTAATGAACAACGAAAGGGATTGTAGAAGGGATATGTTAACGAATATTAACATATTGTGGGGTAATTCCTTTTAAACGTAGAGGTCTTATCAACCCGCTTGAAGCGGTATGACGTCATCAAGTAACAGAAGGGATTAAAAAGCCCGCCAGTATCTTGACTGGCGGGCTGAATAAATCGCAGAGCAGCGGGTTTACAGACGTTTTAGCTTAGCGGCGTTTCGATTATTACTTGTAGGCTTTAGCCACTGCTTCGAAATTGTTGCCGTGCTCTCTGGCAGAGATGATGACGTAGTACTTGGCACCTTTTTCATCTGCTTTTTTGGACAGTGCGGCATGCAAATCGGTTGGAGAACTCACTTCACCTCCCGTAGAGCTAATGGAAATGTTACCAACTGAAGTCAGCTTGAAATGTTTTGCTTCCTGAGCAGAGATCAGGTCAGCCGATACTGCGGAGTAAGATGTAGCGAGTAACACTGCGGTTAACAACAACTTTTTCATAAATACCCCTGTTTTTGAGCGCGAAAGATGATGAGTTCATAGACGGCTAAAAATTGCACCGTTTTTACATCGTTAAACGTAATCTAACAAATTGAATTATGCAAACTAACACTTACACATAAGTAGAAACTTTTGAGAGTTTTGTGTCATTGAGTCACTTTTGCACTACTTAAGCAGATTTTGACCAATTCTGAACCAGTCATTCAGGGGGAGATTCAGTTTGCTTGTAAAAGTATTGTTAACGGCTTATACAGAGTAACGAAGGAGTTAGCGGTGTTTGATAACAAACTACAGTTATTGAGATGGCTAACAGAAAAATTCGGGCTGCTGTTAATGAAAGGGTCGTCAGGCAGGCCGTTATACACAACAAAACATTGAGGTTTTTATGATAA
>CAWUIY010000006.1:0-39028 GCA_963922555.1 uncultured Serratia sp. | reverse complement strand
GCGACTTCGTTCACTATCCGAATGAAAAATGGTTCCCGATCCCGGCTGATAACAGCCTGCCAGCGGGGATCCTCGACGAGCGTCTGCATGCGTTCTACGACGAAGATAAAGAGTTGACCGGCAGCGATCTTATCGATCTGCAATCCGGTAATGCCGATCGCGGGATCTGCGCACTACCGTTTACCCGCCAGTCAGATCAGCAAACTGTGTATATTCCGATGAACATTATCGGTAACCTGTATGTCTCGAACGGCATGTCAGCAGGTAATACTGCAAACGAAGCGCGCGTTCAGGGTCTCTCTGAAGTTTTTGAACGCTACGTTAAAAATCGCATCATCGCCGAATCAATCAGCCTGCCTGAGATCCCAGCCGAGGTGCTGGGGCGTTATCCGGGCGTGGTGGAAGCCATCGCCAGGCTGGAGGAAGAAGGTTTCCCAATCCTTTCTTATGACGCCTCACTGGGTGGCAACTACCCGGTCATTTGCGTTGTGCTATTCAACCCGGCCAACGGCACCTGCTTTGCGTCCTTTGGCGCACACCCGGACTTCGGCGTTGCACTTGAGCGCACCGTCACCGAGCTGCTGCAGGGGCGTGGCCTGAAAGATCTGGACGTGTTTACAGCGCCAACCTTCGACGATGAAGAAGTGGCAGAACACGCTAATCTGGAAACACATTTCATCGATTCAAGCGGCCTGATTTGCTGGGATCTATTCAAGCAGGATGCGGACTACGAGTTTGCTGACTGGAGCTTCAGCGGCAGTACAGAAGAAGAATTCGCCACACTGATGGCTATCTTCGATAAAGAAGACGCTGAAGTTTATATCGCCGATTACGAGCATCTGGACGTGTATGCTTGCCGTATTATCGTGCCTGGTATGTCAGATATCTATCCTGCCGAGGACCTGCTGCTCGCCAATAACAGCATGGGCGCACACCTGCGTGAGCAAATTCTGGCGCTGCCGGACAGCGATTTCGCACCGGAAGAATACCTGGAAATGATCACCCAGCTGGATGACGAAGGCCTCGATGAC
Source organism: uncultured Serratia sp. (assembly GCA_963922555.1). Lineage (GTDB taxonomy): Bacteria > Pseudomonadota > Gammaproteobacteria > Enterobacterales > Enterobacteriaceae > Rouxiella. The sequence goes on along the minus strand of CAWUIY010000006.1, from coordinate 37,997 downwards.
TTCACACGCGTACGCGAATTGCTGGGTATTGCCAGCGGCAAAGACAACGGCTGGTACACCCTGCGCGTCGGTGAGCTAAAATCAATGCTGGCTCTGGCCGGCGGCGATATGGATCAGGCGCTTACCTGGGCTGAATGGGCTCACGAGTTCAACGCCTCGGTATACAGTGACGAACGCAACAACTATTACCGCTGTCTGCAAACCTTGCTGCAGCTGGCATTGGAACCAGAGCGCGAGGCCTCTCAGTATTACGCCGCCTTCGTTAAAATGTATGGCCAGGAAGCGGTTGAACGCGCCTCTGCCGCTATCAGCGGTGAAGAGCGTTTCCACGGTTTATTCGCTGTTGATACCGATTTGAAAGCCTTGCCTGCTCATCAGGGCCTGCTGGCTGCCTATGAAAAACTGCAAGCGGCCAAACGTCGCCACTGGTCAAAAGCATAATTAGCTGCACTTAAGATTTGTTTTAATTGATTAACCGGTGGGAAACTGCCGGTTTTTTTATGGGTTGATTTTGGTAAAAGTTAACTTTTTTATTGTCTGGCTTTCTTTTCAGAAAAATAAGGCGTTTTATCCAATTTGACTCTGTGCTTTAAGCAGAGTTAAATATCGGAAAATTAATTCTGGCCTTCAACTTGTTCCACATAAAGTCTTTTTTAATTTGTTAAATAAAGCGGATTTTATTTTCATTTGTTGATCATAATTTCAACATTACTTTATAAATATCAATGACCGAACGTATTTCCCCTGCTCTAGTCTAAACTTTAAGTGTAAAATTTAAAAAATAATTAGTCTTTATTTATCATAGATATAATTAATTATTGACTCAGTCATTCTTTCGAGTTTCTGCCTGCCTTCTGCTCCAATGATCCAAATCAATAACTCAACTAAACTAACTTGCTAGTATCTGTCTTGCAGTACATAACCCTTAAAAGTGAGTTAATGTGAACGCTGACAATCCCTTCAATTTATTATTACCGGCGGCAACGGCCAAAGTGGCTGAAGACGCGGGCGTATATAAAGCAACAAAACAACCGATAAAAACTTTTTTCCTGGCAATTACGGCTGGCGTCTTTATTTCTATCGCTTTTGTTTTTTATATCACCTCAACAACTGGCACCTCGACCGTTCCTTTTGGACTGGCAAAATTAGTTGGCGGCATTTGTTTTTCTTTAGGGCTGATGCTGGTCGTCGTTTGTGGCGCAGATCTGTTTACCTCAACCGTATTGACCGTTATCGCCAAGGCGAGCGGCAGGATCACCTGGGGACAGCTGGCGCGCAACTGGGCCAACGTGTATATCGGCAATCTGGTCGGGGCGCTGTTCTTCGTGGCGCTGATCTGGTTCTCGGGCATGGCGATGACCGACAACGGTCTCTGGGGATTAAACGTCCTGCAAACCGCCGACCATAAAATGCATCACACCTTTATTGAGGCCGTTTGTCTGGGGATCCTTGCCAATCTAATGGTATGTCTGGCGGTATGGATGAGCTATTCCGGCCGAAGTCTGATGGACAAAATGTTCGCCATGATCCTACCAGTTGCGATGTTTGTCGCCTGCGGCTTTGAGCACAGCATTGCCAATATGTTCATGATCCCATTAGGCATTGTCATTAAAAACTTTGCGGCACCCGAATTTTGGCAGGCCGTCGGCAGCGCGCCTGAAAAGTTTGCTGACTTGAATGTTTTACAGTTTATCACCGCCAACCTCATCCCCGTGACGATCGGCAACATCATCGGCGGCGGCCTGCTGGTCGGCCTGACCTACTGGGTCATTTATTTACGCGATGGGCAATCTCAAACACATTAACGTTGCCGGTCGTGCCTGGTTTCATAGCATTAAAATTTTCCACAACACCGATTTTGAAAAATTACATTAGAAGGTAGGTGCAACATGTCCAAGCTCAATGAAAAATTGACCACTGCATGGCAGGGTTTTAGCGCTGGCGAGTGGCAGACTGAAGTCAACGTGCGTGACTTTATTCAGAAAAACTACTCTCCTTACGAGGGTGACGAATCCTTCCTTGCGGGCGCCTCTGCGGCAACGACCACCCTGTGGGACAGCGTGATGGAAGGCATCAAACAGGAAAACGCCACCAAGGCACCTGTTGATTTCGATACTGACCTTGCTTCTACAATTACTTCGCACGACGCCGGATACATCAATAAATCGCTGGAAACCATCGTAGGTTTGCAGACTGATGCGCCTTTAAAACGCGCCATCATTCCCTTCGGCGGCATCAAAATGGTTGAAGGTTCCTGCCAGGTTTATGGTCGCGAACTGGATCCGCAACTTAAAAAGACTTTTACCGAATATCGTAAAACCCATAATCAGGGCGTATTCGATGTCTACACTAAGGACATCCTTAACTGTCGTAAATCTGGCGTATTGACCGGGTTGCCGGACGCCTATGGCCGTGGCCGCATCATTGGCGATTACCGCCGCGTGGCACTTTACGGTATCGACTTCCTGATGGCCGACAAATACGCGCAGTTCCAGTCCCTGCAATCACGTCTGGAAAACGGCGAAGATCTGTCGATGACTATCCAGCTGCGCGAAGAAATCTCTGAACAACATCGCGCACTGGGCCAAATCAAACAGATGGCGGCGAAATACGGTTTCGATATTTCTGTTCCGGCAAGCAACGCGCAGGAAGCCGTGCAATGGACCTATTTCGGTTATCTGGCTGCAGTGAAATCGCAGAACGGCGCAGCAATGTCATTTGGCCGTGTATCGACCTTCCTCGACGTCTATATCGAGCGCGACATTAAAGCCGGTACACTGACCGAAGCGCAGGCGCAGGAACTCATCGATCACCTGGTAATGAAATTGCGCATGGTGCGTTTCTTGCGTACGCCTGAATACGACGAACTGTTCTCGGGTGACCCTATCTGGGCCACAGAATCAATCGCCGGTATGGGCGTCGATGGCCGCACTTTAGTGACTAAAAACAGTTTCCGCTTCTTGAATACTCTTTACACCATGGGGCCTTCTCCAGAGCCAAACATGACCATTCTGTGGTCAGAAAAGCTGCCGGTGAATTTCAAAAAATATGCGGCTAAAGTTTCGATCGACACCTCGTCAATCCAGTATGAAAACGACGATTCGATGCGCTCAGACTTTAACAACGATGATTACGCCATCGCCTGCTGTGTTAGCCCAATGATTGTCGGTAAACAGATGCAGTTCTTCGGCGCTCGCGCCAATCTGGCGAAAACCATGCTTTATGCCATTAACGGCGGCGTGGACGAGAAAATGAAAATCCAGGTCGGCCCGAAAGAAGCCCCGATGATGGACGAAGTGCTCGACTACGATAAAGTAATGGATCGCATGGATCACTTTATGGACTGGCTGGCCAAGCAGTATGTCACTGCGCTGAATATCATTCACTTTATGCATGACAAATACAGCTACGAAGCTTCGTTAATGGCGCTGCATGATCGTGACGTCTATCGCACTATGGCCTGCGGTATCGCCGGTCTGTCAGTGGCAGCAGACTCCCTATCAGCCATTAAGTATGCCAAAGTCAGCACCATTCGTGATGAAGATGGCCTGGCCGTCGATTTCAAAATCGAAGGTGAATATCCGCAGTTTGGGAATAACGACTCACGCGTAGACGATATCGCCTGTGATTTGGTCGAACGTTTCATGAAGAAAATTCAGAAACTGCCAACCTATCGCGATGCAGTAGCGACCCAGTCAGTGCTTACCATCACCTCGAACGTGGTGTACGGCAAGAAAACCGGTAACACTCCTGACGGTCGTCGTGCCGGTGCGCCATTTGGACCTGGCGCCAACCCGATGCACGGTCGCGATCAGAAAGGGGCTGTCGCTTCACTGACCTCGGTGGCAAAACTGCCGTTTGCCTATGCGAAAGACGGCATCTCTTACACCTTCTCGATTGTGCCAAACGCGCTGGGTAAAGACGACAATGTGCGTAAAGCCAACCTCGCTGGCCTTATGGATGGCTATTTCCACCATGAGGACAACATTGAAGGCGGCCAGCATCTTAACGTCAACGTGATGAACCGCGAGATGCTGCTTGAGGCGATGGAAGATCCAGAAAAATATCCTCAGCTCACTATCCGCGTTTCGGGCTATGCCGTGCGTTTCAACTCTCTAACCAAAGAACAGCAGCAGGACGTGATTACTCGTACCTTTACAAAATCTATGTAACGGCGGGTGAATTAAACGTTGGTAATCAACAAGACTCCACCTCGGTGGAGTCTTTTGACAATAATAATTTAACAAGACTCCCTCAACGGAGCCTTCTGACAATGGAGAACACCTGCAATGTCTATCCAGGGTCGCATTCACTCCTATGAATCCTGCGGTACCGTCGATGGTCCAGGCATACGCTATATCGTATTTTTTCAGGGTTGCCTGATGCGCTGTATGTACTGCCACAACCGCGATACCTGGGATCTGCACGGCGGCAAAGAAGTTAGCGTTGAAGATCTGATGAAAGAACTGGTGACCTATCGTCACTATATGCAAGCTTCCGGCGGCGGCGTGACAGCGTCTGGCGGGGAGGCAGTTTTACAGGCCGAATTTGTACGCGACTGGTTTAGAGCCTGTCAGGCTGAAGGCATCAGCACCTGCCTCGATACCAACGGTTTCGTGCGCCGTTATGATCCTGTCATCGACGAACTGATCGATGCTACCGATTTAGTCATGCTTGACCTAAAACAGCTCAATGATGAAATCCACGAGAAACTGGTCGGTGTCTCCAACCATCGGACTCTGGATTTCGCCCGCTATCTTGCCGAGCGCAACAAACGCACCTGGATCCGCTATGTGGTAGTACCTGGCTGGTCCGACGATGAGCATTCCGTGCATATGCTGGGCGAATTCACTAAAGACATGGCTAATATCGAGAAAATAGAACTGTTACCCTATCACGAGCTGGGCAAGCATAAATGGATTGCGATGGGCGAGGAGTACGGGCTTAACGGCGTAAGCCCGCCGACCAAGGAAATCATGGAGAAGGTAAAAGGGATTTTAGAAAGCTATGGCCACACAGTAATATACTAATAAATCAGTAAATTAAGTATGGTCGAGTCTTTAGCTTTTCGCAGATATCCAAAGTATTCGCAGATACGCAAAGTAATTGGAGCTGCAACAAGGCGGCAAGCGAGACGAATCCCCAGGAGCTTACATCAGTAAGTGACTGGGGTGAGCGAGCGTGGCCAACGCAGTTGCAGCTTCAAGTACGAAGGGTATCGTTATCAGGCAGTGGCAACAGGTGTAGATTGTTGATCCGCTTTTCGCAGCAACATGACCAGGTACACTAGCGCTACCGCGGCGATCATCACAAACAGCACGCGGTCAGAGTAGTTCTGCATTAGCATTGCCGTCATCGATGGACCAGCAAGGCTACCAATGGTGTAACTCATCAGCAGCGTTTGGTTCATTGCCACCAGTTCATCCGGGCTAACTTTTTCGCAGGCCCATGACATCGCGACCGGATACAGCGTAAAACCAGCACAGCCGAGCACAAACAGCGCAGGTGCCATGGCGTAGCCCGCCAGCATCGCGATGCTGCCAAGGATAATCACAAATACCTGCACGCGCAGTACCATCAATCTGCCATAGCGATCGGCAAGACGCCCAACAGGCCATTGGCCAATTATTCCCGAGCTCACCAGCAGCGCCATCCAGTATCCCACGTCGGCATCACTCAGACCACGGTGTGCCAAAAAGAGTGGCATCAGTCCATAAAGAGACCCGAGTACGATCCCGGATATCACACAGCCGTTAACTCCGAGCCGAGCGCTGCGACGCTTAAACATCGGCCAGACTGAAATCGTAGGCAGTTCGCGGTCCTGATTGGCAATGTGTGCAAACAGCAGCGGCAGCATAGCGATAACAATCAAACCCGTGACCCACGGGATAACGCTAAACAATTCGGTCGAAACTTTGCCGAGCAGAAGCTGCCCCAACACTGTGCCGATGTAATAAACGATCATGTAGGCTGCCAGCAGCTGACCACGATTTTTGACCGTTCCGCTACGCAGCAAAGCGCTTTCAACCACTACCCAGATTAGCGCACAGCCGATACCGGCCATAAAACGCCAGCTTACCCAACCCACAAAGCTCATGGACAGAGTTAAGCCCGCGGTTGCCACGGCAAACAGGATGCAGGAAAGCTGGTAGCTGAGATTAAAGCCTAACCGCTTGATCACTCGTCCGGCAATCAGCGTTCCCACCAAATTACCTGCGTAATAAGAAGAGCTTACCAGCCCCACTTTCCAGGTAGGCAAGGTTTCATGCGTCAGCCATAAAGGGACGAGGGTGCTCAAAACCGCAATTGAAACGGTCAATAGCAAAAGGCCGCAGAGCAGCAACAGCACCGGGCGAGAGTAAGCAGACATAGGGATTGAGCAACCAGAAATACAATGAAATTGCGCGCATCATGCCATTGGCAATAAAAAAGTCAATCTGGCGAAATTACCTCGCCGCACAATCTGTATTTCAATGATTTAAATAACTAATCAATCGTCTGGATGGTGATATAGCTGGCAAACGGAAATATTTTATATCGCACTGATTAATATATTATTTATTGGATAATTCCGTACCAAAACCGACAAATAATAGGTCGAACACGAAGCTTTCGATTAAAAAATATCGCCGATGAATACTGAGCTGAAAAAGTATAAAAAAACCGATCGCGTTAGCAATCGGCCTTAATTATTTATGTGGATTAAACGGCTAGCCCTTCAGGCCAATTCGTTATTGTCTGCGTTTTTAACCGATAACTTCCAGGCCACGCATATATGGACGCAGAACTTCTGGCACAACAATACTGCCGTCAGCCTGCTGGTAGTTCTCAAGCACAGCAACCAAAGTACGACCTACTGCCAGACCAGAACCGTTAAGGGTGTGAACCAGACGTGGTTTTTTCTCGGTTTTGCTACGGGTACGAGCCTGCATGCGACGCGCCTGGAAATCCCACATATTTGAACAAGAGGAAATTTCACGGTAAGTGTTCTGCGCTGGCAACCACACTTCCAAATCGTAGGTTTTGCAAGAACCAGCACCCATATCACCAGTGCACAGCAGCATCTTACGATAAGGCAGGTTCAGCAATTGCAACACTTTCTCGGCATGCCCGGTCAGCTCTTCCAACGCCTGCATGGAGTCTTCAGGGCGAACGATTTGTACCATCTCAACTTTATCGAACTGGTGCATACGGATCAGACCACGAGTATCACGACCGTAAGAACCTGCCTCAGAACGGAAACATGGCGTGTGTGCCGTCAATTTCAGTGGCAGAGACTCTTCTTCAAGAATTTCATCACGCGCCAGATTGGTCAACGGCACTTCCGCAGTTGGGATCAGCGCATAGTTGCTGCTGCCTGCTTCTTCGCCCAGAGGCTTGGTGTGGAACAGGTCTTCACCAAACTTAGGCAACTGACCGGTACCGAACAGCGAATCCTGGTTCACCAGGTAAGGCACTGCAGTTTCGATATAGCCATGCTGCTCGGTGTGCAGATCGAGCATAAACTGTGACAGTGCGCGGTGCATGCGAGCGATCTGGCCCTGCATTACCACAAAGCGTGCGCCGGTCAATTTAACGCCAGCAGCAAAATCAAGCCCACCGGCCAGTTCACCCAGAGAAACGTGATCGCGCACTTCGAAATCGAATTGACGCGGCTCGCCCCAGCGGCTTACTTCCTGGTTTTCGCTATCATCTTTACCGACAGGAACGCAGTCATCAGGCAGGTTTGGCAACGCCTGAGTCACTTTATTCATCTCGTCCAGCAGTGCTTCCAATTCGGACTTGGCAGCACTCAGCTTGTCACCCAGTTCGTTAACTTCCTGACGCAGGGCATCGATGTCTTCACCGCGAGCTTTAGCCGCACCGATCGATTTCGATCGTGCATTCCTTTCAGCCTGAAGATTTTCCGTTTCTACTTGCAGCACTTTGCGGCGTTCTTCTTGAGCGCGCAATGTTTCTACATCGAGTTTAAAACCTCTGCGAGCGAGTTTTTCTGCAACTGCGTCTAGCTCATTACGCAGCAGATTGGGATCGAGCATGCTAATCCTGTCGTGTTGAATTAAATAAATTTTGATGCACATGCTGACTGAACCGGCAGCATGTCAAAGAGTTATCAGCCGTAACCTTACCGCAAGAGCAAATTTATCGGTAGCGTTTTGTCGGGCTATTTTGATCTTGTTCAGTCAGCCACGCCAGCTTTTCACCGATTTTTCCTTCCATGCCCCGTGCGGTCGGATAATAGTACTGCGTTTTTGCCATCTCAGGAGGGAAATAGTTCTCTCCCGCGGCGTAGGCATTGGGTTCGTCATGGGCATAACGATATTCTGCACCCAGCCCCATTTCTTTCATCAGCTTGGTCGGTGCATTCCGCAAATGCTCGGGCACGTCGTAATCGGCCTGCTCTTTCGCATCGCGCATTGCAGCTTTGAAAGCCGTATAAACGGCGTTGCTTTTCGGTGCGCAAGCTAGATAAACAATCGCCTGCGCTATTGCCCTTTCGCCTTCCGCCGGACCGACACGCGTGAAACAGTCCCAGGCAGCGATAGCAATCTGCATCGCACGCGGATCGGCATTGCCGACATCTTCGGAAGCGATAGCCAGCAAACGCCTTGCGACATACAAGGGATCGCCACCGGCAGTGATAATGCGCGCGTACCAATACAGCGCCGCGTCGGGAGCAGAACCACGCACCGATTTATGCAGCGCAGAAATCAGGTCGTAATAGCGATCGCCTTTGTTATCAAATCGGGCGCTGCGTTCGCCGGAAATTTCATTCAGCAGCTCAGTGGTAAGCACTCGCACACCCTGAGCGTCAACTTCCGCCATGTCGGCCATCATCTCAATGCTGTTCAGCGCACGACGGGCATCGCCGTTGACCAATTCGGCTAACATGCGGCGAGTCTGAGGGGGGATTCGAATATTTTGACCGGCATAACCGCGATCGGCGTTGTTCATCGCCTGATCGATCACCTTCTCGATATCGTCCGCCGTTAAACCTTTAAGCAAATAAACCCGAGCTCGGGACAGCAGCGCCGAGTTCAATTCAAAGCTAGGATTCTCGGTAGTCGCGCCAATAAAGGTAATGGTGCCATCTTCAATATGCGGCAGAAAAGCATCCTGCTGACTTTTATTGAAGCGGTGCACCTCGTCGACAAACAGAATGGTTCGCCGACCGGCATTGCGATTTTGACGCGCGCGTTCGATAGCCTCACGGATTTCTTTTATACCGGAAGTTACCGCCGAAATGCGCTCGACATCGGCATTAGCATAGCGACCAATCAGTTCTGCCAGCGTCGTTTTTCCCGTTCCCGGCGGTCCCCAAAGGATCATGGAGTGCAGTTGCCCGGCTTCGATAGCACGAGGCAATGGCTTGCCCGGAGCCAGCAGATGCTGCTGGCCGATATACTCAGCCAGGGTAATTGGCCGCATTCTTGCGGCCAATGGCTGAAATTCATTATGAGAAAAATCGAGTGACAGATTGCCCACTAAGTCCTCACTGACGTTGATCGTCTAGCGTCACACCTTTAGGTGGCGTGAATTTAAATTTAGCATCATCGACAGACGCGTTCTGCTCGCCTTTAAGAGCATAGGCGCTTCGCTGACCGTCTTGTTCAACGGCGGTGAAGCTCTTGATGGTGCCGTTTGCCGTTACCGTGATTGAGAACTGCTTAAGGTTACCGGTAGCAGATTTAGGCGTCAGATTAAAATCATCACCTTTCTCAGTAACGTTATATTTTGCCCAGTCGCTGCTGTCATTACGGGTAATCAGCATAAATGGCGTATTGCCAGTCGCGTTTTTCAGCCAGGTCGCCGTCACTTGCTCGACGAATGGATTATAGAACCACAGCGTTTTGCCATCGGAAACCAGGATGCTTTCGTCTGGGGATGTCATATGCCAGTTGAACAGGTTCGGGCGCTTCACCCAAAGTTGGCCTTCGCCCTGCTGAACGTTAGAACCGTCATCGCCGGTCACCGTTTGGGTAAAGCTGGCGTGGAAAGTATTCAACTTTCCGAGACGGCTCTTTAAATCGCTGCTGGCATCGGCCAGCACAGATCCTGAAATAAATGCGGTCAATAAACAGCTTACAGCTAATAATTTTTTCATTGTTATTGTTACCTCAAAATCCATTGCGAACAGACGACATCTCCCAACATTTGGGGGAATACGCGGGAAAACAACCCCGAGAGCTAAACTTTAGCTGAACCTATCGGCACTCCGATAGCTCAATCGTCTGAGAATTAACGCTTTTACGATTCTTTGCAAACGTCAGTTCGTGAGAGATTAACGCTGCAAAACGGAACAGCAGAATTGCCAAGGGCCGCATTTGCGGCCCTTGTTCTACCCCCTCAACTTTCGTGAGGCGGTGGTGCAAGTACTTCGCGGTTGCCGTTGTGACCCGGCGTGCTGACAATAGATTGCGCCTCCATTTGCTCAACGATACGCGCCGCACGGTTATAACCAATACGGAACTGTCGCTGAACGCCGGAAATTGACGCACGACGTTTCTCAACCACAAACTCTACGGCCTGATCGAACAGAGGATCCAACTCTTCACCCTCTTCCAGTCCTGAACTGCCGCCTTCACCCTCTTCACCGCCCTTGATGATGCTGTCGATGTATTGAGGACGCCCGCGCGCCTTCCAGTCCTGAACCACGGCATGAACCTCCTGATCGCGTACGAAAGCTCCGTGAACGCGGATAGGAATCGATGAGTTAGGTGCCATATAAAGCATGTCACCCATCCCCAGCAAGGATTCAGCGCCGCCCTGATCGAGGATAGTCCTCGAGTCAATCTTGCTCGATACGGTAAAGGCAATACGCGTTGGAATGTTAGCCTTGATCAAGCCGGTAATGACGTCAACCGACGGACGCTGAGTCGCCAACACCAGGTGAATACCGGCTGCACGCGCTTTCTGGGCAAGACGAGCGATCAGTTCTTCGACCTTTTTACCGACCGTCATCATCAGGTCGGCAAACTCATCCACCAGAACCACGATGAACGGTTCTTTACCCAGCTTTCTTGGCTCGTGGCCCATGCTGTCGCTCGGCTTCCAGAATGGGTCCGGGATTGGCCAACCCATTTCTTCTGCTTCCTTGATCTTCTCGTTGTAACCGGCAAGGTTACGCACGCCAAGCGCTGACATCAGTTTATAACGACGTTCCATTTCACCGACACACCAACGCAACGCATTGGCCGCGTCTTTCATGTCAGTAACCACTTCGGTTAACAGATGTGGAATACCTTCATAAACAGACAGCTCCAGCATTTTCGGGTCGATCATAATAAAGCGCACGTCTTCCGGTGTGGCTTTATAAAGCATGCTGAGGATCATGGCGTTAACGCCCACCGACTTACCGGAACCGGTCGTACCGGCAACCAGCAGGTGAGGCATTTTTGCCAGATCCGCGACTACCGGTTCGCCAGAAATATCTTTACCCAGTACCACGGTAAGCGGCGACGGATCGTTTTTGAACTGAGGGCAGTCCAGCACTTCGCGCAGATAAACTGTTTGACGCTTTTTATTTGGCAATTCAAGGCCGACATAAGGCTTGCCTGGAATCACCTCAACGATACGTACAGCCACGGTGGACAGCGATCGTGCAAGGTCGCGTGACAGATTAGAAATACGCGCCGCTTTAACGCCCGGAGCCAGATCCAGTTCGAAACGCGTGATTACCGGCCCCGGCAGTTTGTCTACCACTTCGGCTTTTATACGATAATCGTTCAGTCGTGCCTCGATCAACTGCGCCGTTTGCTCAAGGGCAAACATGTCCACAGGCTCTTCGGTAGCCGGAGCTGAGGTCAGGAGATCCAGACTTGGCAGCGGCGTAGTTGGCCTGTTAACCGGCATTTCATTACGCATTAATGCAGGGTGGATCAGGCTGTCCATTGCAGGTTTGGCCGACTCTTGCTGCTGCTCAGCGACGTATTGCTGAGGTTCAGCTGCATAGCGAGGGGCTTCAACCGGGGCAGAGGACGCGCCCTGACTGTAAGTCGCTGGCTGCCTGGATTCTTCAACCTGTGGTGACAGCGTAAACAGCGGTTCTACTGGCGTATCATCGATCAAATCAGCCATCGGAGAGAAATTGAAGGCATCATGAGTGCTGATGTTTTGGCCAGATAATGGCTGTTCTTCTGGCTGCTGGTAGGCAGGCGCGTGCTGTGAATACTGCGTTTCTTGATACGGCTGAGACTGCTCAGGTTCGACCTGTTGATAGCGCGCCTGCTCACGGGCTGCAAACTGCTGGCGCAGTTGAGCCTGAAGCAAAGCATCTTCGTCATCTTCGATCTGCTCTGGCTGTTCTGCCGTTTCACCATAACGCTGATTTTGCTGCTCAACCCATGCCTGTCTCAGCGCCGCCTGCTGTAGCTCTTCTTCGTCTTCTGCAGAATGGCTCTCTGGCTGCTGCTGTTGCTGAGACTGGGCCTCACGCGCAAGACGTGCGGCTTCTTGCTCCTGTTGCTCGGCGATGCGCTGAGAAGGGAGCTTGATGCCGTAAGACGCCATCTCGCGACGGGTAGGCAGTTTAACCGGATTCGGTCTTGGAAGTTCAGGACCGAAACCTTTCTTGATTTGCGGATTTTCATCACTCACGGCGCTAAAGGCAGGCATGAAGGTATTGCCTGCTTCTGCCGCCGCTGATTTACCAGCCTGAGCCAGGCCCGTCGCCAATGCGGCAGTCGCCGCAACGCTGCTGACTTCAGGAGCAGCATTGAAATCAAACGGAGAACGCTCGTGGTGTTGAGGTTCAGTCACCTGATTCCAGTCACCCAACTGTGGCTCATCGTAGCGACGAGATTGCACAGCAGGCTGTACCGAACGAGGGGCTGGTGTTTCTTCAGGAATTTCAAAGCTGTAAAGCGGCGGTGCTTCTTGCTGCAAGGGTGCTGCAACAGCCGGAGCCGTATTCAGCGGTGGCGTTGCGGCAGGTATCTGCGCCTCGGCATGGCCCTGAGACGCTGGATTCATCGGAGCGGCAGGCTGAGCTGCAACGTGAACCTCAGCCGCGGGTTGTGGCTGCAACGGAGTCTTGTCATGGACAGAAGGGGCCGAGAACAGCACGTCATCGTCATCGTCGGCCATCGCCGCCGCCGAGATAACCGTCGTTGCCACGGCCGCTTCCTGAACAGGAGCAACCGAGGTATGTGCCCCCTCTTGCGCTTCATCAGGATGATTCTTGAGCAAGGTGTCGTCGTGTTCATCACGCTCGTCATACTCATAGTCGTAATCATCGTCACGACGCGAACGGTTGGTCATAAAGTTGGTTGCACCTAATATAGTGCCACCAATCTTTTCGGCAATAGTCAGCCAGGACCAACCAGTAAACAGAGTCAGACCCGCGGCCCACACGCAAAGCAACAGCAGCGTTGCGCCGATATTGTTGAACCACGGGGTCATTGCCGTGCCCAGCAGACTGCCTATCACACCGCCAGAAGCAAAGTAATAGAGGTCGTCAATATTGAGCGATGCCAGCCCGCACGAGGTGAGGATCAGCGCCAGCGTCCCTATCAGCCGAAGCGATAGCGTGAAAAAGTCGATGTAATCCTGGCTATCTCGCTGGCGGAAAGATGCCCAGCAAAGACAAAGCATGATTGGAGGAATGGCATACGCCAACACGCCAAAAATAAAGAATAGCGTATCGGCCATCCAGGCTCCGACGCCGCCACCCAAATTATGGATAGGGCCATGCCAAGAGGTTTGTGACCAGCTTGGATCGGACGGATTGAAACTGAGTAATGCCGCCATCAGATAAATGGCGAAAATAGCTACCACAACCAGCACGGCTTCCAAAATGCGTCGGCCACCGCTGAGTTTTTTCAAGGTAACTTCTTTGTCTTCTGTATATTCCTGGCTCAAGAAAGGCTCTCCAGGTTCCTGTGAACTGAAATAGCGATAGCGCCGGGAACGAACCCCGGCGCCAGAGCTGTATGAATACACAGGAGTGTAGCTAAATAAATTAGGTTTTGCACCTGTACCTTTTACTTACCGGGTTTTAATTACCAGGCGGTTAGTCTGTTTCACTTCTTCCATTACCACATAGGTTCGGGTGTCGTTAACACCTGGTAAACGAAGAAGCGTTTCGCCTAGCAGTTTACGGTAAGCAGACATATCAGGTACACGGGTTTTCAACAAGTAGTCGAAGTCCCCTGAAACCAAGTGACACTCCTGAATATCTTCTAGTTTTTGTACTGCCGCATTGAATTGCTCAAACACATCCGGTGCGCCACGGTTGAGGGTAATCTCAACGAACACCAGCAATGAAGCATCCAGATAATGAGGATTGAGCAAAGCAGTGTAGCCATGAATGAAATTCTGACGTTCAAGACGGCGAACGCGTTCCAGACATGGTGTAGGTGACAAACCCACACGTTTGGAAAGCTCGACGTTAGAGATCCGGCCATCCTTTTGCAGCTCATTAAGAATGTTACGGTCAATACGGTCGAGATCTTTTCCCGGACGTTTCTTGTTATCTACCATTATTATTATCTCTCTGATGTCCTTCCCTGCACTTGCCATACCCTAACCAACTTCAATGTATAAGGGTGTATCCTAAGCGAAGACCTGTTTTTTATAGGTTGTTGCGACTCACTTCAAGACGTCTTACCCCTGTCAGAAGAAAACGAATTTTTTTTAGTGAAGCCGAAAAAGAAATAACGCTAAGTGACTAATTAGGCGCAACAAAACCTAAATAGCTGCTTGTCTCTGCCTTAAAAATAAACAATGAGAACCTGTAACGGGTAAAGCGGTAGCACATTGTGTAAATTTGAGACACTTACAGGCGTATAATTTCTTCTTCCCTAGATGTTTTCGCAAATGCACAGCGGATTGTCAAAGTAAAAGAAGCAAAATCAGAAGAACATGCCAGATTGAAAACGGCGAACGTCCTTTTTTGCTGCCTTTTCAGATTGAACAATAACAAAAGCAGATGACAAATTCAGACAGAAATCATTTTTACCCGTGATTTCAGGTAAAAACTATCAGACAAATCGCTAACAACATCTGAGTATGCTTTTTTTACGCGGCCTTTTTCCCTACAATCCCTACTATGACGTAGTTCGCGATCACGGAGATGAATTCCTTATGGGTACAGTTAAACATAGTAAGTTGTTGATTTTAGGTTCTGGCCCTGCGGGTTACACCGCTGCAGTCTATGCTGCTCGTGCAAACCTGAAGCCGGTTTTAATCACCGGTATCGAGAAAGGCGGTCAGTTGACCACCACTACAGAAGTGGAAAACTGGCCGGGTGACCCAGAAGGTCTGACTGGTCCAGGCCTGATGGAACGCATGCACGAACACGCGGTAAAATTTAATACGGAAATCGTTTTCGACCATATTAACCGCGTCGATCTGCAAACTCGCCCATTCCGCCTGTTTGGTGATAGCGAAGAATACACCTGTGACGCACTGATTATTGCCACTGGCGCCTCTGCTCGCTACCTGGGTCTGCCTTCGGAAGAGGCGTTTAAAGGCCGTGGCGTATCTGCCTGCGCAACCTGTGACGGTTTCTTCTATCGTAATCAAAAAGTTGCCGTGGTTGGTGGAGGTAATACCGCCGTGGAAGAAGCGCTTTATTTGGCGAATATTGCTTCTGAAGTGCACCTGATTCACCGCCGCGAAAACTTCCGCGCCGAGAAGATCCTGATTGACCGCCTGAATGAGAAGGCCGCCAGCGGTAAAATCGTGTTGCATACCAACAAAACCCTGGAAGAAGTATTGGGCGATGAAATGGGTGTGACTGGTGCTAACTTGCGCGATGTCAACAACGACGAGCTGAACAAGCTAGACGTAGCCGGTATGTTTATTGCCATTGGTCACAGCCCTAACACCGGCATTTTTGACGGTCAGCTGGCGCTGGAAAATGGTTACATCAAGGTGCAGTCCGGCATTCACGGTAACGCGACTCAGACCAGCATCCCTGGCGTATTTGCAGCCGGTGATGTGATGGATCACATTTACCGTCAGGCGATCACCTCTGCAGGCACAGGCTGTATGGCAGCACTGGATGCAGAACGTTATCTTGATGGTCTGGCACAGGCCGAATTCAAATAATGTTGCATACTGGCAGTCAATGTTAACCACTTGATCTGCTAAAGATAAAGGCGACCTTAGGGTCGCCTTTTTTATTTGTATTGTCCCCGGATATTTGCAAGAGTCGGATGTGTTCAGCGCCCAAAAGACCCTGTAGACTATGCGGACTTTCCGCCTGGCACGGAAATCACGGACAATCGCACCCTCCGCGGTGCTTTTCAGCACATGCGTTCTGCATTCGGCTTACCTGGGATGAATAAAACTGGGATGAACAAGACTCGGCAACAAGAATTAATCCGCTGGCTCAAGCAACAAAGCTTGCGAGCCAAACGCTGGATCCGCCTATCAATGCTGCTAGGGCTAATTTCTGGCCTGCTAATTCTGGCACAGGCCTGGTTATTGGCTGGCCTACTGCATAACCTGATAATCGATCACACCCCGCGCGATACGCTGTGGCAAAGCTTCCTGTTTCTTGCGCTAACCTTTGTGCTGCGGGCCGTGGTGACCTGGCTGCGAGAACAGGTGGGCTTTATTTGCGGAAGAGTTATCCGCGAGGAGATGCGCAAGCTGGTGTTGGATCGCCTGCACACACTTGGCCCTGCATGGATCAAGGGTAAACCAGCGGGAAGCTGGGCAACGCTGATCCTTGAGCAAATTGAAGATATGCACGATTACTACGCCCGTTATCTGCCACAGATCTCGCTAGCGGGAATGATTCCGCTGCTTATTCTGGTCAGTATTTTTCCGATTAACTGGGCGGCAGGGCTTATCCTGCTTGCCACCGCCCCACTTATTCCAATATTTATGGCGCTGGTGGGCATGGGCGCTGCCGACGCCAACCGGCGCAATTTTCAGGCGCTGGCAAGATTAAGTGGCCAGTTTCTCGATAGCCTGCGCGGTCTGGAAACCCTGCGGCTGTTTTTCCGCGCCGATGCAGAAATTAGCCAAATCAAAGACTCCAGCGAGAACTTTCGCGCGCGCACCATGGAAGTTCTGCGACTGGCCTTTCTTTCTTCAGCCGTGCTGGAGTTTTTCGCCTCAATTTCCATTGCCGTTGTCGCCGTGTATTTTGGTTTCTCTTACCTTGGCGAACTGAATTTTGGCCATTACGGAACGCCGGTTACGCTATTTTCCGGATTTTTGGTGCTGATTTTAGCCCCCGAATTCTTCCAGCCATTGCGGGATTTGGGCGTGTTTTATCACGCCAAGGCACAGGCGGTGGGCGCGGCAGAAAGTCTGGTGGCGTTTCTAGCCCTTGAGGCCGAGCAACCTCCCCATGGAAATCTGCCTTTTGACGGCGCGCGGCCGATAACCCTCACGGCCATCGATCTACATATTACCTCGCCACAGGGCCAACGCCTTGCCGGACCGTTAAATTTCAGCCTGACAGCGGGTAGAAGCGTGGCGATTGTCGGCCTTAGCGGCGCGGGTAAAAGTTCGCTGCTTAATACTTTGCTGGGCTTTATGCCCTATCAGGGACAGCTCAAGATCAACGGGCAGGAATTAAAAGAGACCTCGATGGCCGAATGGCGCAGAGGTATCAGCTGGGTCGGGCAAAATCCCCACCTCACCGAAAAGACTTTGCGGCAAAACATCCTATTGAGCCGCCCTGCAGCCAGCGATTCCGAGCTTAATCAGGTCATTGAACAGTCTTATGTCAGCGAGTTTTTATCTTTACTGCCGGAGGGTCTTGATACGGCTATTGGAGAAGATGCTGCCCGTCTGTCTGTGGGGCAAGCACAGCGGGTAGCGGTAGCCCGCGCCCTGCTTTCCACTTGCTCACTGTTACTGCTAGATGAGCCAACAGCCAGCCTTGATGCCGAGAGTGAGCAAAAAGTCATGAGCGCGCTGAACCATGCGTCTAGAAGGCAAACCACGCTTTTAGTGACCCATCGCCTTGAAGATACTGAACATTACGATGAAGTCTGGGTGATGGACAAAGGTCTGCTGGTCGAAAAAGGCAACTATCAACAATTGCTGGCCCAGTCGGGGCATTTTTCCCGCCTGCATGCTCAGCGTAGTCAGGAGCTGCCGCGATGAAAATCCTCTTGCCTTATCTGGCGCTTTATCGCCGTCACTGGATACGTATGGCGCTGGGGATCCTGCTTGCTATCGTCACCCTGCTGGCGAGCATCGGCCTGCTGAGTTTATCCGGCTGGTTCCTGGCAGCCTCCTCGTTGGCCGGACTGGCGGGCCTTTATACCTTTAATTATATGCTGCCTGCCGCCGGAGTACGCGGGGCGGCGATTTTCCGTACAGCGGGTCGCTATGCGGAGCGCGTCGTCAGCCACGATGCTACCTTCCGCGTGCTGGCGCATTTGCGAGTGTTTACTTTCAGCAAGCTGCTGCCGCTGTCTCCCGGAGGGCTGGCCGGTTTTCAGAAGGCAGAAATACTCAACCGATTAGTTGCCGACGTTGATACTTTGGATCATCTCTACCTGCGTGTGATTTCACCGCTTATTTCAGCGCTGGTGGTCATTATTGTCGTCACCGTCGGGCTGAGTTATCTGGACGTTGGTTTAGCACTGATCCTCGGCGCTATCATGCTGGCGTTACTGCTATTACTGCCCGTAATGTTCTATCGGGCAGGCCAACCGATTGGTCGCGACCTGACCCGGTTGCGCGGCGAGTATCGCGCTGAACTGGGTGGATGGTTGCAGGGACAATCGGAGCGGGTAATTTTTGGTGCCGAGGCTCAGAGTCGCCAACGGCTGGATGAGATCCAGCGCCGTTGGCTAAACCGGCAACAGCAGCAGGCAAAATTGTCAGGATTATCACAGGCGCTGATGATTGCCGCCTCTGGCCTGACATTGTGCCTGCTACTCTGGCTGGCCTCGGGCGGTATTAGCGTATTGCCCGCCCCTGGCGCTTTGCTGGCCCTGTTTGTCTTCACCCCCCTTGCAGCCTTTGAGGCACTGGGGCCTGTCGCTGGCGCTTTCCAGCATTTTGGTCAGGTGATGGCTTCTGCCAGCCGCGTGAGCCAGATTATCGGCCAACGCCCCGCCGTGGTCTTTCCCACTCGCGGCCCTGCACGTACATCACAGGCTCGCATTTCCATCCAGGGGGTAAGCTTTACCTACCCTGAACAGCCGCTGCCGGTGCTTAATAAAATCAATCTGGAGATTCAGGCTGGCGAACATATTGCCCTGCTGGGCAAAACTGGCTGCGGTAAATCGACGCTGGCGCAATTATTGACCCGCGCCTGGGACCCTCAGCATGGTTGTATTCTGCTTAACGACGTTCCGCTGGTAGATTATCAAGAATCAACCTTGCGCAGCATGGTGACGGTGCTGAGCCAGCGAGTGCACGTATTTAACAGCACTTTACGGGATAATCTGCTGCTTGCTGCGCCAGCAAGCAGCGACGAGCGACTTCATGAAGTACTCCGTCAGGTGAAATTAGACAGCCTGCTGGAAGATGCCGGGTTGAATGCCTGGCTGGGTGAAGGCGGCAGACAATTATCCGGTGGAGAACAACGAAGGCTTGGTTTAGCTCGCGCCCTGCTGCACGATGCGCCACTGTGGATCCTTGATGAACCTACGGAAGGTCTGGATGCCGAAACCGAACGTCATATGCTGGAGTTGCTAGAGAGCTGCTGTAAAAACAAAACCTTGCTGATGATAACCCACCGTCTTGCGGGTACTGATAAGATGGATCGCGTCTGCATAATGGAGGCTGGAAAATTAGCAACGCGACCCTCTGCGCTATAATCAGCAGGGTAAAACTGATATTAATTGAGACTTTTATGCGTTTGGTGCAGCTTTCTGCCAGTTCAATTCGCTTTCCTAACCCGGAGACCGCCCTTCGCCAGCCCAATGGTTTACTGGCGATTGGTGGCGATCTCTCGCCGTCGCGCCTGCTCTCTGCCTATGCGAGCGGTATTTTCCCCTGGTTTGAGCCAGGTGAGGAAATCCTCTGGTGGTCGCCCGATCCCCGCGCGGTGCTTTTTCCTGAAGAGCGCCACGTCAGCCGCAGCTTGCGGCGTTTTCTGCGCCAGACAGACTATCGCTACACGCTTAACCAGGCATTTGGGCAAGTTATCTCCGCCTGTGCCGAGGAACGAGCTGAAGGTACCTGGATAGGTCCGCTGGTGAAACAAGGCTATCTGGGACTTCATCAACAAGGCCATGCGCACTCGATAGAGGTTTGGTCAGGAGATGAGCTGATCGGCGGTATGTACGGCGTGGCGGTCGGCAGGCTTTTTTGCGGCGAGTCGATGTTCAGCCGCCGTATCAATGCTTCGAAGTGCGCAATCATGGCTTTTTGCCAATATTTTAGCGCTCAGGGGGGAGAACTGGTTGACTGTCAGGTGATCAACCCTCACACTGCGTCGCTGGGTGCGAGAGAGATCCCCCGCCGCCAATTTTTGCAGCAGTTATCCCGACTTTCGCAACTGACGTTGCCGCCGGGATGCTGGTTGCCACAAGACTTACCCCCACATGACGTTGATTTGCCATCCCTCCTGAAGGAATAGGGAATGTGTGCGGCAAACGCCAACAATTCTTTACATAATGTGGGTTTTTCGGCATTATCTTGCCGGTTAAAAACTATGGTAGTAACACCTAGAGGACTCGATGGCCAAAGAAGACAACATTGAAATGCAGGGCACCGTATTGGACACGTTGCCAAACACCATGTTCCGCGTTGAATTAGAAAACGGACACGTGGTAACCGCACACATCTCCGGTAAAATGCGCAAGAACTATATCCGCATCCTGACGGGCGACAAAGTCACTGTAGAGTTGACCCCGTACGACCTGAGCAAAGGCCGCATTGTCTTCCGTAGCCGCTGATAGGCTCACTCATCGCTGATTTATCTCGCGATACCTGAGGTTACCCATTTCGCTCTTCCCACTCTCAGTAATGATACGTGGCAAGGGCGTTTTGTGGTTTCTGCTATTTAGCGCCTAATAAGCTGCTCCAGAAGATAATACGGACTTAAAGACGTAAAAAAGGCGATGCTTTCACATCGCCTTTTTCTATTTTAACACTTCAGATTCAAGAGATTAGTGCACTGCACCCTCTTCCTTGATCTTCTGTGCACTCATAAAGTGATAGGTCAGTTTATCGGCCGCTTTATCCAGCGCTACGGAAACTGAGCCACCATCAACCAGCGAACCAAACAGCAGTTCGTTAGCCAGCGGTTTCTTCAGGTTTTCCTGTACGATACGCGTCATTGGGCGAGCGCCCATGGCACGGTCGTAACCTTTGACTGACAGCCAGTCGCGCGCTTCATCGCTAACTTCAAGCGACACGCCTTTCGCATCCAGCTGAGCCTGCAGTTCGACGATAAATTTGTCGACAACCTGCTGGATAACCTCAGGAGACAGGTGATTAAACCAAATCACGTTGTCCAGACGGTTACGGAACTCAGGGGTAAACACTTTCTTGATCTCTTCCATCGCATCAGGGCTGTTGTCCTGATGGATAAGACCAATCGATTTACGCTCTGTTTCACGCACACCGGCGTTTGTGGTCATCACCAGTATCACATTACGGAAGTCGGCTTTGCGGCCGTTGTTATCGGTCAGCGTTCCGTTATCCATAACCTGCAACAGCAGGTTGAAGACGTCCGGGTGCGCTTTCTCGATTTCATCGAGCAGCACGACGGCATGCGGATGCTTGATAACGGCATCGGTCAGCAGGCCACCCTGATCAAAACCAACGTATCCTGGAGGCGCACCGATCAAACGGCTCACGGTGTGACGCTCCATATATTCCGACATATCAAAACGCAGCAGTTCGATGTCCAGTGCTTTCGCCAGCTGTACCGTAACCTCGGTTTTACCGACGCCGGTTGGACCCGCGAACAGGAACGAACCTACAGGCTTGCGATCCTGGCTCAGACCAGCGCGGCTCATCTTGATAGCTTCGGTCAGCGCCTCGACGGCGTTATCCTGACCAAATACCAGCATTTTCAGGCGATCGCCGAGATTTTTCAGCACATCGCGGTCGGTGGCTGACACGGTTTTCTCTGGAATGCGGGCGATACGAGCCACTACGCTTTCAATGTCACTGACGTTAACGGTTTTCTTGCGCTTGCTGACCGGCATCAGTCGAGCGCGAGCGCCGGCTTCGTCGATCACGTCAATCGCCTTGTCAGGCAGGTGACGATCGTTGATGTATTTCACCGACAGCTCAACCGCAGCACGAACCGCTTTAGCGGTATAGCGTACGTCATGATGCGCTTCGTATTTGGTTTTCAGACCGTTAATGATCTGCACCGTTTCTTCAGGAGAAGGTTCGGTAATATCGATTTTCTGGAAACGACGCGCGAGCGCACGATCCTTTTCAAAGATACTGCTGAACTCCTGGTAAGTGGTTGAACCAATTACGCGGATCTTACCGCTGGACAGCAACGGTTTGATCAGGTTTGCAGCATCAACCTGACCACCCGAGGCGGCACCGGCTCCGATGATCGTGTGGATCTCATCGATAAACAGAATGCTGTTCTTGTCTTGCTCCAGCTGTTTTAGCAACGATTTAAAACGTTTTTCGAAATCGCCGCGATATTTAGTGCCGGCAAGCAGTGAGCCAATATCTAAAGAATAGAGCGTGCAATCGGCCATAATCTCAGGCACGTCGCCCTGTTCAATCCGCCAGGCGAGGCCCTCGGCGATAGCCGTTTTACCCACGCCGGACTCCCCGACTAACAGCGGGTTGTTTTTACGGCGGCGGCACAGCACCTGAATAGCACGTTCCAATTCTTTATCACGGCCAATCAGCGGGTCAATGCCACCAACGCGCGCCAATTGGTTGAGATTTGTGGTGAAGTTCTCCATACGATCTTCCCCTGCCGACTGCTCTTCGTTAACCGGGTTCTCCGCATTGTTCGGAGCCTGGCTCGCTTCGTCTTTACGCGTACCGTGGGAGATAAAGTTCACCACGTCAAGGCGGCTGACATCGTGCTTGCGCAGCAGATAAGCAGCCTGAGATTCCTGTTCACTAAAGATGGCAACCAGCACATTCGCGCCGGAAACTTCACTTCGGCCTGAAGACTGCACGTGGAAAACAGCGCGTTGCAGCACACGTTGGAAACTCAACGTAGGCTGGGTATCACGCTCTTCTTCGCTAGCGGGTAAAGTGGGTGTGGTCTGTTCGATGAAGGCTTCCAATTCCTGACGTAAGGCCACTAAATCGACCGTACAGGCCTCAAGCGCTTCACGAGCTGCCGGGTTGCTTAGCAACGCCAACAGCAGGTGCTCGACGGTCATAAACTCATGCCGGTGCTCGCGGGCTCTTGCGAAAGCCATATTGAGACTGAGTTCAAGTTCTTGATTGAGCATAGGCACCTCCCAAATAGATTGCCTTAATCAGGCTTTTTCCAGCGTACACAGCAACGGATGCTCGTTCTCCTTAGCGTAGCTATTCACATGTGCGACTTTGGTTTCGGCCACTTCTGCAGTATAGATCCCACATACGGCCTTGCCTTTATAGTGCACTGTAAGCATCAGTTGCGTTGCACGTTCAATATCATAAGAAAAGAACTTTTGCAGAACGTCAATCACAAATTCCATTGGTGTGTAATCGTCGTTGTTTAATATAACTTTATACATAGATGGCGGTTTTAGCTCTTCCTTTTGTTTATCTGCCGCCAAATGTTCAAAATTTTGCCAATCCTGATTGTCGCCCATCGCCTGTCCGCTACCTTTTGCATCTAGAAATTTGTTGGAAACAGTTTGATCCGACACCTTGCGAAAGATGAATCACGTTGCATCTCGTCTCGGGTCACCAGATTACTCCAGCTATTTTATCATTTTTTAGACTTCCATGCCGCAGGACATAAACTGCGTCATTTAGCAGGCTATCTGCCGTAAAAAAGCCCTAAAAAATCTCAATATCGTTACCTGCTTCAAACTTTGGTTATCTACCTGCCTCAGACAAATAGCCATCTCTTGACGTCTTAGACTAATACACTAGAGTGTAAATTTATAAGCCGGATGAGCTGTCGCGCATCCTCCTTTTTTGCGTATTTTCCAGCGGTATTACGCATAAAACCCCACAATATTTCGTGGTGCGGGCTTTAACTCTTTATTACTACCACCATAGTCATGAGAGGGATGTGAGAGCATGGAGACGGGTACTGTAAAATGGTTCAATAATGCTAAAGGCTTTGGTTTCATCTGTCCTGTCGGCGGCGGCGAAGATATTTTCGCACACTACTCCACGATAAAAATGGAGGGTTACAGAACGCTCAAAGCCGGACAACAGGTCAGTTACGACGTTCATGAAGGCCCCAAAGGAAACCATGCCAGCATTATCATTCCAGTGGAAACTGAAGTGGTCGCCTGACGACCGAACTCAACCCCAGATGATAAAAGCATACAATCATGCAAACTTTATAAAATACCAGTCGTACGTTGGCTGGTATTTTATTTATGGGGGAGAAAGATTATCTCTTCAAGCCTTGATGTAAAAAAAATTTAACTTTATTTATTTCAGCATTAGAAATCAGAGTTTTCCGCATGTTTTAAATTTTTGAGTTTCATCTCACAATCTTCTTAATTTACTCATAATCCCGTTGTTACCTGGTTTAACATCCTGCAATTAAAATGGAAGCAATATCTTTTATTGGTCCCCTAAAATGTCAACTCTTAGCTACCCTGCTTCTGGCGAAAAACCACAGACCGGACTTGCACTGATCGCTTCTTTGGTTACTGGAAAAAATATTCCGGGAAAAATGTGGCAAAAACCCGCTTACCGGCTGAAATTTTTATTTCGCAGTCTGCTTTATCCTCGGGCGACATTAAAAGTTATGAATGAACTTGCAGCGAATCCTTTACGGGCGCAAATCCTGCAGGCTCAGCCAACGCTGCCTTGTAAGGTGCATCGCACCTACCTTGCCGAGAATATGACCCGTGAACTGCACGTCAGTGGCCTGTGCGCTCATTACCGCTTTACGCGCGAACGCATGCCCCACGTTATGCAACTTGAGCATTTGGGCAAAGAGCCGTATAAGCTGGCCTCTTTTGTCGGCAAAGACGAGGCTGTTTATTCAATTAGTATGAATTCATCGCTTCATCTCGATAAAGAAGGGGAAATTACCCTTCGCTTTCTTGATGTTGATGACGAGCCGCTGGCCAATGTAACTTTTGCATTAATAAACTATCAGGGGCTTTCGACTTTATTTATCGGCGCGATTCAAGGCCCCAGCCAAAAAATAGATCATTCCAGGATCCAGCTGGCGACCAAAGCCTGTCATGGCCTGTTTCCAAAGAGAGTATTAATGGAAGCGGTTTTGCTGTTTGCAGAAAAAATGAATATGCAGCAGGTGTTTGCTGTAAGTAATCAGACACATATTTATGCTAACCCGCGCTACAGTAAACGTAAAAAGTCTATTTTTGCCGACTATGACGCTTTTTGGGAAACGCTGGGCGCCCACCAGCATCCCAATGGTTATTTCCATTTTCCATCACAGGTCAAGCATCGCTCGCTCGACGACATCCCAAGCAAGAAGCGCGCCGAATATCGCCGCCGCTATCAATTGCTCGACGACATGGAAATGCAGATCCGTAACTGGTTTAACTGATTACCCCGTTATCCCAGTCAATGCGCTGGGTCATTGACGCTGCGACCAGAAGGCAAGTTCGCGAATCTCGATGATCTGGCTCAGGCCCGTGATTCGGGTCAACAAGTGCCGCCAACACACTCGCAGCTTCAAACACCTTCAATATCAGTCCGCACGCCCACGGGCAAGCCAGGCAACCCGCGAAAACATCTGTTTTAACTCGGTAGGCACCGAACTTACCCCTCGAGTTGCAGCTGACATCGCCACTTCAATCGCCAGATCGGGCTTAGAATTACGCTGTACCGCCTTTTCAATGATATGTCTGGGTGAAATTGGCGTGCCCTCCGGCGTTCCTGCCGCACGTCGATATACGTCTTCAAAACCGTGCCGATAAAGATACGTTTCTATATCCAGCGCCGGTAATGCTGTCAGGCGATCTCGCAGGATATCTTCGTGGTTCTCAACCAGACTCGCGACTGTGGCAGCATATTTCCTTCCGGCCTCGTCACCATCGACCAATACGTGCCATTCAATGCCCATTTGGCGAGCGAAACGCAGCAACGGCTTAAGCCCGCTCTGGGCAAATTCAATCACCTTGATGCCTTCAGACTCGAAATTATAGTCACACTGTCGAGCGAGCTGATTTAGCAGCCACACCTCGGTTTCTCCCTCCACCAGCAGCCAGCAGCGCGCAAAAAGCGATGACGGTCGACTGTAGCGAATATGAAATGCAATGCGGCGACTGTCCTCGGAGGTCATGCCCTGCGGCCCGATACTGTAAGCCGCCACCTTGCCAGACTCTCTGACCAACCGACATATTTGCTCGACAGGAACCAACGCCAGCAAGTCTCCCGAATTGGTGGTGGTAATTCGCTGTAACGGCAGTTGCTCCAGCAGTCCCCAGGCAACCGATAACATAATCGGGTGCAGGCGCGTTTCCGGGTCCTCAATCAGCAACAGCGGGCGTGCATCAGGATGCAGCGTCACCGAACCCTTGGCTTGTAACAGGGTCGAAAACATCGCCAGCAGCATCACGCGCATGCTCCGGCTGTTAGGCTCGGAGATCATCTGGTTGATATTGTTTAATGAACGCCATGCCTGGCGGCTTTCGTTTCTGCCATGGCGCTTCTGCTGCCAGGATTTTTTGTTTCTGTTGCGTTCCTCCACGCTGCTACCTGCGCCCGCAACGCTAGAACCCGCGCTATCTGCCCCTGCGCCGCCCACGCTAAAACTGTTCATTCCAAAATAATGTTCCAGCAGCTGCTGCATTGCCGCCAACCCTTGTCGCAGTTCGGCATTGGTCAACGCCTGCGGATTGTGGATCAGGGCGCGGGTCAGATCGTCAAGCTGACGCGCCATCGTGCCAGCATCCTGTTGCAGCTGCGGTGCGAGATCCTCCTTACGGATCCGGCGAATAAAACGCGCATCTCGCAGGCGTAATACCGGATGCAGCTTGATCAACGCCTTAGCCAAGGGATCAATAGTGGTCAGAGCCAGCGGTTCACCGTTAGCCGCCAGAAAAGATCGCCAGGTTGCAACACTGCCGTCGTCATCCATTTCGCCCTCAAGACGGTAATAAATGCGATTGAGGCGATCATCGCAGCGCACCCACAGCGGAGATAGCGGATTGAAGCGCGGCGACATGTGATTGCCGGGCTGATTCTCACAAAAGGTGAAGACTACGTGCAGATAGCGCTGCTTGTCCTGCTGCTCACCCGCAGGAAAATAGAAATCCTGCTCCTGGAAACAGTAGAGATCGGGTTCCGGCGACAGCAGCAAGGTCAGCGCATCCAGCAGGCTAGACTTACCCCAGGCATTTTCCCCTAACAGCACGGTATTCGTATTGATGGTCCCCAAATGGGTCAGTGCATTGTCTGCATTGAGCGAGTTGAGCGCCACACCGCGGCGATCCGGTTGCGTCAACGTCAGAGAGAGGCGGTTGATCCCCCGGAACCCGACGATATCAATATGCTCCAGATACATTGGCACCTCCCGTGCAGCTTTTTTCTGGCCTGATTCCTTCCCTGAGCATGGCTATAAATAGAGGCATTGGTCAAGAGTCAAAGCTAAAACCCCCTATTCACCCACTTTCAGATCTTTACTCACCTGAGGGTTTTCGTTAGGTTGTGGCACGCTTTTTATTGCTGTTATGGAATGGACTCATTTTACTATGTACTCAGGACTACTGATTATTCTCGTGCCGCTGATCCTTGGCTATCTTATCCCGGTCAAAAGTCGCCGTTTGCTCCGCCTTGTTGACCAGCTACTTAGCTGGATGGTGTATGTCATTCTGTTTGTGATGGGTGTCAGTCTGGCATTTCTGGACAATCTCAGCAGCAATCTGCTGATGATCTTCAAATATTCCTCGGTGTTCTTCCTGTGCATTTTCGCCATCAACCTGCTGGCTCTGCGACTGCTTGAGCGTCGTAAACCCTGGAAATCGCATCATCGGCAGGAAGTCTTGCCCTCACGGCTGGGTATGGCGCTGGATTCGCTGCGCCTGTGCGGCGTGGTAGTCGGCGGTTTTCTGCTCGGGCTAACCCAGTGGCACTGGCTGACATACGCCAGCGAAGCCAGTGAGGCCGCACTGATTTTTCTGCTGATTGTGGTCGGGGTACAATTGGGAAATAGCAGCCTGACTCTGCGGCAGATTATCCTCAATCGGCGAGGCATGATGGTTGCGTCAGTCGTTTGCATCGCCTCGCTGGGTGGCGGACTGATCGCCGCGTTTTTATTAGGGTTGCCACTCAAAACTGGCCTGGCAATAGCCTCGGGTTATGGCTGGTATTCGCTTTCCGGCATTGTGCTCAGCGACTCTTTTGGACCGGTGATTGGCAGCGCCGCATTTTTTAATGATTTGGCACGCGAGCTATGCGCCATCATGCTCATACCGACACTGGTACGCAGCAGTCGGTCTTCGGCCTTAGGCCTGTGTGGCGCGACCTCGATGGATTTTACCCTGCCGGTATTACAGCGCAGCGGCGGTATCGATATGGTCCCACCTGCAGTAGTTCAGGGCTTTTTATTAAGTCTACTGGCCCCGATCCTGATGGCCCTTTTCTCTTCGTAAATTAGTTATGAACTATGCTTACCCCCAGTCGTTTTGAATTTATTGAAACCGCAGGAGACTTTCATGCGGTAAGAAAATCTAAAAACACCGGAGGGATCGATGAAACAAACCGTTGCGGCATTTATCGCAAAAACGCTCGAAGAAGCTGGCGTAAAAAGAATTTGGGGCGTTACTGGCGATTCGCTTAACGGCCTGAGTGATAGCCTGAATCGCATGGGCACCATCGAATGGATTGGCACCCGCCACGAAGAAGTTGCCGCCTTCGCCGCGGGGGCAGAAGCGCAAATCACTGGCGAGCTGGCGGTCTGCGCCGGTTCATGTGGACCGGGCAACCTGCATCTGATCAACGGGCTATTTGACTGCCATCGTAATCATGTTCCCGTGGTTGCTATTGCCGCGCATATTCCTTCCAGCGAAATCGGCAGCAGCTATTTTCAGGAAACGCATCCTACCGAGCTTTTTCGCGAATGCAGCCACTATTGCGAGCTAATCAGCAACCCTGAACAGCTGCCACAGGTGCTGGCGATTGCAATGCGCAAAGCCATCTTGAACAAAGGCGTATCTGTCATCGTACTGCCGGGTGATGTGGCGCTAAAACCCGCGCCCGAGGAGGCAAGCACTCAGTGGTATCCCCCACAGTTACCTCTGGTACAGCCCCCTCGCGCGGAACTCGAAAAACTGGCTGAACTGCTCAATAACTCGGGCAACATTACGCTGATGTGTGGCAGCGGCTGTGCGGGCGCGCATCAGGAAGTGGTTAAACTGGCTGAAACCCTGAAAGCCCCTATCGTGCATGCGTTGCGAGGTAAAGAACACATTGAATACGATAACCCCTATGACGTCGGAATGACGGGCTTAATAGGTTTTTCATCGGGTTATCACGCAATGCTCAACGCTGATACGCTGGTACTGCTCGGCACTCAGTTCCCGTATCGGGCGTTTTATCCCACCGACGCAAAAATCATTCAAATTGATATTAACCCGGGGAGCATCGGCTCGCACTGTCATGTAGATGTCGCACTGGTTGGCGATATTAAAACTACGCTTACCGCACTGCTGCCGGGCTTGCGGGTCAAAACAGACACCAGTTTCCTTGATAAGGCGCTGAAACACTATCAAGAAGCGCGCAAAGGTCTCGACGATCTGGCCACGTTGAATGACAAACAGCCTATTCACCCGCAGTATCTGGCCAAACAAATCAGCCAGTATGCCAATGAAGATGCGATCTTTACCTGCGATGTCGGTACACCAACGGTTTGGGCCTGCCGTTATCTGAAAATGAACGGCAAACGCCGTCTGCTGGGTTCGTTTAATCACGGCTCCATGGCCAATGCCATGCCACAGGCGATCGGCGCTCAGGCAATCGATCGTAATCGTCAGGTCGTTGCTCTGTGCGGCGATGGCGGCTTTGCGATGTTAATGGGTGATTTCCTCTCAATTGCCCAGCACAAACTGCCGATCAAGCTGGTGATTTTCAATAATAGTTCGCTCGGATTTGTGGCAATGGA
Organism: uncultured Serratia sp.; assembly: GCA_963922555.1. GTDB lineage: Bacteria > Pseudomonadota > Gammaproteobacteria > Enterobacterales > Enterobacteriaceae > Rouxiella. The sequence continues at coordinate 7,879 of CAWUIY010000006.1, read as the reverse complement.
GATGAAATCAGGCGGCTACCTGACCGACGGGACCGAGCTGAACAACCCTGATTTTGCCGCTATCGCCGAGGCGACTGGTATCAAAGGGATCCGCGTTGAGAAAGCTTCAATGGTTGAAGCCGCGTTGCAGGAAGCTTTTGCCCACGATGGCCCGGTACTCATTGACGTCATCACTAATACCGAAGAGCTGGCAATGCCGCCGTCAATAAAAATGGAACAGGCCAAAGGTTTCAGCCTATACATGCTGCGCGCGATTATCAGCGGTCGCGGTGATGAGGTTGTTGATTTGGCTAAAACTAACTGGTTACGTTAAGGAAACCGCTCTGCTTTTTGGCATTTTAAGGGTATATAGTGGATGAGACATTCCACCAGGGGCGACCCGCGCCCCTGCTTTTTAAGGCCAATTGAGAGGAAGCAACGTTGATCGATTTACGCAGTGATACCGTTACGCGCCCGGGTGAGGCTATGCGTCAGGTCATGTACCAGGCCGAAGTAGGTGATGATGTTTACGGCGACGACCCTACGGTTAACGCGCTACAGGCGATGGCCTGTGAGTTGACCGGCAAAGAAGCCGCGCTGTTTTTCCCGACCGGCACTCAGGCCAATCTGGTCGCCCTGCTGTCCCATTGCCAACGCGGTGATGAGTACATTGTCGGGCAGAAAGCGCACAACTATATGTACGAGGCCGGCGGCGCTGCTGTGCTTGGTAGTATCCAGCCACAGCCGCTGGACATGGCTGATGACGGTTCTATCCCTTTGGATAAAGTCGCCGCGGCAATCAAAGCTGACGATATTCACTTCGCCCGTACTCGCTTGTTGAGCCTTGAAAATACCCACAGCGGCAAAGTTTTGCCCTTATCTTACTTAAAGCAGGCCTTTGAATTTACGCGTGAAAAAGGCTTGGGACTGCACATTGACGGTGCCAGAATCATGAACGCGGCGGTGGCGCTGGACGTCCCTTTGAGCGAAATCACCCAATATTGCGATACGCTGACCATTTGCCTGTCTAAAGGACTGGGCGCGCCAATCGGTTCGCTGCTTTGCGGCAGCAAAGAGTATATGCAACGTGCTAATCGCTGGAGAAAAATGACCGGCGGCGGTATGCGTCAGTCAGGCATCCTCGCTGCGGCAGGCATTTATGCTTTAGAAAACAACGTACAGCGTCTTAAGGAAGACCACGACAACGCCCGCTGGCTGGAACAGCAACTGCGCGATATCGGTCTTGAAATTGCCGCGCCGGGAGCGCAGACCAACATTCTTTATGTTCGTCAGTCCGCAGAGCAGGCCGCGAAATTAGGTCCCTGGATGCGTGAACAAGGTGTATTGATCACTTCCGGCCCGCTGACTCGCTTAATCACGCATATCAACGTCAGCCGTCAGGATTTAGAAAAAGTTGTCGCGTTGTGGCAGCGTTTTTTACGTAATCCAAGCTAATCCACGGCCCGCGGGTTTGCGTGAGAGCAAGGATGTCGCTCTCCGCCTGCGGGCTATTTTTTTGTCACTTTGAACGAGCAAAATGGAAGATGCCTACACTCAACGCAGACATACGCGTCGTAGTCCTTGGCGCAAGCGGGTATATCGGCCAACACCTTGTATCCCACCTGAATCAGCAGGGATACAAGGTTACCGCTGCGGCCCGACGCAGAGACTGGCTGGTCGCACAGAATTGGCCAGGCGTACGCTGCTGCTTTGCCGACGTTTTCCACAACGCCAGCCTGCGCGATGTCTTTGCCGACGCTGATGTGCTTATTTATCTGGTTCATGCTAATGACGATGATGACGACCTGTTCGAAAAAGAGCGCCAGGCCGCCCAAAACACGCTTCTGGCGTTAAAAGATTCTTCAGTTCGGCAGATTATCTATCTGGGATCAATGCAGCCAGAACACCCTTCATCGGCACATTTACAGGCCCGTAAACTCACGGGCGACCTGTTCCGTATGGGCACAATCCCTGTGACCGAGCTGCGCGCGGGAATTGTTATCGGCCCCGGTTCGGCGGCTTTCGAGCTAATGCGCGACATGATTTATAACCTGCCCGTGCTTACGCCCCCGAGCTGGGTTAGAAAACATTCAGCGCCGATTGCCCTTAACGATTTGCTGCATTATCTCGGCACACTGATTGCTGTTCCGACTTCGCGGCATCAAATATTTGACGCCGCCGGACCAGAATATCTTAGCTATCGCCAGTTAATGGAGCGCTTTATGGCGCTCAGCAACAAGCGGCGCTGGCTAATACCCGTTCCGTTGCCGACGCAGTTATTGACCGTCGCATTTCTTGGCCTGTTGACTTCAGTGCCCAGCACGCTGGTGAAAATCCTGATTCAGGGCGTTAAGCAGGACCTGCCGCCGGATAGCGATGCTCTGCGTGAGCTTGTGCCCCTGAAACTCACCACCATTGATGAGGCGATTATTCAGACACTGGCTCAGGAGGCAGACGCCGTGCTAGACACGCCGGAATGGTCCAATGATGCCGATGCGCGTCGCCGCTGGCGTCCGGGCTACGCTTTCTATCCGAAAGAGGTCAACTTTCGACTGGAAACCTCCGCCTCGATCGGATCACTGTGGCAAGTGATTCAGCAGCTTGGTGGCGAGGAAGGCTTCTTCTATGCCCAGGGATTATGGCGTTTAAGGAAGCGCATCGACAGGCTGATGGGCAATAAAATCGCGCCCGGGAAGGCCACATTCGGTAAGTTCGCTGTGGGTGACACTATCGACGGCTGGAAGGTGATAAGTCTGGTGCCGGGGAAGTCCCTGACGCTGCTGTTTGGCATGCGCGCACCGGGTTTGGGGCGGTTGACCTTTACACTTAAAGATCACGGTGAAAGGCGCAGTCTGGAGATTGCTTCGTGGTGGCATCCGGCCGGGGCGCGTGGCCTGTGTTACTGGTTCGCCATGATGCCAGCCCACCTGTTTGTTTTCCGGGGCATGACGAAACGTATTGCCAGTCTGGCACGGCAAAAAGACCGTCGAGGTCACTGAAAAAGCAGCCCGGCTATTTTGCAGACAAACGCACCGGGAAGCATCACAACTTTCCCTGTTTCTCATTGCATAGCGTAGAAATTCAAGAAAGAATGGCGACCTATTTGTCAGGGGCATTTTGCAGGCTCTCAGCAACGACATTTTTACGGAATTCGGATACATATGAAGGTATTGGTTACCGGTGCAACCAGTGGTCCAGGCCGCAATGCAGTGGAATATTTGTGCAAGAAAGGCATCAAGGTGAGGGCTACCGGCCGCAATGCGGCAATGGGTCCCTTACTGGAAAAGCTGGGCGCAGAATTTATTCATGCCGATTTGACCAATCTGGTATCCGCAGAGGCAAAAGTGCTGCTCGCCGACGTCGAAACCCTGTGGCACTGTTCAGGCCTGAGCGCGCCATGGGGCAGCGAGCAGGATTTTCAGCTGGCAAACGTTCGGGCGACCCGTCGTCTCGGCGAATGGGCGGCGGCTTACGGCGTCGAGAATTTTGTCCATTTATCGTCGCCAGCCATTTACTTTGATTTTCACCATCATCGCAACATCAAAGAAGATTTCAGACCCACCCGCTATGCCAATCAGTTTGCCCGCAGTAAAGCAGCCGCTGAACAGGTGATCACCACGCTGGCACTGTCTAATCCCCAAACGCATTTTACGATTTTACGTCCGCAGGGAATTTTCGGCCCGCACGATAACGTGCTGTTACCGAGGCTGTTGCAGATGATGAAATATGGCACGCTGATGCTGCCACGCGGCGGTGAGGCGCTGGTCGATATGACCTATGTTGAAAATGTCTCCCATGCCATGTGGCTGGCAACTCAGAGCCAGGACCATGAATCAGGCCGCGCTTATAACATCACCAATGGCGAACCCAGGCCGCTGAAAAAACTGATAGAGCAATTGATGGCAGGCTTAGACGTCAAATACCGTATTCGCTCAGTGCCGTATTCTCTGCTGGACATGATGGCACGCGGAATGGAAAAGCTCAGTCGCAAGCAGCATCGTGAACCCATGCTCACCCATTATAGCGTCGCCAAACTCAATTTTGACGTCACGCTGGACACTCAACGTGCTGAAACCGAACTCGGCTACCGGCCGATCGTCACCCTTGATGAAGGTATTCACAGCACCGCTATCTGGCTGAAAGACCACGGAAAACTGCAACAGCAGCAGGGTATAATCAGTCATCCTAATTGATGTGAAAACCTTTTACCAAGCCCCGAGTGTTTTCCCAATCGGCCACTCTGGGCTTCCTGATCCCTGTGATTCGGGTCAGTCTATGCAGCTAAAATTAGGATGCAGGATATTCTTCTAACAGGGCTTCTACGATGGCCTCACTCTCTGCATCAGCATTGCCGCGATAATCACTCTGCCTGAAATGCATCTGAAATGCCGCCACCACGCGGCGCTGCTGCTGCGGCGTCATATCTGCGGGCATCGGATAGCCATACTGCGCCAGCTTGCCTAGCAGCTCATCCATCGCCACTGGCTGGTGAGGATCTCGCCCCTGCAGCAATGCCTTGACCCGTGCCGCCTGCGGCCACGCACCGACGCCGTTTTCAGCCAGCTGCTGCCAGGGAAATAACGGTCCGGGATCTTCCTTACGCTGCGGTGCAATATCGCTGTGCGCCACCACATCCTGCGGCTTTATATCATAACGTTTAACGATATCCTGACTGAGCGAAGTCAGCAGAGCAATCTGCGCCGCCGGGAAAGGATAAAAGCGCTGTTCCAGCATTCTGCGCGTGTAGCCTTTGTTGTCCAACTCGATACCAATTGAAGTATCGTTAATATTGGTTCTGCCTTGCCAGCCGCTGGCCCCTGCGTGCCAGGCGCGCATTGATTCCGGCACCAGCTGCCAGGCCACTGGCCTTCCCTTCACCAACGGCGGCTTGGCCGGGATCAAATAATGGGCGCTAACGTGCTCGTCGGTCAGCGTATTCAGCGCTGTGTGGAAATCTTCGGCTGTATAATGGATGACCAAAAAACGAATGCGCTGATCGGAACCCTGCGCCTGACGAGTAGTTTCAAGCACATAGTTATGCTGTTGCTTAACATGGATCGTTGACTGACAGCCAGCTATCAACAGCAGCGCGGCCAGCGCAATCCCTTTCTGCAAACGTAATGGAAATAACATCTTTATCGCCCTTCGGTCTTAGGCTGGCCATCGATTCCAGCAATTTTAACAGCTGATATGAAAATGCAAAAAATAGCCATTATGTAACACCTCGTTAACCATATCTTATGCTAACTTTAGGATTCAGGTCGCACACAAATAAAATTCTCCGCTCCTTTGTTGCATAACTATGCTACAGAGGGTACCCTCTGCGGCATTAATGGCTATTCAGTATTTGCGCATGAGTATTCAACTAAACAGTATCAACTGCTTCTACGGAGTGCACCAGGCACTCTTTGACATTCAGCTCGACTGCCCCGCGGGTGAAACACTGGTGCTGCTTGGGCCGAGCGGCGCGGGTAAAAGCTCGCTTCTGCGGGTGCTCAACCTGCTGGAAATGCCACGTTCCGGTACGCTGCAAATCGCCGGCAACCAATTCGACTTCCAGAAGAAGCCGGATGAAAAGTCGATCCGTGAACTGCGTCAAAACGTCGGCATGGTATTCCAGCAATACAATCTATGGCCACACCGCACCGTGCTCGATAACCTGCTCGAAGCGCCGTGCCGCGTGCTGGGTTTAAGCAAAGATGCCGCAATGGCGCGGGCTGAAAAGCTGCTGACCCGTTTGCGTCTGAAAGATTTCGCCAACCGCTATCCGCTGCATTTGTCCGGTGGCCAGCAGCAGCGCGTGGCAATTGCCCGTGCATTAATGATGGAACCCCAGGTGCTGCTGTTTGACGAACCTACCGCCGCCCTTGACCCTGAAATCACCGCACAAATCGTCAGCATCATTCGTGAACTGGCCGATACCGGGATCACTCAGGTAATCGTGACCCACGAAGTGGAAGTAGCACGTAAAACGGCAACCCGCGTAGTGTATATGGAAAACGGCCGCATCATTGAACAAGGTGATGCCAACTGCTTCGCGCAGCCGCAAACCGCTGAGTTTGCCAGCTATTTATCACATTGATTTGTCCCTATTTTAGATTACATGATGGAGTCGTTTGCAATGAAAAAGCTTATTATTGCGGCTGTTTTAGCCAGTGTCAGCTTATCTGCCAGCGCGGCAGAAACCATTCGTTTCGCCACTGAAGCCGGTTATGCGCCGTTTGAATTTGTTGATTCAAGCAACAAGATCCAGGGCTTCGACATCGACCTGGCAAACGCAATGTGTAAACAAATGCAGGCAACCTGTACGTTTACCAATCAGTCTTTCGATAGCCTGATCCCTAGCCTGAAATTCCGTCGTATCGACGCGGTCATTTCCGGCATGGACATCACCGCCGAGCGTCTGAAGCAGGTTTCGTTCACTAACGCCTACTACGATAACTCCGCGATCTTCTTTGCACAGAAAGGTAAGTTTGCCGATCTGGCTGCGCTGAAAGGCAAGCGCGTGGGTATCCAGAACGGAACCACTCACCAGAAATATCTGCTGGATAAACACCCAGAAATCACTGCCGTTCCTTATGACAGCTATCAGAATGCCGTTCTGGATCTGAAAAATGGCCGTATTGACGCGGTATTCGGTGATACCGCCGTGGTTCAGGAATTCCTGAAACAGACCCCGGGCCTCGGTACCGTGGGCAATAAAATTACTGACCAGAGCTACTTCGGCAACGGTTTAGGCATCGCAGTACGCCAGAACAACACTGAACTGTTGGGCAAAATGAACGACGCGCTGGCTAAAGTCAGACAAGACGGCACTTATAAAGCGCTGTATACCAAATGGTTTACGCAATAATCTGATTATCGATGATTGAATTACAACCTCTGCTAAGCGCCGCCGGGATGACCGTCGGCCTTGCCATTTGTGCACTGATCCTGGGCCTGTTCCTGGCGATGCTGTTTGCCGTGTGGGAGTCATCTCCATGGAAACCGCTGAGCTGGCTGGGTACCGCCTGGGTGACGATTTTACGCGGCCTGCCAGAAATTCTGGTGGTGCTGTTTATCTATTTTGGCTCCTCACAGCTGCTGTTGACGCTGTCTGACGGCTTCAGCATCAATCTCTACCTGTTCCAGATCCCGGTTAAACTGCCCGTCGATAATTTCGAGGTCAGCCCGTTTGTCTGTGGTGTGATTGCGCTGTCACTGCTTTATTCAGCCTATGCCTCGCAAACGCTGCGCGGTGCGCTGAAAGCCGTTCCACACGGCCAGTGGGAATCGGGTCAGGCCTTAGGTATGCGTAAGGTCGCTATCTTCTTCAGGCTGATTATGCCGCAAATGTGGCGTCACGCGCTGCCAGGGCTGGGTAACCAGTGGCTGGTGCTGCTGAAAGATACGGCATTGGTATCACTTATCAGCGTTAATGACCTGATGCTGCAAACCAAAAGTATTGTTACTCGCACCCAACAGCCTTTTACCTGGTATATGACGGCCGCAGCGATTTATCTGGTTGTGACCTTGATCAGTCAGTTCGTTATCAAACGCATTGAGCTCCGTACCACCCGATTTGAACGGAGTGCTTCCTGATGTGGCAATACATGCCAGAAGTCCTTAAAGGTTTACAAACTAGCCTGACGCTAACCGTCGCGGCACTGATTGTTGCGCTGTTGCTCTCGCTGCTGTTTACCGTGGTGCTGACCCTGAAAGTGCCGGTGCTTAATCCCATCGTGCGCGCCTATATCACGCTGTTTACCGGTACGCCGCTGCTGGTACAAATCTTCCTGATTTACTATGGGCCGGGGCAGTTTCCGTCAATCCGCAATATTCCGTGGTTGTGGGAGATGCTTTCACAGCCATGGTTATGCGCCATGTTGGCATTAGCGTTGAACAGCGCGGCCTATACAAC
>CAWUIY010000005.1:0-39153 GCA_963922555.1 uncultured Serratia sp. | reverse complement strand
CATTGCCATCTATCGCCTCGACGATCCGCGTTACTTCGGGCTGCATGATATGGCGATTGGGCCGGTAGCCTGCGGCGGACGTGCTTCGCTTAAAACGCTGATGATCAACGGCCGCGTAATCGTTGAAGACGACACCGTGCCGGGCCTTGACTTAGAGAGCATGCGCCATGACGCAATGGCCGCAGTCCGTACCCTAAAGCAGCGTGCAAACGCCTAAACCTTTTGAATTATAACAGGATAAATCATGACACAGTCTACTGAAAATACCGGTTATGCCCTGCAGGAATTAGAAAAAGAAGCGCAGATGGGCGCGATGGGCGAAGAGACTTTTACTCGCGAAGTGCGCTGCATCGATTTAAGCGATTTTGAAAATCGCAAAAATGAAATTGCCGACGAGCTGTGGCAGGCGGCAGTCGAGATTGGCTTTTTCCAGGTCAGCAATCACGGCCTTGAGCTGCCTGAAATTCGCAACGCCTTCAACATGACCGAGCAATTTTTCGCGCTGCCAAACGAGGTAAAGGCGCAGTATCCGCTGGCCCGCAACGCCGGGTGGGAGAACAAATCGCAGGTGCGCCCTTCTACCAAAACGCCGGACCAGAAGGAGTCATACCAAATCACGCGCCCTCTAATGCAAGGGCTGTGGCCAAGCCAGCAAGAGCTGCCGGAGTTTAAACACACCATGCTGGCTTTCGAGTCGCAGTGCTGGCAGTTGGGCATGAAGCTGCTGTCATGTTTCGCACTTAAACTCGGTTTTCCCGAGCATTTTTTCGAGCAGGCGCACGACCCAAATCAGCAAACCTATCAAAGCACGCTGCGTATGCTGCACTATTACGCCACCGAGCAATCGCAGCAGGGGATGTGGCGAGCCGGAGCGCATACCGATTTTGACTGCCTGACCTTGTTGTTCCAGCGTCCGGGGCAGGGCGGTCTGCAGGTGTGTCCGGGTAAAGATCATCAGAGCCAGCAGTGGACCAGCATTGAGCCGCGCGAAGAGGTGATAACCTGTAATATTGGTGACATGCTGATGCGCTGGAGCGACGATCAACTGCCGTCGAACTTCCATCGTGTCAGAAGCCCGCTGCCGGGTGAATATCAGGGACCGCGCTACAGCCTGGCGTTTTTCTGTCAGGCAAATAAAGACGTCGAGATCCTTGGCCCGCAGGAAAAATATCCGGCAATCAGCGCGGCAGACTATCTTCAGCAGCGCATTCAGGCGAATTTTGCCAAAGGGTAGATGTACTTTAGGTTCAGTTAGCATCACCAAACACGGCCCTCGAGGCCGTGTTTACCTAAATTAAAGCCGGTTAAACATCATCCTGAAGATCGGCGGTGATCGCAGTGAGTCAGCATCGATCAAATATAATGCTGTTTTTCTGCCCAGAATAATTTAGCGAATTCGATGCCAGCCTGAGCAATAATGAATAGTTAGTTACTCACTTAAATGAATTATATTCTCTAATTAGTTTTTATTATTGATTAATTCATTGCTGGTTAATCACTCACTTTAATTCTGTACTGTCTTAAAAAAACTTGCCAATAACTGCGAAAAAGCGATTTATTTACAGTTAAACGTCCGTTAAATGCGCAAATTAATTTTGTCATATTTCCAAATAGGGTATGCTTGGCCGCTGGAAATAGGGGTTTCCGGACAGGCTTTACACAACTCATTACCAACAAGCTTATCGATTAAAAAGACAAGGTTAATAAAACGTGAAAAAAATTTTGCCATTAACGATTTTGGCAGCGCTTTGCGCGCAGTCTGCCTACGCCGACACCACACCTTCACAGGAAAATAATGCCGGCTTTATTGCAGACAGTCATCTAGACCTTTTGTTCCGTAATGCGTTTATTGATCGTAATTATAAAGGCAACGTCGAGACTCGTGACGAGTGGGGCCAGGCAGCTATCCTCAACTTCACCTCAGGCTTCACTCAAGGCCCGGTAGGTTTTGGTTTTGACGCTCTGGGACAATACGCCGTGCGTCTGGATGGCGGCTGGGGTCAAGGCGGCGGTGCAGGTATCGACTTCTTCTCGCAGAACCAGGACGGTCAGTCCAAGAATAGTCTGGAGAAGATTGGCGGCCGAGCCAAAATGCGTTTCTCAAAAACCGTTCTGAGCTACGGTACACAGGCGCCAGTCCTGCCAATTCTTAACGCTGACAGCTCTCGTCTGCTGGATGAGACCTATACCGGTGTGATGCTCGACTCGCAGGAAATCGACGGACTTGATATTACCGCCGGTCATTTCACCGCCGAGCAGCAAAAAAGCAGCAATAAGTATAACAGTGGCCTGCACGCTCTGACCTTTGGTGGTGCAAGCTATCAGTTTAACGATCGTCTGAGCGGCTCGATTTACGCCTCTAACATTGAAAGAGTTCTTAGCAAACAGTACCTGGGCCTGACTTACACCCAGCCATTGGCGCCTGAACAATCGTTGATTTTCGATTTCAACGGCTATAACTCTCACCTGAAGCAAGGCTATGCCGAAAGCCAGGATACCGGTCGCCATAACGATATCTGGAGCTTTGCAACCAGCTACGTGACGGGCATGCATACCTTTAAAATTGCTTACCAGCAAAGCACCGGCAGCACCGGTTATAACTACGGTGGCTATGGTAAAAACGGCGGCGTAGGTGACGGCGGCAACTCCATTTATGTCTCTAACTCCTACTGGTCAGATTTCAACGGTAAAGGCGAGCGTTCAATCCAGTTGGCGTACTCCGCTGATCTCGGAAAAGTGGGTCTGCCTGGCGTGACGTATGACGTGGCTTACGTAACGGCTGATAACATTCAGACTGATGAAACCAACAACGGTCACGAGCACGAGCTGTTCAACCAGATCCAGTATAAAGTGCCATCTGGCCCAGCCAAAAACCTGAAAATCAGACTGCGTTACTCGATCCTGCGCGTTTCTGCCGATGCATCCTCATATAATGTCGGCGGTAACGAAGTTCGCGTACTCGTAGAATATCCTCTGTCGATTTTCTAATCGCACCAGCCATTAAGGGCGAGCGCCCCCTCTGTGCTCGCCTTTGGCAGAAAATAACGGGCCGTTAATACTGATAAGTAGCAGGATTAACTGCCCGCTCGCCGCTCAATCCCATCTTTAGTGCAGAAAAATAGCCTTAATCCGTCATGATCGACTGTATCACCGGTCAGAATTCAGGATTTTAAGATGCAGGATGTCATTAACGTTTGGAACTGGATTTACTCGAATCAAATCACCTTCTCTTTATTAGCTGTCCTTATCATGCTGGTTGCCGGCTTTATTTCGTCAGTAGTCTGCAAGTTCTTTCTGTTGGGCGTTGTTCGGCGTTTTATTCTGCACTCGCACAAAAAAAATGATTATCAGGATAAAGATCTGAGAATTACCCGTCGTCTGGCGAACGTGGTGCCGGTAGTCATTGTTTATTTTTTGTCGCAGCTCATTAATGGATTGCCTCAATCGCTTATTGAGGCGATTCGAACGATTTGTGGGGTGCTGTTTATTGTTAATGTCACCATGCTTATCAACGAATTACTGGATACCACTCTGGGCGCTTATACCCGAAAGCACGGTGCGAAATCCGGATCAATGAAAGGCTATGTGCAGATAGGCAAAATAGTCGTCTCTTCAATTGCGACTATTTTGGTTATCGCCACGCTGTCCAATAAGTCGCCGGTCATTATTATTTCAAGTTTGGGTGCGGTTGCTGCCGTGCTGATGCTGGTATTCCAGCATACGCTTATCTCGTTGGTAGCGAATATTCAGGTCTCGTCATCCCATGTGGTGCAAATAGGTGACTGGATTGATATGCCGGTAGGCAATATCAGCGGCGAGGTCACCGATATTGCACTGCATTCAGTGACGGTGCGTAACTGGGACAATACGCTGTCGCAGGTACCCACTAAGAATTTTATTACTGAGACTTATACTAACTGGCAGCCGATGTTTGAATCCGGTGGGCGTCGCATCAAGCGTAGCGTGTTTATTGACCAATCCAGTATTGCTTTTGCTTCTACCGATTTGGTTGAAAGATTACAGTCCGCCGATGGTGCAAAAATGACTACGATGTCTGCTTATCTCGATCGCCAGGTTGGCTCTCGCACCGATCGGCAATTGATGGAGCTGGGGATTACCAATCTTGGATTATTCCGCGGCTATATTCTCGAGTACCTGAAAAAGAGAGAGGACATTCGCAACGATATGTATGTCATCGTGCGGCAGTTAAGCCCCACGGCCGAGGGTTTGCCGATTGAGATCTACTGTTTTTCTTCAAACGTTTTTTGGGCGGAATATGAAGAGACGCAATCGCAGATTTTTGAATTTATGTATGCTACGGCGGGATATTTTAAACTGGGGATATTCCAGAAACCGTCAGGTATTGATGTTAATAATACCTGGCCACAGCGCAAAAAACGTGCGGTATAGCGCGTTAGCCGCTATACCGCACCTATTAAACGTAGAGGTCTGTTAGTGTTGCTTATCGAATCGATAAACCAGAGACAGGGCGATGATGAGCATCACTATTGGCGGGGCGAGAGTCGTTACCTGAACATTGAGATTAAACAGCAGCCCAATGTTAACGATGATTTGGTAGCTGATATAGGTAAGCAGGCCAATAATAACGCCTACGGCCAAGCGACTGCCTAATCCCGGAGCGCGCGGATTGCTAAAGGTAAACGGCACCGTCAGCAAAATCATCGCCAGAATCAGAATCGGGCGTCCCAACTTTTGCCACAGCGCGAGTTTGAATTCGGTACTCGGCTGATTAGTATTTTGCAGATATTTGATGTAATGGCTCAGCTGCTGAATTGAGAAACTGTCACTCGGCATGCTGAGCTCTTTAAGGCTGGTATCAGTAAAGATGGATTGCCACGGCAAGGTGTCTTTTGAAACCGCCGTTTCTTGCCCATTCACCCAGGTCTTTTGATTTACGCCTTGCAGCTCCCACATTCCTTTATTAAGAACGGTGGCTTTTTGCGCGTAAATATAAGACGACAGCGAGAGGTCAGGATTGTAGTTAAATATCTCGATACCGATCGGCTGATTATTAATATCGAGCGCGTTGACCGTAACAAATTCGTTATTGTGTCTGGCCCACAGTGCATTGCCATTATTCGCGCTATTATCGGCCTCGGCCATCGCCGTGTCTTTAATTTGCAGTGCGTGCTGTTGAAGCGGAGAAGCCACCCATTCATCCAATGCACCCAAGCCCACGATTAAAATCAGACCGGCGGTTAACGCAACGCGAGCTATCCTGAAGATGGAGAACCCGGCGGTGCGCATCGCGGTTAATTCCATGCTTTTCGACAGCTGGCCCAGGCCCACAATTCCGCCGAGCAGGGCGACAAAAGGTCCCAGATCAATGCACCACCTTGGGACGCGCATCAACACAACCAGCAGGGCCTGCGTCCAGCGATAGCCGCCAGAACTAACATCATCGAGTTCGTTAATAAAGTCGAAAGTGGTAAATAACGGGATCAGTAATGCGGCCGCAGCAGCGAAACCGATAAATAAGTTCCGAATGATGTAACGGCTAAAGATGTTCATCGAGAAAATTTCTGCATTAATGGAGACTCACGAGCGATCAGAATCAATACCCCAATCAACATGATCAAAGGCACCAGCCAGACGCCTGGGAAAATAGGAAGAGTATGGTTGGCAACCAGCGTGCGACAGATGTTACCGCCGTAAAAAATAGCAGTGAATAACACGGCTAATGGCAGCAGCTTGGCAAAGCGTCCCTGACGTGGGCGAGTGCGGCTGACAGAAACGGCTAACAACGCCATTAGAACCGCCGTTACACCCCGACTTTCTCGCCACTGCAACTCTGCTTTATCGGCAGGGTCGGATGAACGTCGTAATTCGGCCATCGAGGCAGACTTGCTTTTGTTATCATCGCTTTGTGCCATCGGCTTAAAGCGAAGATTAAAGTTATTATAAATCTGCTGGCTGTCATCATTGCCTTTATGGTCCAGATGGTAAGCCGTACCCGTATGTAGCATCACCGAAGGGTTCTCCGGTGATGGGTCAACCACGGTGACGCCCTGCGCTCTGAACAGATAAGTTTTGTTGCCATTAGGGGCAAAAATCAGCGCATCAGTCAGGTTATTGGTCGCTGGGTCGATATGACGAGCCAGAACCATTCTGCCGTTATCATTGAGGTTAAACTTGTTGGCTTGCAAATGGCTGACATCGAGTTCGGATTGCGACTGGTCTTTCAGCTCATAAATTTTTGCATAAGCCCAGGGTCTGCCGTACATCGAAAGCACGGTTACCAAAATGCCCAGCGGAACAGCAAGATAGAGAATGGCTTTGTGCAGGCGTAGCGGGCTGCCACCACAGGCAGAGACGGCGGTTATTTCAGAGTCGTGATAAAGCTGCCCCAGCGCAACGGCGACGGAAACATAAAGGCCAACGGGTAGCAGCATTTCTAATGCAATCAGCACTTTGAAAAATACGATATAGAATACCGCTTCCAGGGCTAATGTGCCGTTGGCCGCGTCAGTCAGATAGCGTTGGGCTGAATAACTAGCAAAGATGAAGATTAGAAAACCCACGATGATCATCACGAGCCGACGAGTTTCGCCCATGATGTAGCGCTCAATCAAATGCATATATTACGAACATCCAACATAACTAAGATAGCGTATAGAGTATCTGTTAAATAACCGATGGTCATCCCCGCCAGGCGGAGAGTGTTGTAATTATTTAACGGACTTGAGTGACAGGACAATCTGGCCAAACACCGCGGCTGGAGGGCGACTTCGCCCATACCAGAAAGTCAGCGTGCTTCGCGGCTTTATTATGCCATGAATATTTATGCTGATAACGGGACTGTTTTTTATCAATGCTGGTTTGTCGCGTACGTCGGCCACTAGTTTAGCAATTATTCACAGAGTCGCTTGTCCAATAATGCTAGGTAGCAGCAAAAGCCTTTAGGTTGGCCTTGTTTTGATTTATCCTACTGCCCACTTGAAATGGGGGCTAATCGCGTTATTTAGCTCAGGTGTCGTTAAGAGAACACTACCAGTTTGGCTTAAATTCCATGGGCAACCATGGACGGTGGCACGTCTGAACTCATCGTCAAAGTTTGTCGTGCATGATATATGCAAGGCGGGGTTATTCCTGCCGAGATATTGATAACCGGGTCTTGCTGAAGTGGCTAGTATGGCTGGTTTTTAACATGAAGCAATGGTTTTCCGATGGCGCGTTTCGCACCATCATACGTAACAGCGCCTATTTAGGCTCCGGCAATGTGGCGAGTGCCATACTGGGTTTGATCGCGCTTTCTTGCGCCGGTAAAGGCATGACTCCCGCTATGTTCGGGGTACTGATCGTTATTCAAGCCTACACTAAAGCCGTCAGTGACTTTATCAAGTTTCAGACCTGGCAGTTCGTGGTTCAATTTGGCACGCCGGCATTAGAAAGCAAAAACATCCAGCGTTTCCGCGATGTGGTCTCATTTTCGTTCGGACTGGATATTGCGAGCGGAGCCGTGGCGATCCTCGGCGGGATGGCATTGCTGCCGTTCCTGTCCCACTCTCTGGGATTGGATGCCGGGAGCTTTAAGCTGGCGCTGCTTTACTGCACCTTAATTCCTTCCATGACCTCGTCTACCCCTACCGGTATTTTGAGAGCATTCGACCGTTTCGATTTGATTGCTATTCAGCAGGCCATTAAGCCTTTATTGATAGCTATCGGCAGCGTGATTGCCTATTTCGGTAATTTTGGTTTCGCAGGCTTTGTGATTACCTGGTACGTGTCCAACCTGTTCGGTGGCACGCTATTTTGGTGGTTTGCACGCCGTGAGCTGGCACGCAGAGATATCCATAACGCGTTAAAACCAAGCCTGTTCAAAGCCGCGCGTAATATTGAAGGCTCCTGGAACTTTGTCTGGGCAACCAATATTTCGCATTCTATCTGGGCGGCGCGTAACTCATGCAGCACCGTTTTAGTCGGTATTATCCTCGGCCCGGCGGCCGCAGGTCTGTTCAAGATTGCGATGACCTTCTTTGATGCGGCAGGCGCACCGGCCAAGCTGTTGGAGAAGAGTTTCTACCCAGAGATTATGCGCCTCGATCCGCGCACCAAAAGGCCTTGGGTGTTGGGACTGAGATCCGCAGTGCTGGCGGGCGGCGTTGGCGTGCTGGTTGCAGTGCTGGTTATTAGTGTAGGTAAACCGCTAATTTCAGTGGTATTCGGGCATAAATATCTCGAAGCCTATGACTTGATCCAAATTATGCTGACGGCGATTATCGTGTCGATGGTAGGCTTCCCGCAGGAAGCGCTGCTGTTGATGGCCGGTAAGCAGAAGGCGTATTTAACGGCGCAGATCATCGCCTCCGTTTCCTATATCTTACTGCTGGTGGGACTGTCTCACGCCTTTGGCGTGCAAGGTTCGGCCTGGGGTTACTTTGGGGGACAATGTTTAGACGTGTTACTGTCTCTCATCCCAACTTTATGGGTTTACCGTCACCGCTATAAACTGGGCTTTAGCGCCCCCGTAGAGATTACTAAATGACAAGCAGTATCAAGTGGAAGAAATTTTCACCAGAAACTTTGCAGCTACTCTTCACTGCGGTAGATGAAGATGACATCGTTAATCAGGATGCCACTCTGCCGTCAGTTATTGATTTTCAATGCACCCTGGAAAATATTCACGACAACTATGCGCTGTGCCTGCAGTTCTGGGAAGACGGCTTTGATCGTACCGAATTGCTGGGGCTGGTGCGTCAGTTAGCCAAAGGCAACGGTTTTACCGAGGCTGAGCGAATGCAATACAAATACATCCGCGCACGCTACAAGCATTTACGCTTTGCCCAACGTCTGTACACCAAAAAGCATGCTTCCAGTTCGTTGTTCCGCCAGACTACTGTATTCCTTGGGCATTTCCAGGATGCGTTCAAGAACCGAAACAAGAAAAACATTTCGCGTTTCAGCAGGGTCTTGTTCATGTATCTGAGCCTGCCGTTCTGGAAGCTGGTGCATTACGGATTGCGTCATCCTGAACTGGATACTGTCGAAGGCTTTATCGCCGATCGTCAGGAGCAAATTCGTACGCTGCGCACGCTGATCGCCAAGCCGATGCTGACCGGAACCGAATTCCACGACGTGCGCAAAATCATCAGCCAGCAAGTGTCGTACTACGATACGCTGCGTTCGATTGATCCGAGCAATCAGGATGTCTACAAGATCTCCCGATTCTTGTCTAATATTAATGGATTAATGGGCGACAAGCATGATGTGATGGTGGCCGACAAGCTCTCTGGCCGCAGGCCGTATGAGGAGCCAGCGTTGCTGGATGCCAACATACGCGAGCCACTGGAGCAGCTTCTCGAACGTTGCCCGGTGTAAGTCTGACAGCAGCAGATTATTGAGCAGGGGAGTTTTCTCCTGCTCAAAGCGTTAAGAAGACTAGATAGTCGGAACACCTGCTAAAAAGGAAATATTATGACTTTACGTAGATTACTGACCCTTTCACTTTTCATGTTGCCAATGATGGCATCAGCTAACGATCTGGTTGAAGGTCAACGCGTCCCACCGCTTAAAATAGCCGATATGGGTGAGCTAATACTCAACAGTAATGACGATATCAGCTATAAGAGCTGGGACAGTTCTCAGTTTGATGGAAAAGTGCGTATCGTTCAGTATATTGCTGGGCGCAGCTCCGCTAAAAAAAAAATTCACTCCTGATCAAAGCCGTTGAGGCTGCCAACCTCCCTACCGATCGTTTCCAACCTACTACTATCGTAAACTCTGACGACGCCGTTTTAGGCACGGGTCTTTTCGTTCGCGGAAAAATCGAGAAAAACAAAAGACACTATCCGTGGGCGCAATTTATCATCGACAGCGACGGTCTGGGCCTGAAAACCTGGCAGCTTGATGATGACACATCTGTTTTTGTGCTGGATAAAGAGGGACGCGTTCAGTGGTCCAAAGATGGCGCGCTAAGCCCGAAAGAAGTGGTTCAGGTCATTACTTTACTGCATAAACTGCTTAACGATAGCAAAACGGCAAGCTGATAGCGGGAGCCAATCCCCAAGGCGCAGAGGTTTTTTGTCGGGTAATAAAGTAGAAGTCATGCGGGGAATTTGGAAGGCATGCTGCCCGTTGCTTAACAACGGGCAGCATGAATAACGCTTATTTCTTCAGGGCAGCAAACGCCTGAATAATGGTATCGATCTCTTGATCGGTGTGCGCGGCATTGACGCTGCAACGAAGCAGAGTAATGCCCGCTGGTGCGGCCGGTG
The DNA here is from genome assembly GCA_963922555.1 of uncultured Serratia sp. Classification (GTDB taxonomy): domain Bacteria; phylum Pseudomonadota; class Gammaproteobacteria; order Enterobacterales; family Enterobacteriaceae; genus Rouxiella. Next base: position 28,918 of record CAWUIY010000005.1, on the reverse strand, counting down.
GCAATACCAGGTTTACATAAACACCGTTTTCAATCAGGTCACGCCACAGGCGCAGGCCGTCTTCTTTTGAGCCAATCATCACCGGAACAACCGGGCTGATGCGTGGACCCAGCTCGTAACCCAGCTCTGCCAGTCCCTTGTAAAGTCTGCGCGCGTTGCTCCACAGCTTGTCACGCAGGCCTGGGTTTTCCTTAATGCTTTTCAAGGATGAACGTACAGACGCAATGCTTGCCGGGGATGGCGACGCGGTAAAGATGTAAGGACGGCTGCTGTAACGCAATACTTCCATATCTTCGCCACCGACGGCAAAGCCGCCGATAGAGGCCAGGCTTTTACTGAAAGTGCCGAGGATGATATCTACGTCTTTCTCAACGCCCAGCTCTTCAGCCAGACCGCGACCGGTCGCGCCCATCACGCCAAAGGAGTGGGCTTCGTCAACCAGCAAATAGCCGCCGAGGCGACGCTTGATGTCGACGATTTCAACCAGCGGGGCGACGTCGCCCAGCATGCTGTATATGCCTTCAACGATGATGATCGCTTCTTTCGCGCGTTCGCCCAGGCGTACCATGCGGCGCTCGAGATCGCTGGCGTCGTTATGACGGAAACGAATAATCTGCGCGCCACCCAGAGCACACGCGTCATAGATACTGGCGTGCGAATCTTCGTCGATAAGCACTACGGCATCAGGACCTGCCAGCGTACTGATAACACCCAGGTTAGCGGTATAGCCGGTAGAGAAAACGATGGCGGTAGGGCGGTCGAAATATTCAGACAGCTCCTGCTCTAATGCAAGGTGTGAACCGTAGCTGCCGTTGGCCATACGTGACCCGGTAGTACCGGTACCCTGAGCATCCAATGCAGCCTTGCTGTCGGCAATCGCCTGTTCATTGAAAGTCATACCCAGGTAATTATTGGTGCCGGCCAGAACAATTTTTTTATCGCCGATGCGCCCTTCGGTTGCAGAGTAAATCTCGTCAATGCAAGTGCCGAAAGGATTCAGGCCGGAACTCTGGAATTGCTTACGCTCGCCAACCAGGCGGGCAAATTTATCATACAGGCCCATTGGTGCTCTCCAGATGTGGCATTAAGGCATCCAGCAGTTGCTCTGGTGTTCTGACATTCAGCAAGATATTGATAGGAATCGAAATATCCAGCTTGTCTTCCAACATCATCAACAGGCTCATCACTTTAATGGACTCTAGGCCAAGATCATTGACGAGATCACTTTCAGGCTTTATCTCTTGATTGTTTGTGACCATACCCTGTAAGCACTCAAGGATATAATCCATCAAAACTTCACGATTTAGCATAGAAACTCTTACATACCTTTAGTCAAGATAATCAAAATAGTCCATCACGCAGCGCGCGTTCCAAACTAATCTTCGGAAACCAATTAATTGATTCGGACAGGCCTGCATTGCTTGCCGACCAGTCCTGATGGGTTAATTCGCGGATTTTACTGTGCGTTAGCATGGGTTCTTTTCTTGCTAACCGGCTCAACAGCATGCTGATATCGGCGATGGTCTTGAGTAGAGGCAATGGAATGCCGATTACCCGTACTGGACCATGACGCACCGCGGCGCCTATTTCTTGCAGGCGTGTCCAATTATAGCCACCTGAGACGCCATCGCATAGTTCATAAGATTGATTATGTGATTGCCCGACCGCTAACCACAGGCCTACAGCTTCTGCGAGATCGCTGACGTGAATAAACGAGAGTTGTGCATCTGGTGCGCCCAGGCGAGGCAGGACTCCGCGCAGCAGCCAGCTAAACAAAGGTTTTAGCTCTTTATCACCGGGACCATATACCGCCGTCGGGCGGAAAATCCCCAGTGACATATCAGACGATGCGGCTAAAGCCATTAATTGTTGTTCGGCGACATGCTTGGAATTTGCATACCAGGACAGCTCGGGGTGGCGGGCGGCTAAAGAGGACATAAACAGAAAACGCTTGCAGCTGCCGCTTTCTTGGGCCGCTTGCATGAGGTTCAGGCTGCCTGTCACGTTGCAGTCAGTAAAGGTTTGTTCCGTGCTGCCACGGACCATACCTGCTAAATGCACAACATCGTCAGCGCCGCTAACCAGCGCTGCAAGAGAATCCTGATCTTCTAACGAACCGTGAACCCAAACCAGATGGCTGTTTTCAGACGTCCGTGGTTTTCTGGTTAACGCTCGCACGGTGTAACCGCGCGAGAGAAGGTCTTCAACGATGTGCTTGCCGATAAACCCGGTCACACCTGTTATTGCGACCGTTTTTGTCATTGAGCATAGCCTGCTAGGCGTAGATCAGGTGCGCCAATTAATTCTGTCAGGTAACGTTTCTTCGCTTCGGCACGTGCAGGCTTCCCGGAAGAGGTACGCGGGATGCTGTGCGGAGGCAGCAGGACAATATCAACCGCTACGCTGAATTCGCTCTGAATACGCGAGGTCAGGGAGTGAATGATTTGTTCACGACGCTCTTCAGAGCTGACGCGGCACTGAATCTGCAGGATGATCTTAGCGCCTTCATCGTGTTCCTGAGTGGTCACAAAGGCGATTGCGTCGCCAGAGCGAATTTCTGGCTCTGATTCTGCAACGTATTCAATATCCTGCGGCCAGATGTTACGGCCACGAATGATAATCAGGTCTTTTTTGCGGCCTGTGACGTAAAGGTTGCCGTCCAGCAGGTAACCCAGATCGCCGGTATCCATCCATCCCTGCGCTTTAATCTGTTGCTGGGAAGCATCATCACGGAAATAACCGCTCATCAGACTTGGGCCTGAAATACAGATGTGACCCACTTCGCGTTCTGCCAGCGGGGCACCTGATTCGCTGCGAATCTCGATGCTGTGGCCTGGCAGAGCTTTACCACAGTTCACGAAAGTCACTGTTGCGCGAGTCGTTTTGGTTGGGGCAACCGCTTTACCTTTGTACTCTAAAATATCACGGTCAATTTCGTTGGCTTTCGGGCCCGTGGTGTCATCGAAGAAGCTCACTGCCAGAGTGTTTTCTGCCAAACCATAACACGGCATAAAGGCTTTGCTGCTGAAATGTACCTGACTGAAATGCTCACTGAATTGATTCAGCAATTCAGAAGGAATAGGTTCTGCGCCCACACCGGCTACGCGCCAGCTGGTGAGATCCAATTCTGCTAATTCTTTTTCGTTACTGCGACGCAGGCAGATATCGTAGCCAAATGGTGGAGCTACAGACACGGTGCCCTTATTTTTGGTGATCAGTTTCAGCCACTGCATTGGACGCATGGCGAAGTCTTGAGTGCGCAGATAATCAACGGATAACTGGGTGGCCATCGGAGTCAGCACGAAACCAACCAGACCCATATCATGATAGAACGGCAACCAGGAGACACAGCGATCGCCAGCGCGTAATTTAATACCGTCGTGGCTAATAACCTGAAGGTTAGCCATGGCGGCACCTTGAGTGATAATTACGCCGCGCGGGAAGCGAGTACTGCCAGAAGTATATTGCAGGTAGGCAATGTTTTCTGGAGAAGGCGTTTGCAGCGCCACTTCTTTCTCTGGCAATGCATTAAATTCGGCGTTGCTGAGGATATGAATTGGCGTTTCATCTTCACTGCGAGCGGTACTAATTAGCGGCAACCATTCGTCGCTGCTAATAATAGCGGACGGTTTGCAGCTCTTTAATAGGCCCTGGAGTTTTTCAATATAGGTAGCGCTCTGCCCAATCCCCATTGGAATGGCCAGCGGCACGGCAACTAGGCCAGCATATTGGCAGGCGAAGAAAGCTTCTACGAATCCAACACTCGTTTCTGCGATAAGCGCAACACGGTCACCTTTATTCAGGTTCAGTGATAACAGACGGCGTGCACCAGTAATCGCACGTTCTCTGAGCGTGCGATACTCCAGCGCGGCGACGAGCTGATTACGTCGATCGTAGAAATTCATCCCAGTATTTCCCTGCGCTGCGTAATCTAACGCATCGACTAAAGTTGGGAAATCTGCATAACGCATGGGAAGAGCGTGGGTAGAGCTTGTTGGGGACATATACAACGCTTCCATATATTTAAAACACCTGATAATACATGTAACTTTTGATGTAAGAGATATGGTTTTTGAAACAATTTGTATGGAATCGTGATTGTTTTATCATTCTATGTCCCAAATTGTTCAAAACCAAAGATAAATTGAGTTTTGACAGTTCCTGTCGAAAAAAATCTTAGAATCGCATCTCTGGGTCCCTGAGACGATGCGAATTGCGCCATTACTGATGCTAGTCTGGCAGGTATCTATCAGATAAACATAATTCCAATTTGAAAATGTGCACGAAAATTATTTCGGTGCCATTGTTTCGAGGCTGAATTCTGTTGCTGCAAACCTGGCTGAACGCCATCGAGCGCGCGCGTATACGCGTGGTTAAAACCACGGAATACAGCCATTGGTGCTAGACGAATAATTAAGACTATATCGAATTTTGAGATTGTTCTATTCTTATTGTGTGGTTTCAAGGGGTCAGGCTAGAAAACTGTTGTCCTTTGCATCAATAAAGCATTAAGTGCTAAACCACAGGAATGCTTTTGTAGTTAATGTCGTTGCCCTATTTAAGCATGAAACCCCTAATTGGCTCCCAAAATGCCCCAATATTGCGCTGCGCATTCCAGAGGCTAAGCATAATATGCCTAACGTGCGTTAATGCGTGTTAGGCATTATGCTATTCAAAGAATAGGTGGTTGCAAAGCAAATATAACAGGGCTGCATTTGAGCCAGCACACTTTAAGATAATAATTATTTTGTCCCCAGGGTGGGTAAATGTTAAGCATCAATAGATCCCGAGCTGGGTAATATCAGCTGGTTTATTGTGTGTTTTTAAAGCAAATTCTGAGATTTAGTGGTGAATATGATCCGTATCGAAAAAGTCATTGATAAGCGCGAGCTTAAGCAATTTATTGTTTTTCCGTCTTCTCTATTTAAAGACGATCCTAACTGGATTGATCCTCTTAATTTAGAGCGAGAAGAGCATCTTTCCAAGAAAAACCCTGGCACTGAACATATCGAATGGCAGGCTTGGATTGCTAAAAAAGACGATAAGGTTGTAGGTCGTATCACCGCTCAAATTGACACTTTGCACCGCGAACTCTATGGTCAGGATACCGGTCATTTCGGAATGATCGATGCTATCGACGATCCCGAAGTATTCAGCGCATTATTTGCTGCGGCTGAAGAGTGGCTTAAGTCTAAAGGCGCGACAAAAATCACCGGACCTTTCAGCCTTAATATCAACCAGGAAAGTGGCCTGTTGATTAATGGCTTCGATACTCCTCCATCTGCAATGATGACCCACGGTAAACCTTATTACGGTGACAGAGTAGAGCAGCAGGGATATACCCAGGGTATTGATTTGCTGGCTTATTGGATGAAACGCACCGATCTGCATTTCACGCCTTCACTGAATAAGCTGATGGCGAACGTGCGAAAAAAAGTCACCATTCGCCAGGTCGATCGCAAGAACTTCAGTGCAGAAATGCAGGTATTACGCGAGATCTTCAATTCCGGTTGGCAGAATAACTGGGGCTTTGTGCCTTTCACCGAACACGAATTTTCAACGATGGGCGATCAGCTGAAATATCTGGTGCCTGATGACCTCATTTATATTGCCGAGATTGACTCGCAGCCAGTTGCCTTTATTGTCGGCTTGCCAAACATCAATGAAGCGATCGCAGACCTGAAAGGCAGCTTATTCCCGTTTGGTTGGGCGAAGCTGTTGTGGCGTCTTAAAGTTAGCGGCACCCGTACTGCGCGCGTTCCATTGATGGGCGTGAAACAAGAACACCACTTCAGCCGAATTGGGCCAATTATCGCGCTGCTATTGATTGAAGCACTGCATGATCCTTTCGAACGCCGCAAAATCGAGGCATTGGAAATGTCATGGATTTTGGAAACCAACACCGGCATGCGCACTATTCTTGAGAAGATTGGTGCGGTGCCATACAAGCGTTATCGCCTGTATGAAAAACAACTCTAATATTCGCGTGTGAGAGTTGTTTGGCGTTTGAAGTCCTTTAGATTATGCTAGAGGCCGTAAACTTGCCATCTGCGTTGATCGCAGATGGCATTTACTCTTTATAAGCCTGCAAATAGGCGATTGCCTATAAACAGGGTTATGCATGATGTATCAGATCACAAAAATTAAAATATCAAAACCTCTTATTAGTTGAGAAACTATTGATCACATGGGTTGTTACAAGAGCAAATATTAATGGCATTGGAAAAGAAGACAGGAATCAAACGATTAATAACCAGTATTAATAATTCGTTGGCGGGATTTGTTAATGCATTGTTAACCGAAAATGCGTTCCGTGAGTTATTTATTATTAGCGCCGTGCTGGTTGTGATCGCACTCTTTGTGGATGTGACCAAGATTGAACGCCTGTTCCTGATTTGCAGTTGTTTCCTGCTGCTGGTGGTTGAGCTGCTGAATACTGCGGTAGAAACTGTAGTAGACCGAATTTCTCTTGAACTCCATCCTTTATCAAAACGAGCAAAAGATATTGGCGGCGCGGCACAGTTAGTCGCCATAGTGATGACAATAATAATTTGGCTAACGATTCTGCTCTAATGATTTTGCCAGCATAGCTCAGGCATCAAAAAGCTTTGAGATTTGTTAAGTAGAGAAGTGGCACTCAACGTGTGGTGAGTGCCATAAGAGAGGGTTTTAAGCAGGCTGACCTTGAGCAATTTCCGGTTTACGCTGTGAAGCCACAGCCACCGCAGAGACCGCATCCATAGCTTTCGCCAAGACTTCTTCATAGGGCGCTCTGGAATCCAAATCTAGAATTCGAGTTCCGTTATAGTTGAGCTTGACCATAATCTCTATTTTATCCTGCAACTCCTGATAGCTATGGTCCGGCTTGCGTGAAAACGCAGTATCAGCATCGATATCAAGGCGAATAATCAATTCAGGGCGAGTTAACGCCATTTCCTGATAAAGCTTACGCTCTCTTTCCGCTAAACGTGTCATCAGCCAGCCTGAGACACGTTCTACGCCAATGCCAGGTCCATCATAGTGGAAACCTGAAATCTCGTCCTGTGGGTAGCGATCGCCAATAACCAGCACGCCACTTTCGGCCAAAAGTCGCGCTTTCTGTAAATTACCCTTACGCCAGAAAGAGAGTGCATACATAATTAATGCCGCATAGAGCGCGGGGGCTTTACTGCTCATGCTCTGGGTTTTTGCCGACTTGTTTGCCAGACGACGTTCGAGCCAGACACCAATAATAGGCAGGCGCTTAATTTTATCGCCATCTTCACCGGAAATAGTGCCTAAATAGCGACGCTCGGTCGCATACTGTTTTTGCAGGTTTTTTACCAAATCTGCAGTCAGCGTAGATTTTCCGGTGCCATCACAGCCCACTACCGCAACAAATCCAGGAACATAGGCGAGTGACTTTTTGCTTTCAGTATTTAATGTATCTGTTTGCATTTACTTTAGTATTAAAAGGTAATCACCAGCCTGAACTCGTGATTACGAAAGAGTGGATTGGATCGCAATCAGCGATTCATCGAGGATCTTGCTTGCCGGCTCGCGACCATCCAGATCGAGGATCTTCGCGCCATTAAAAGTAAGACCAGGTATGACTCTAATCTTGTCACGCAAAGCTTCGAGCTTGTGATCGGGTTTGCGTGAATGTGCCGTTTGTTCATCGATATCCAGGCGGATCAATAACAGAGGCGGATAAGAAGCCATCCATTGATACAGCGCTTGCTCGCGTTTTCTTAACGCGCAGACCCAGGCATTGCCTCCTGTCACTTTAGGCAGCTGCGGGCCATCAAAGCGAAAACCTGCTACCTCAGCCTGAGGATAACGATCGGTCACCAGCAACAGTCCCTGCTTGCTCTTTTTGAGCATTTTGCGGAACTTGTAAGCTCGCCAGCAGGAGAGTAAGTAGATCACCAACGCGGTGACATTGCCCGGAGGCGCAGAAGGGCGGTCATTTACTTTTTCAGATTTCTTAAGTAAATAACGACCAAAAGGAGCGCCAATAATTGGAAGCTCGCTGATCCATTCACCTATACGCCCTGAGGACTGTCCGAGGTAGAGGGATTCCGTTGGGTATTGCGAGGAAAGTTGGCTTACCAGACTGGCTGCTAAAGTCGATTTACCCGAACCATCACAACCCGTTATTGCTATCACTCGTACTGGGGGATGATTAGCAATGGGTCTAATCTGTTGACTCACATCAAAAACCTAATTTTTCAAAAAAACTATTCTATGCTAATCCAGTTGTGCTTCAAAATATTTTTTCCCCTTGCTATTAGCTATAAGAGCTACGTTCAGCGACATCCTTGTTTAGCAATGGTATATTATCCGGAGTATATTCTGGAGAGATTATTGTTATGCACTCTAAGCTTCCACCGCTAATATCGGTTATTGGCAGCGATGGTTCTGGTAAATCCACTGTCTGTGAACATCTAATTACCTGCGTTGAGAAATATGGGCCAGCTGCGATGGTTCATTTGGGCAAACAGGCGGGTAATGTAGAGCGCGTCGTGATCAAATTCCCATTTATGGGGCGCTTTCTTAAAAAATCGATTGCATCTAATAAGGTCAAAGTTGACAAGGCTGCCCCAGGTCCGCTGGCTGCTTCAGTGATCATGGTATTTGTGATCCGCCGTTTGCTGCGTTTTCGTCGCATGCAGGCCTTGCGCAAAGAAGGAAACATCATTTTATCCGACCGTTTCCCGCAACTCGAAATCCCAAGCGCTTTCGATGGCCCAACTATCCCTAAAAAAATCACCGGTAATCGTTTTGTCCAATGGATTGCCCGTCGTGAATGGGCGGCTTTCACGTGGATGACGCAACAGAAACCCGATTTAGTGATCAAACTGAATGTGGATCTTGATGTTGCTTGTGCGCGTAAGCCCGATCACAGCCGTAATTCATTGGAAAAGAAAATTGCTGTTGTGCCGATGCTGACCTTTGCCGGTTCGCAGGTCGTGAATATCGATGCTAACCTGCCACTTGAAGAAGTGATCAGCAGCGCTGAACTTGCCGTGAATAATTTCATGGAAGCTCATGGCTATCATTACGCTGCCGAAGGCCAGACTGCGACATCGCATTAATCAAGGCCTTCAACTATTAATGGCTCGGGGTGCCTTCTTTATGAGGGCTGAGAAATACCCGTATTACCTGATCTGGGCAATACCAGCGTAGGGAAGCCATTAAAAGTTGCCCAACAGCCAGATTGATTATCTTTTTGAACGTGTTTTTATCCCCAATTAAACAATTCCGGTTTGTAAGATGACCATTTTGATTAAATAAAGTATCTATTCTTACGATTTAAAACTTGAATGTGTTGAAGTTATTCTTAGTCATCCTCTAAATATAATCCCTGCCATTGAAAAGCCAAAAATAACAAATAATATTTCAGTACCTGTAATAGATGCCGTTGAGGATAGCTTGCTATCAGCAAGCCACTTCCCTTATGCTACAAGGCATATTTAAGCGTTATGACTCGGGGTGCCCTTCTTCGTGAAGGCTGAGAAATACCCGTATTACCTGATCTGGATAATGCCAGCGTAGGGAAGTCGTGGTATCTCCACCCGGTACCCCTTCTTGAACGCCGGTGGGGAAATTTATGACCACTCGACCTTCGACCTTTCCCGGCGATAAAGCCGCGGATGCCTTAAACCTTCTTCGTCAGGCCTCGCCTTTGGTGCATTGCATCACCAATGATGTGGTGCAGTCGATCACCGCTAATGTCCTGCTGGCGCTTGGTGCCTCTCCGGCGATGGTGATTGACCCCCGTGAAGCCGCCCAGTTTAGCGCCATTGCCAGCGCGTTGCTGGTTAACGTGGGTACGCTAACTGCCTCTCGCGCTGAATCGATGCTTGCCGCCATACGCGCCGCCAATAGTGCGGGTAAACCCTGGGTGCTCGACCCGGTTGCCGTTGGCGCACTCAGCTGGCGTTCTGAATTCTGTCAGGAAATTATCAGCTTAAACCCGGCCGCCATCCGTGGTAATGCCTCTGAAATCATGGCTCTTAGCGGTCTGGCGGCCTCAGGGCGCGGGGTCGATAGCGCCGATACCTCTTTGGCAGCACTGCCTGCGGCCCAAAGTCTGGCGAAGCAAACCGGCGCAGTGGTCGCGGTGACTGGTGAAATCGATTATGTTTGCGACGGCGAAAAAGCCTGGGCAATTCCGGGAGGCGATCCGCTGATGACGCGAGTTGTTGGCACCGGTTGTGCGCTCTCTGCCGTGGTCGCTGCGTTTGCGTCACTGCCAGGTAACCGGCTGGATAACGTGGCGGCGGCGTGTCGGGTAATGTCCTGCGCCGGTGAAATTGCCTGTCATGAAGCGAAAGGTCCAGGGAGTTTCCTGCCTGCTTTTCTGGATCAGCTTTATTCGCTGAATGCCGTTCAACTCGTTTCTGAAAACCTTAACGGAGGTCTGCTATGAGCAAGCGCATCAATGCATTGACCATTGCGGGAACCGATCCAAGCGGCGGGGCTGGCATTCAGGCCGATTTAAAAGCTTTTTCAGCGCTGGAGGCCTACGGCACCAGCGTGATCACCGCGCTGGTGGCGCAAAATACTCGTGGCGTGCAGTCGGTTTATAACATTGAACCGGATTTTGTCGGTGCACAGCTCGATTCAGTATTGAGCGATGTGCGTATCGACAGCGCCAAAATCGGCATGCTGGCGAATACGGCAGTGGTAGAATTAGTGGCCGAGCGGCTGCGCTATTATAGCATGCTGGAAAAAGCCCCAGCTTACGTCGTTCTGGATACGGTGATGCTGGCGAAAAGCGGTGATCCCCTGTTAACGCCGGATGCCGTTGACGCGCTGCGTAAATATTTGCTTCCTCAGGTGTCGTTGATTACCCCTAATTTGCCGGAAGCCGCTGCTCTGCTGGACTGTGCTATGGCAACCGACGAACGTGAAATGTGCCGTCAGGGTGAGGCGCTGCTTGAGTTGGGCTGTGAGGCGGTATTAATGAAAGGCGGTCACCTGAGCGACAGTGAGAGCCCGGACTGGTTAATGACCACTCACTCTCGCCAGCGCTTTACTGCACCGCGCGTGGCAACCCGCAACACTCACGGTACCGGCTGTACTCTGAGCGCCGCACTGGCTGCGCTCCGTCCAAGACACGCCAACTGGATTGATACAGTGAGTGCCGCCAAGGACTATTTGCAAAAAGCCCTACAGCAGGCAGATTCGCTGGAGGTAGGGGAAGGCATCGGTCCGGTGCATCATTTTCATCGCTGGTGGTGAGACTGTTGCTCGAGACAGCTCAGCGCGCCTTCTGCGCGTTCAAACATTTGCATTGCGTCATACAGGTGCTGGGCATCAAACGGGTTTAACGGGTAAAATTTATCCTGCTTGCCCGGTCTGAGTGAGAGCCGCAAACGGGTAGGGCCAGTCTCTTTTTTGAGAATTTCGAAAAGATAGCTGGCCACTTCCTGAGTCCGCGGATTTTTCCACGAAAGTTGATACACCGCCGCACCATCGCGACGGCGGGCGATAAACATCCCTTTATGCCAAAGCCCCTCGAAATCCCCCTCATTTTGCAGCCTGGGATGAGTGAAAAATCCACTCTGGCAAAGCCCTAAAATTCGCTCGGCAGAAATGCTTTTCTGCATGGCGTTCCACAATGGTTGCCCATTCTCGCGCTGCCAACAGGCCAGGCCGAGATAGTCATTCAGCTCGCGCCAGTCTGCCTCAAGTTGTTCTTTTAAGGCTGTTTCCTGGATGTTTTCATATTGCTGAAGGCCTTCTGACTGGGCGCCAAGGCGATTGTAAGTAATCACTTTCATGGTGCGTGGACGGCGGCGAAAAGTCATCCATAACAGGGGCTTGGGAATGCGGAATATCACCGATTGTATGCTAAGGCGGTATTGATTGGCGCGAGTAAACACCAGACCGTCGGCGCTACCACGATGATTTTGATAGCGGCGGATGAGCACTACCGGATTGAGAGCCATCCATCCGGTGACGTAATGCTCTTTTTCACTGCCGACACTGTCGAGATCGCGGGCTATCTGGCCGATTTTCTCCTCGTCGAGGTCTGACAAGGGGAGGCAGTTTTGGGCGTTGTAATAGAGTTTTTGCAGCGGAGAAGCTAAAGCGTCGATCGCGGTCATCGTGTATTACCGGCCAGAGGGACATGGTTTATAGCTTACTCCAGGCTATTATACAGGTTGCCGTGACGTGCTCAAAGCGTGGACCGGATCGCACTCTTTTACGCAAAATTGCACTTATTCCACCTCGAACCACTCGCTGTTTTGCTCGGCAATTGGCGTGATAGAGAAGATCATTTCCTGCAAATGCGCCCGCAGCGCCTGCTCGGCGGCGTCGGGATTGCGCGCCTGTAGGGCAGCATAAATGTTGTAATGCTGGGCGATAAGATTCTCTGGCGGAGAGACTTTGCTCAGGGAAAAAAAGCGCACGCGGTCCATGGTAGCCTTGATGTTTTCGATGGTTTCCCATGCCAGACGGCAGTCAATAATCTGCGCGATAAGCCGGTGAAACTCGTCATCGAGCTGCAGGAATTCCTGCGCCTGATTACTTTTTGCCGCCAGCTCCTGACGCCGAAGGTTATGCGCCAGCAATGCAAGATCCTGTTCAGTGACCACGCTGGCAGCACGGCGGATCACCGCGCTTTCTAGCGCTTCGCGTATAAAACGGCCATCGGCAACGCGCTTGGCAGAGATTTTCATGACAAAAGTTCCACGCTGCGGCAAGACCTGTACCAGCCCGGCTTCTGCCAGCTTGATAAATGCCTCACGAACCGGCTGACGCGAAACGTTGAATCGCGCTGAAATTTCCTTTTCCGAAAGAAATGCCCCTGGCGCTATCACACAGGCGACGATGTCCTGACGTAGGGTGCGATAGATTTGCTGATTAACCGGTACATTACCGCTCAATTCATAAGATTCTGTCATGGCGATGGGCGCGATTTGAATGGGTGATAGCTCCATAATAGCATGAGTTTACAGGAGGTTTTGCAGTCGATCTCTGCTTTAAATCGGCCGGGGAAGTGGGTGATAATCGACCTCGACCGGCAAGATTCAACGTTTTTCGCCCCAGCTATGATATTCACTGCCGCGCGCGCGAGGTGCGGTTTCAGGCAGCATAAGCAGCCCAACAAACGAAATAATCCCGAGTACCATCATATAGATAGCCAGCCCGTGGTAATCTCCTCCGGTGACTTGCAATATTTTGACTGCTAATAGCCCCAGCATGCCGCTGCCTAAAAGCGAGCCTATCTGCCAGATAAGCGCAATGCCGCTACAGCGAATGCGGGTCGGGAAAAGCTCAGGGAAGTAAGACGCCTGCGGCGCGTAGCACATGCTGTGGCCGAAGGTGAGCGCAAGTATCATCGCCATTTGCGTCATCCAGAAGTTATCCTGCTGCAGAATCAGGAAGAACGGAATGATGCCGATAATCAGTAGCAGCGTACCGGCCAGATACACCGGTTTGCGGCCAATGCGATCCGAAAGCTTACCCATCAGTGGAATTGAGAATATCTCAAGGATTACCGCGACGATCATCGTATCCAGCAGAATACTGGCACTAAGATGATTGGCCTTGCCGAAGGCCAGCACAATCACCGTAAACATCGCAAAAGCACAGGCCTCAATCAGCTTGGCGCACACTCCTTTAATAATAATGCCGGGATAGCGGCGAATGACTTCGAGCACGGGCTGTGATTCAACGGCTTTAGTTTGGCGGATTTCGGCAAATACTGGCGATTCGTCAATTCGCAGGCGAATAAACAGCCCGACAATGACCAGCAACAGACTGATTAGAAAAGGGATACGCCATCCCCAGTCCAGCATTTGTTGCGGGCTTAGCTGGTAATTGAGCAGTGCAAAAAGTGCCGAGGGCAGCAGGAATCCCAGCGGTGCGCCAATTTGCACCCAGCTGGCGAAAAATCCACGACGCTCGGGTCGAGAATATTCGGCAGTCATCAGCACCGCCCCGGCCTGTTCACCGCCGACACCAAAGCCTTGCAGCACGCGGATCAAAATCAGCATTACCGGCGCCCAAAAGCCAATTTTTTCATAGGTCGGCAATAAACCAATGCAAAACGTGCCGAGACCGACGATCAGGATGGTGATGACCAGCGCTTTTTTACGCCCGACTTTATCACCAATATGCCCGAACACGATCCCGCCTAACGGACGCGCCAAAAAACCGACAGCATAGGTGGCAAAAGCCGCGAGCGTGCTGACTAACGGATCCGCGCTAGGGAAAAACAGTTGGCCGAAGAACAGTACAGCGGCCGTGCCATAGGCGAAGAAATCATAATATTCGGCGGCGGTGCCGATTGCCGATGCCCCGGCGACGCGTTTCAATATTGAGCGTTCTTGTTGGGTCATAGCGGCAGGGGAAGAAGTCGAAACCTGTGTCATTGTAGGGTGCTCCAGGAGTAACTGACCGAAATTGACCCCGGCGAGTAACCGGGGTGGAGAACTTATGAATGGGAGATCCGTGCTTCAGGCTGGTGTTTCGGCGGCTTGATAACAAAGAACACCAGCACTGCCCCGACGGCTGCTACGCCACCGGCAAGAATAAAGGCGCTATCGAAATGGCCAGTATTCTGTACGATAAAACCGGTAGCAATCGGACCAATAATCCCCGATACGCTGCCCACCAGATGAATAAAGCCGCTGGCACTGCCGACTTTCGATTTGTGCACCACGTCTTGAATAATGGCCCAGTAAATCGCGCCGGTGGTGTAAAGGAAGAAGATTGAAATCGACATGAGCAGTACGGCCGGCACGACGCTGGTGACGATCCCAGCCAACGCTACGCAGACGGCAGCCGCAAGCAGGCTGACCACCAGAACGATTTTACGCGACAGCAATAAGCGGCCGGTGATATTGAATATTTTGTCGGAAATGATGCCGCCGAGTGCTAGCCCGAAGAAGCCGACAATCCAGGGGATTACCGTAGTCAGGCTCATCTCTTTAATATTCAAGCCGTGCGCCTGCACCAGATAAGCCGGGAACCAGCTCAGGAAGAAGAACAGAATATAGTTGTAGCAAAAGAAGGCGAAGGCGGTGACCAGAATAATCGGCTGGCGCAGATAATAGCCCAGCGTGTGCGCGGACTGAGTCAAGTCCTCTTCTTCGTTAATCTTCTCGGTTTTCAGCTGATTTACCCACTGACGCTCGCGTGTGGTGACCCGTTTACTGCTATCTGGATTATCCGCGACGGTGAAGAACCACAACACCATCCACACGATACCAATGGCCGCGATGATCATAAACGCCGGACGCCAGCCAAAGGAGAGCGCCAGATAGCCAACGATAGGACCGGCTACCGCGCCGCCCAGCGGTGATCCTGCGCTCAGCAGGCCCATGGCGGTTGCCGCCTGTTTCTTGGGGAACCAGCCATTAATCATTTTATTTGCCGAGGCGCAGATGGGGCCTTCTGCCATGCCAAATAATACTCGCAGGATCAGCATCGAATAAAATCCGCTGGCAATCGCCGTCATGCCGCAAAATATCGACCACAGCGCCACGGCAAGGCCCATAACCAGCGTCGGCCCGAATTTATCGACCGCCAAACCGCCGATAAAGTTAAATATGGCGTAGCCAAAGAAGAAACTGCCGAAAATCATCCCAAATTGCTCAGGATTAATAGTCAGTTCTTTTTCAATCATCGGCACTGTAATCGAGAGTGCGACGCGATCGAGATAATTTATCATGTAGACCAGACACAGCAGGAATACGATGATCCAGCGTAGATTCTTAAACATGAGCAGCTCCACTTGGTGTTATTTTAATAGTGATGCATGAGGTTGTAGGGTTATTTATTTTGTCTAACAAAAATCTGGTGTTGATTTATTTCCCTGTTTTATTCGCATTCAAATATTCGAATACGTTTTTGAGCCGCCATAAATATTAAGCGGCTTAGCGATTCCTAGAATTTTAATAACACCTTGCAACAGGCGCGTTGGTCTTTTTCAAATAGCGTCATGGCTGCTTCGACGTCCGCACCCGGCATGCAGTGAGTCACTAATTTTTCGGGATGTATTTTTCCCTGTGACATCCACTCGATCACCTGTGGGAAGCGATGGCTATTCAGCCGCGAAGAGAACAGTGAAATCTCTTTACTGGTAATGCTTTGCTGCGTAATGCTGCTCGCTTCACCGGAAAAGCCCATCATGCCGACGCGAGCCGCAGGGGAAGCCAGGTTAATCGCCTCCTGCAAAATCGATGGATGGCAGGCGGCGTCTATCACCAGCGTCGGGCGGATGTTTTCTGCCGTCAGCTGCTCTGCCACCGAAGTGTGCTGGTTATTGATAGCCCAGTCGGCACCATTTTCACCTGCCATTTTCAGCCGTTCTTCAATGCGGTCGGTAACAATGACTTTCTGCACGCCGTACACGCCTTTTAACACCTGAATCACCGTCAGACCCATCGGGCCTGCACCGTAAACCAGCGCGGTATCCTGTGTGTCAGGTTTCAAAAATGCCGTAATATTGGCCGCAATGGTGAAAGGTTCGACCATACTGGCAAGCTGATCGGGGATCGACGCGGGCACCACGTAGGCATTAGCCGCCGGAGCCACCGCATAGTCGCTGAATCCGCCGTCGCGATGCACGCCAATCACTTGCAGCTCGCTGCATACGTTTGGACGGCCCACCGAGCACGGATAGCAGTGACCGCAGCTGACTACCGGATCGATCACCACACGCTCGCCGATGCGTGCAGGATCCACCCCTGGGCCAACGCTATCAATATGGCCGAAAAACTCATGGCCGATGACACGCGGGTATTTGGCGAATGGATTATGTCCATAATAGATATGCACATCGGAGCCACAAATACCGGCATAGCTGACTTTGACCCGCACTTCACCGGCGGCTGGTTGCAGCGGCGGACGCGTTTCGATAACCAGTTTTCCGGGTTGCTGAATGACGATACTTTTCATGTTTACCAGCTCCACAACGTGCCGTCTTCGAGGCGGGCAACCGGCAGATAAGCAGGCTCGTAGGGATATTTGGCGGCCAGTTTCTCGTCAAATTCGATCCCAAGCCCTGGTTTCTCACCGGGATGCATATAACCGTTATCGAAGGTCCAGTTGTGTGGGAACACTTCCAGCATCTGCTCGGAATAACCCATATATTCCTGAACGCCAAAGTTTGGCACCCAGAGATCAAAGTGCAACGCGGCCGCCATGCACACTGGCGACAGGTCGGAAGGGCCGTGAGAGCCGGTGCGCACCTGATAAAGTGAAGCAAAATCAGCAATGCGGCGCATGCCGGTAATGCCACCCGCGTGGGTGATAGTCGTGCGGATATAGTCGATTAACTGCTCTTCTATCAGCTGCTTGCAGTCCCAGATGCTGTTGAATACTTCGCCGACGGCGATAGGCGTCACGGTATGTTGGCGGATCAGACGGAAGCATTCCTGGTTTTCTGCCGGGGTGGGATCTTCCATCCAGAACAGGCGGTATTCTTCAACACTTTTGCCGAAGCGCGCGGCCTCAATCGGTGTCAGACGATGATGCATATCGTGCAGTACGTGCTCGTTAAAACCAAACTTGTCGCGCACCGCGTCAAACAGCTTCGGCGTGAAATCGAGATATTTTTCGGTAGACCACAGCTGTTCTTCCGGCCAGTGGCCTTTGGTTGCAGGTTCGTAGGCCTGTCCTTTGCCTTTGGTGACACCGTAGCTGGTTTTCATTCCCGGAACGCCACACTGAACGCGGATAGCCTTAAAACCTTGCTCTTTGTGACGAGCATAGTCTTCCAGCACCTCGTCAACCGAATGGCCGGTAGTGTGGCAATACACCATCACGCCAGTGCGGGAGGCCCCACCAAGTAGCTGATAAAGCGGCATATTGGCGGCTTTACCTTTGATGTCCCAGAGGGCCATATCCACCGCCGAGATGGCTGACATAGTGACTGGCCCGCGACGCCAGTAGGCACCCTTGTAGAAAAACTGCCAGATATCTTCGATTTGATGCGCGTCACGGCCAATCAACTGCGGGCAAACGTGGTCTTGCAAATAAGAGGCGACCGGCAGTTCACGACCGTTCAGCGTGGCATCGCCCAGTCCGGTCAGCCCTTCATCGGTAGTAATTTTCAAGGTAACGAAGTTGCGACCGGGGCAGGTAATAAAGACTTCAGCTTTAACTATTTTCATCAGATGGGACCTTTTTGCACGTAGACGGCGTTGAGCGTTGATGAAAAAATACGCCCTTATCTAACTACCATACAAGTATGTAAATGCGATTTTGCCGGATGAGATCACAGTTTGTTGCTCAAATGTTATGCAAGGAAGATTGCGGGAAAATCAGAAGGAGAGGGGATTACGGCGTCGGGCAATGAGGGATTGGTCTCTAATGAGGGCGTCAGTGAAGAGCTGCCGGGATATTACCCCAGCAGCGCGCAGTGTGGCGGCAGGCGGCATTGCAGCGCGTTGGGCAACACGTCGATACGGAAATGTTTGCCGGTCAGCGGTTCGCCATCCAGATTAAAGGTCATCTCATGTGGTGCGTTTATTTCAAGCCAAGGAGTTGAAGTAGAGAGAATATTTTTGTTTTCTTCTCCATCGAGCAGGCTGCGCAGGAAAGAAGGCAACAGTTCTTCCGAGGTCAATAAACGTAGCTGCAGCAGCCCATCGTTGATCAGGGCATCTGGGCAAATTTCCTGACCGCCGCCGGCCTGACGACCATTGCCAATACCGATAACCAGCGCATCGCCTTGCCACGCAAAGTCCGGGCCGGTTATTTCGCAGCTATCGGCCTTCAGCGTATCCATTCTGAGTAACCCGTGAATAAAGTAGGAAACGCCACCCAGCGCCGATTTAAGTTTTTCGGGCGTCTCGGTAGTAATACGCGTGCCAAACCCGCCGGTTGCCATATTGATGAAATAGCGTTCTTTGTTTACACAGGCTAAATCAATGTCGGTTGCGCGACCCTGTATCGCAAGCGTCAATGCCTGACCGACATCCAGAGGGATGCCGCAGCTGGTGGCGAAGTCATTGGCGGTACCAAGAGGGACGATACCGAGTGCCGGTCTTGAGCCAGAAGGATGGCGTGCGAGGGCGGTGGCAACTTCATTGACCGTTCCGTCACCCCCGCCAGCAATGACTGTTTCAACCGTGTGTTCGACCGCTTCTTCAACATATCGCGCGGCGTCGCCCTGTTCCCAGGTTACACGAACGGCAAGATTGACTCCCTCGGATCGCATGCTGTAAACAGCTTCGCGCAATGCTTCGTTGTTTGCGCCTTTTCCATTAATGATCAGCAATGCCTGAGTTTCTTCTTTCATTGCATCCTCCATGTCTACCACAGCGTAGATGTTTAAAATAAAGGATTATAGGGGCGAATAGCCATAAGAATTTTCAGGTAAAAAGCCAGAGGGAATGGGCAGAGTGATGGTTATTTAATCAGAAAGACAAGCGCAATTGCAGAATTATTGATTTTAATAAAAATGTATTAAATATCCCCAGTGTTAATTAGAACGCTCATAGCAATGAAAATAATTAATAGCCTGGAAATTAAATTTATTTGTATGAACCAAATAACAAATAAAATAATGCCAGCTCAGGGTGTTTGAGCCGGCAAATAGGTGGTGACTAGTATTATACGGTTTTTTTCCATTCTAAATCTTGCTGCGGAAAGAATAATACCTAAAAACCTCTCTCCGAGATGTGATCAAATTCTAGTTTTCGACAATTTGGCAGCAATAAACCCCGCAATAATCACGGGGTTTATTGCTTTATTTAAAGGTTTGGGTTACGCGTATCGGTATTATTTGCCAGATTTCTTAACAAAATAGCAAAAGAAAGTGAAATTTCCTCGGAAAGTGGGATATAGACAATATGGCCATTGCCGGGGGCGACGTTAATGGCTTCTCCCTTGCGGTTGTTCAGGCTGTCAATGACCCGCTGAATGTTGCCTTCCGGCGTCATGATTTCGATGCTGTCACCCACTGAAAACCGGTTTTTTACGTCGATCTCTGCCCAGCCGTTATTGTTGCCTGTGCCGCGCCGGCCGGTAAATTCTCCGGCAAACTGCTGCCGATCGCTCATCGAGAAGCCGTAATCATAGTTTTGCTGGGCCTGATGCACATGACGCCGCAGGAATCCCTCGGTATAGCCGCGATGCGCCAACCCTTCCAGCGTGGTGAGCAAGGTAGGGTCAAACGGCTTACCGGCCGCCGCATCGTCAATCGCCCGCCGATAGACCTGTGCCGTGCGAGCACAATAATAGAACGATTTGGTGCGGCCTTCGATTTTTAGCGAGTGGACGCCCATTTTAGTCAGGCTGTCGACATGCTCAATGGCCCGCAAATCTTTCGAGTTCATGATATAGGTGCCGTGTTGATCTTCGAACGCGCTCATGTACTCACCAGGACGCTGGGCTTCCTCAAGCATAAAAACGCGATCGGTAGGCTGACCTTCTCCCAACGTGGGTTTGGCGGCGGTAAGTTCGCGAACAGGGATAGGCTCGTACTGATGCACAATATTGCCCAGTTCGTTTTCAACCCCTTCCTCCACCTTATATTCCCAGCGGCAGGCGTTAGTGCAGGTTCCCTGATTGGGGTCGCGCTTGTTAATGTAGCCAGATAACAGGCAGCGGCCGGAATAAGCCATGCATAGCGCGCCATGAACAAACACCTCCAGCTCCATCTTGGGTACCTGCAGGCGGATTTCGGCGATCTCTTCAAGCGACAGTTCGCGTGAAAGGATCACTCGGCTTAGCCCCATTTGCTGCCAGAATTTGACCGTCGCCCAGTTCACCGCATTTGCCTGCACCGACAGGTGAATATCCATCTCCGGAAAAGCCTCACGCACCATCATGATCAGACCAGGATCGGACATGATCAAGGCGTCCGGCCCCATCTCGACAATCGGCTGGAGATCGCGCAGGAAGGTTTTAAGCTTGGCGTTGTGTGGTGCAATATTAACGACCACATAGAATTTTTTGCCCAGCGCATGGGCTTCGTTGATGCCGATAGCCAGGTTCTGATGGGTAAACTCATTATTGCGTACGCGCAGGCTATAACGTGGCTGACCGGCATAAACTGCATCCGCGCCGTAAGCAAAGGCGTAACGCATATTTTTGAGTGTCCCGGCAGGAGACAGCAATTCTGGTATAAACATGGTGTTTTCGAACCCTAAAGAGCGTAACGAGGGCCGGAATTGTAGCGGGCTGGCAGGCTAAGAGAAGGGGAGAGCAGTGGTAAATGCAGTTGTAATGACCTGGATCAAATTTGCCTGAAATTTGAAGCTGTAGCGCCGCGGGTTTCGTTGCATAAGTCGAATCACTTATTGATATAAGGGCTTCGAAATGATGTCACTCGCCGCTTTGCTACAGCTCCAATAACTCGAAATATCAAAATTTAAATGGGCTTGCTCAAATCCGTGTCAGAGACTCGGCGTGGGTCAGGTCGCGAATGTCCGTACTCGGTCCATTTTTGACCACTGATTCCATGCCTTTTTGAACAGCGCTTACCGCCGTGTACATTTCACTGACGCCGATGACCTGATGATTTTTAGCCCTAAGAACAAAATAGTGCTGTCCGTCTTTACCGGGCTTAATTTCATATTGTCCTTCATCGGTGGCGTTAATCTGTACCGAAGTAATTCCGTTCTCAGCTGACGCCTTACTGGCGTACATTTCACTGCTAAGAATAATCTCTCCGTTCCCGGCCTTCAGGTTAAAGTGAAATTGTCCGTTTTTCGCTTTCTTGAGATCGTAGTGACCCGTAGCCATAAAGGTTCCTCCAGTGGTGAATAATCCATCACTAAGTATAGTCGGTGATGGATTTTCATCCTGAGCTAAAGGCAATTATCAGAGATTTTCAGAAAATTTTGTGACCACACCGACAGACTTAAGTAATTCGGCACGGATCGGCCTCCCAGCGATACCCAACGCCATACACGGCGCGGATAAACGCCTTGTCACCGTCTATCGATTCAAGTTTGCGGCGCAGGTTTTTTATGTGGCTGTCGATGGTCCTGTCGGTTACCACGCGGTAATCGTCATAAAGATTATTCAGCAACGCTTCACGGGTGAAAACGTAGCCCGGTTTGATAGACAGGGTTTTCAGCAGGCGAAACTCGGCGGGGGTAAGATCCAGCTCAACGCCCTGATAATGCGCCTGAAAACAGCCTTCGTCGATGTGTAAACCAATACCATCGGCCATCGGCTCGTTCGGACGGTAGCAGCGGCGTAAAATAGTTTTAACGCGCGCAACAACTTCACGCGGGCTGTAAGGCTTGCAGATATAGTCATCGGCGCCGATTTCCAGCCCAAGCAGGCGGTCGATTTCTTCGGTTTTCGCAGTCACCATCATGATGGGGATATCCGAAAACTGGCGAATATCGCGACAAATAGTCAGGCCGCTGCTGCCCGGCAGCATTAGATCGAGCAGGATCATGGTCGGCGGATTTGATTGCACCAATGGCACCACATCGTTGCCATTGGTCAGCCATTCGGTGGCATAGCCCGCTGCCTGTAAATAGTCGACCAGCAGCTGGCCCAATTTAGGTTCATCTTCAACAATCAGAATTTTCAGCGGTTGATGATCCGCATTAAGGTATTCATTCATCACATTCTTTGTCCGATAGGAAGTGAAAGCGGCAGCAGCAGGTGAATTCTTATCCCGCCCAATGGAGAATGCTCGGCGCTTATTTTGCCGCCGTGCGCCTCGACAATATTCTGGCAAATAGCCAGCCCCAGACCAGAGCCGCCACTCGCGCGGTTGCGAGACCCTTCGGTACGATAAAAACGCTCGAAGATTTTTAGTAGCTGTTCATCGGTCAGTCCCGGCCCGGTGTCCTGGAAATAGACTTGAAGAAACTTGTCGCGCCGCGTGGCAATAATCTCCAGCCCTCCGCCTGAGTCAGTATAGCGCAGGCTGTTTTCCAGCAGATTATTGAACAGCTGCGAAAGACGATGCGGATCACCAAATATCGGCGCCTTGTCAGAAAGATTGCCGGTCAGGGTCAGCCCTTTAGCATGGAAACGTTCACGGAAAGCAGCCTCGGCGAGCTGAATCAGATGTACCGCGTCAGTTTCTTCCTTACGATAGGCCAGCGCACCGGCGTCAGACAGGGACAGCTGATAAAGGTCATCAACCAGCTTGGTCAGAATCGAGACTTCAGACTGCAATGAAGCCAGCGAATCCAGCGACATTTTCCTGACCCCGTCCTGCATGGCTTCCAGTTCGCCGCGCAATACGGCCAACGGCGTGCGCAGCTCGTGGGAGATATCGGCCATAAACGCTCGCCGCATCTGCTCGTTTTTCTCCAGCGTAATCGCCAGCTGGTTGAAGTCCTGAGCCAGCTTGCCGAGTTCGTCCTGTGTACCGACCTTGACCCGGCTACTGAAATCACCTGCTGCCAGCTGATGAGTTCCTTTGACCAGCCTTTTGACCGGAGCCAGCATGCCGCGTGACAGAAACCAGGTAACCGCGGCAGCAAGCAGTGTCGTGAAACCCATGATGATCCAGCTGGTGCGGCGCTGTTGCTGGTCGAAGTTTATATCGGCATTGCGCGTCAGGCGTTCGGCGGGGGTAGAAACTACGGTGCCAATAAACTGACCCTTGACGGTCATTTTCCTGCCAGATCCTAGCAGATCGGCAGGGATATCCGATTCTGAACCGGCAATCCGCTGGTCGTTTTTATCCAATACCCAGAACTTGGTGCGCCAGCCGACGGGAGGTAAATGCTGGCTGCTTTCATCATTCTGGTCGAAGGTGCGCATCATCTGATAGACGGCGCGATCGTTATTTTTTACGAAATCCCAGTTACCGTGCTGGTCGTACTGCTGCTGCAAGTAATCGGCAATCATCTCGACCCGCTGCTCGTTGCCGTGGCGAATGTAGTCAATAAATCCGCGTTCAAAGCTTAGCCGAACGCCCCAGTTCATGGTGACCATCACCAGACTACAGGTCAGGAAGATAGCCAGAAACAGCTTGGCAGTAATGCCTGGTTTCATGATTTTCTCATTGGATCGGAAGAGGCAGACGCGTTATGACGGCGATCTGCCAGGGCGTTAGTCTGTGATTCATCAGGCACACGCAGAAAAATCCAGGCAGGAAACGCGATAATCAGCGTCATGCAGATATAGCAATAAATAAAGGCGCTATGCATCGACGCGCTGCCTGGGTCAATTTGCTGATGGGCAAACACGCCAATCAGGATCCCTGCAACGCTCACCCCGAGGCTCATTGAAAGCTGCATGATCATCGACAGCAGGCTGTTGCCGCTGCTGGCAAGGCGCGGCGGCAAATCTTTCAGCGTCAGCGTATTCATTGAAGAGAAGCGCAGGGAGTTGATCATCCCCTGGAAGAACAGCACCACGGGGATCATCCAGTATGCGCCGTAAATCGCCACCAGCGGCATACACAGGGTGATGACCGACAGCAGCAGCGTGGCGCTAACCAGCGCCCTGCGATAGCCCAGCTTGTTGACCAGCCTGACCACAATTCGTTTCATACCCATGCTGCCGAGCACCATCGGAATCATCATCAAACCGGCATGGAACGGGGTAAAGCCCATGCCCAGTTGCAAGAATACTGGGGTCATAAATGGCAGCATCCCACTGCCAATCCGACCAAGGAAACTGCCGGTCAGGCCGATGGAAAAGGTGCGGGTATGAAACAGACGCAGGGAAAACAGCGCCGAAAGATTGCCGCGAGCATGTAGCCAGTAGCCTCCAAGCGCGGAAATACCGACAATCACCAGCAATACCAGCGTCAGTGGTGAAAGCCCGAGACCTTTATTGCCTTCCAGCGCCAGCGTCAACGTTGCCATACAAACGGCAAGCATGAAAAAGCCGCTGATATCAAAACGCCGGGTCTGCATTTTATAGTTGGGCATCAGCGTAAGAGTGGCGATAGCACCGGCCAGCCCCACGGGGAGATTAATCAGGAATATCCAGTGCCAGCTAGCATATTGCACCAGAAAACCGCCCAGCGCCGGGCCCACCAACGGGCCAATCTGCCCCGGCAGTGTCACAAAGGTCATGGCTGCCATATATTCGCTGCGCGGTACGATTTTCAGCACCGTCAGCCGCCCGACCGGCACCATCATGGCGCCGCCAATACCTTGCAGCACGCGCGACATCACCAGTTGTTGCAGGGTTGAGGATTGCGCACAGAACAGCGAACCCAGAGTAAACAGCACAATAGCCGAAAAGAAGACCCATTTGACGCCAACCTTATCGGCCAGCCAACCGCTGGCGGGCAGCATGACTGCGACTGTCAGCACGTAGGCCACGACCACGCTGTGCATGTGCAGCGGATTCACACCAAGACTGACGGCCATCGAGGGCAGGGCGGTGTTAACGATCGTCGTGTCGAGAGCCTGCATGAAGAAGCCGAAGGCAACAATCCATAGCTGCCAACGTACTGAAATAGGTAGGGTAGTTCCGGTAGCCTCAGTCATCGCGTTGTGGTGCCTAATAGAGTTTTACTCACTGCGCCAATTCTGCCTTTACTCGTGGGCCGAATGCCAGTGGAAATGCACAGAAGTTAAAAGCATAAGCTGACCGGCAGCCAGAGACACCCGATCGTCTCCACAAAGTTACCTGACTAGCTTAACTGCCTTCCATGGCGATCGATACTTCAGCAAGCTGATAGTTATCGTTTTTTAGATGGCGAGCAGAAATCAGATTTGCATCTGCTTGTAGTTTAGCGAAGTTGGCAGGTTAAAAAATGGAGGAATTAAGGAGTCCTTTTCATTCTGTGACAATAAAACCGGGTGATGATGACTGAGTATTCTCGTCGTGAAGTGCTAAGGTTAGTACTGCGATTCGCAGGCTAATTAACTTCTTCATTCAAGCAAGTCATCAGAAAAAGGAGAGCATGATGAGTAAAAGAGAATTGGGTCGTTCCGGTATTCAGGTTCCATTGCTGACCTTTGGCGGCAACGTGTTCGGCTGGACTATCGACCAATCAACCTCTTTTAGCGTTCTCGATGCGCTATTGGAACACCAGCTTAATTTTATCGACACAGCAGACGTTTATTCACGTTGGGCTGAAGGAAATCAAGGCGGGGAGTCAGAGACCATTATCGGTAACTGGCTGAAGAAAAGCGGCAAACGTGACAAAATTGTTCTGGCGACCAAGGTCGGTATGGAAATGGGCGACGGGCAAAAAGGCCTGTCACCGAGCTATATCCGCCAGTCGGTGGAAAACTCGCTCAAGCGTCTGCAAACTGACTATATCGACCTGTATCAGGCACATAAAGACGACGAAGATACCCCGCTGGCCGACACGCTGGAAACCTTCGACGCGCTGATTAAGGAAGGTAAAGTCCGCGCCATCGGAGGGTCGAACTACAGCGCGACCCGTTTTGCCGAAGCGCTGAAAGTCTCCAAAGAGCAGGGTTTCGCGCGCTATGAAACGCTGCAACCAGAATACAATCTCTACGATCGTAAGGACTATGAGTCTGGTCTGGAGAAGGTGGCAACGGATAACGGTATCGGCGTGATCAACTATTACTCTCTGGCAAGCGGCTTCCTGTCTGGTAAATATCGCAGCAAAGAAGACGCCAGCAAGAGTAAACGTGGCCAGGGCGTGGTGGCTAAGTATCTCAACGACCGTGGACATAAAATTATTCAGGCGCTGGATGCCGTGGCCGAGAAACATCACGTTTCTCCGACCCAGGTTTCTCTGGCCTGGCTGATTGCCCGTCCAAGTATTACAGCACCGATCGTCAGCGCAACCTCGCTCAAGCAGATTGATGAGCTGGCTCTGGCTACCAGACTCAAGCTGGACCACGCAGATATCGAAGCACTGGATAAAGCCAGCGCCTGGAAATAAGGTCGCTGTAGTTGCAGACGAGAGCGGAGGATAACGGACAATAGCCATCACTGCTTTGCTGATTGCCTAAGCTAATGTTAACCGCAACCCAAAAAAAAGCGCCGACGAGAGTCAGGCGCTTTTTCATTTTAGGGCTACTGCCAGGTTGTGGACATTCTTAACGGAACAGCGTTTGTGCCCAACGTGCCAGACCGGCGGTGACCGAGCCGAAATCATTCCCCCCCACCAGCGGGATGCCCGGCAACTGTGCCTGCAACGCGCTGCGCAGCAGAGGTGAACGCGCGCTACCCCCGGTCAGATAAATGACGTCTGGCTTGATTTCGCTGCTGGCAAGGGCAATGCTGACCTGCTCCTGGATACGCTCCAGTGGCTGGGCAATGGCGTCGCTGAGTTGCTGCTGGCTAATTTCTTCCGCCAGACCCGCTTCAATAAACTCCAGCGCGGCTGTAACGCTTTGACGTTCAGAAAGCGCTATCTTGCTCTCTTCCGCTGCACGCACCAGACGATAGCTCAGACGCTGCTGGTGGATTTTAAGCAGGCGCTTCACCTGATCCGGATTTGCCGCATCGCGGATCATATCGCGCAACATCCGGCCATTGGCCACGCTGTAGAAATCGGCCTGCGCAGGAACGTCATTGGTTGCCACTGCATTCCAGTATGGGAGAGAAGGCATGGCGATGCCTTTCTGCGTCTCACTGCCCATGCCGAAATTCGGCGTCAGCTGTTTAAACGCGGTCATGATATCGAGATCGTTACCGCCAACGCGGCAGCCGCTGTGTCCCAGCAGGCTGTTTTGGCGTTCGGCCTTGCCGCGCCAGCTTGGACCCATCAACAGCACCGAACAGTCGGTGGTTCCGCCGCCGATATCCACCACCAGCACCGTTTTGTCTTCTTTTAGCGTGGCTTCAAAGTCCAGGCCCGCCGCAACCGGCTCAAACTGGAAGGCCACGTCACGGAATCCTGCACGCGCAGCGGCACGTTCGAGGATACCTTGTGCCTGGCGGTTGGCATCTTCGCCACCCATGCCCTGGAAGTTAATCGGACGACCAATCACCGTTTGTTCGATGGTCTGCTGCAATACGGATTCGGCCTGACGTTTGATATGGAACATCATGGCGCAAACCAGATCTTCAAACAGCGCGATTTGCTGTGGCTTCAGGCCGTTAGCACCCAGGAAGGATTTCGGTGAACGCACAAAGTATACGTCTTCCGGATCTTCCATATAAGTAGAGAGTGCCTGCAAGCCGAACTGCACGCTGTTGTTATGAACCGGAATATCTTCTTCACGGTTGAAGTTAACGCTGCGGCGAAGCAGTTGCAGGTTTTCTTCGCTGCCGGTAGGTACCTGCCAGTGACGGTTCAGACATTCGCTTACTGCTTCACGCGTAGGCGCACAAAGCATGGAGGGTAAGTAAGCGTCACCATTTTCCAGCGCTAAAAGTTCTGCGTTGTCATCACGCATGACGGCGACGGAGCAGTTTGCCGTGCCGTAGTCAAATCCAATAAACATCACGGTTCCCCATGCCAAAGAAGGGGGGCGACTTTACCGGACTCGCCGCCAGCAGGCAAGAAGGAAGTAAGGGGCAAGCTTCCACCTTGCGCTGATATTGAAGTCGTTTTGAGCATTAATAAGCGCCTTTACTATTTTGTTAAATAATTTCGATATTAATTGCGCTTAGGTTTAAATAAAGATCTCACTTTATTTAACTTAATAAAACAAATTGATTACATTTATTCAATGGGCCGCGCCGGGTTATCAATATATTTGCCTTTAATGTTTATCGATTTAATAACCACGCTTCCGGTATCACTGACGGTTTCACTGCAAATAAACTCGGCAAGAAAAGTTGCTCCGCTGCCAATAGTGGCAGTATCGCCTAAGACAATATTTAACCCATTGGATGAATCAGAATCCAAAGCGCGCTTTTAAACAAATCATGGGTAAAGGTGGCGTTATCTCCCGCCCTAAGATTCCTTATGCTACATTCAATAGTCTCCATGATTTCCTTCTTTCTGCTGGTTTCCATTTATCTATCCACAGCACATTCAGTAAGGACTCTGCCCGTGCAAAACGTCAAACACCTTCTTCCTTATACACCTCCTTATGACTGGGCGTGGATGAGCGCTTTCCTTGGCGCGAGGGCGCTTGCTGGTATCGAG
>CAWUIY010000004.1:0-40475 GCA_963922555.1 uncultured Serratia sp. | reverse complement strand
CGCAGGGACTCTTCGCCTTCAAAGGCAGGGTGATTGACTGATGACGCAACCCTTGACGATTACCGGCGTGCAGAAAGCGCCGCGAGTGGCTCTCAGCGTGGGCGTGCTGGTGCTGATAGCGCTTCTGGTAATGCCATTTTTGGCACTGCTGCCGCAGACTAATCCGCTGGCAATTTCGACCTATACCCTGACACTGGTCGGGAAGATCCTTTGCTATGCGATCGTGGCGATCGCACTGGATCTGGTTTGGGGCTACGCGGGTTTGCTCTCGCTCGGGCACGGGCTATTCTTTGCCCTCGGCGGTTACGCGATGGGCATGTACCTGATGCGCCAGGCCTCGGGTGATAATCTGCCGGACTTTATGTCGTTCCTGTCGTGGACTCAACTGCCGTGGTTCTGGGCCGGAACCCAGCATTTTGCCTGGGCACTGTGTTTGATCGTTTTCGTGCCCGGCGCGTTGGCTTTTGTGTTCGGTTATTTCGCTTTCCGTTCCAAAATCAAGGGCGTGTATTTCTCAATCATGACCCAGGCGCTGACTTATGCTGGCATGTTGCTGTTTTTCCGTAATGAAACTGGCTTCGGCGGCAACAACGGTTTTACCGGTTTCACTACCCTGCTCGGCTTTCAGGTCACGGCGACCTCAACCCGCGTCGGGCTGTTTATCACCACCGTACTGTTATTGGTCGCCAGTCTGGCGCTCGGCTTTGCGCTGGCGCGCAGCAAATATGGCCGCGTATTGACGGCGGTACGCGATGCGGAAAACCGGCTGATCTTCTGCGGCTATGATCCAAAAGGTTTCAAACTGTTTGTCTGGACCGTATCCGCGATGATTTGCGGGCTGGCAGGGGCCTTGTACGTGCCGCAGGTCGGGATTATCAATCCCAGCGAAATGTCCCCGACCAACTCCATTGAAGCCGCAATCTGGGTGGCACTGGGCGGACGCGGCACCTTAATCGGCCCAATCCTCGGCGCAGGCATCGTTAACGGGGCAAAAAGCTGGTTCACCGTGGCGATCCCGGAATACTGGCAGTTTATTCTCGGCGGAATGTTTATCGTCGTGACCCTGTTCTTGCCCGAAGGGGTAATCGGCCTGCTGCGTAAGAGGAAAGCGAGATGAACTCAATGACCCTGGATCTCTTTACTCAACAGCAGCCCGCCGATCAGCATCGCGAGCAAACAGACCCCATCCTGATGCTGGATAAAATTAACGTCAGCTTTGACGGCTTTAAGGCCCTGACCGATTTGTCGATGCGTATCGGCGTCGGTGAATTACGCTGCGTGATTGGCCCCAATGGTGCAGGGAAAACCACATTAATGGACGTGATCACCGGTAAAACGCGGCCAAAATCAGGGCAGGTGCTGTATGACCAAAATATCGACCTGACCCGACTGGATCCGGTACGCATTGCCCAGTCCGGCATTGGTCGGAAGTTCCAAAAACCCACTGTATTTGAAGCGTTAACGGTGTTTGAAAACCTTGAGATTGCGCAGAAAACCAATAAATCAGTCTGGGCCTGCCTGCGCGCAAAAATGAACAGCGAGCAGCGCGATCGCATTGATGAAATGCTCAAAACACTGCGCCTGCAGGGCGAACGCCATCGCATGGCGGGCATGCTTTCACACGGCCAAAAACAGTTTCTGGAAATCGGCATGCTACTGGTGCAGGAACCGCACCTGCTGCTGCTCGACGAACCCGCCGCGGGCATGACGGATGCAGAAACCGAATACACCGCCGAGTTGTTTAAATCGCTGGCGGGCAAACATTCATTGATGGTGGTCGAGCACGATATGGGCTTTGTGGAAACTATCGCCGACCACGTCACCGTGCTGCATCAGGGTCAGGTTTTAGCGGAGGGGTCGCTACGCGAAGTACAGGCCAACGAGCAGGTTATCGAAGTTTATCTGGGCCGCTAAACCGCGCCGCAGGGAGAGAATCATGTTGCAAGTCAATGAGCTAAACCAGTATTACGGCGGCAGTCACATACTGCGCGGGTTATCCTTCGAGGCAAAAATCGGCGAAGTTACCTGCCTGCTGGGTCGCAACGGCGTGGGCAAAACGACGTTGCTAAAATGCCTGATGGGGCTGATCCCGGCCAAGTCCGGTTCCATTAGCTGGAACGGCACGGTTATCAATGGCCGCAAACCGCACCAGCGGGTGCAGTCGGGCATTGCCTACGTCCCGCAGGGACGCGAAATTTTTCCGCGCTTGACGGTCGAGGAAAATCTGCTGATGGGGCTGTCGCGCTTTTCGGGTAGCCAGTCAAAAACGGTTCCAGATGAAATTTACCATCTTTTCCCCGTGTTGCTGGAGATGAAGCATCGTCGCGGTGGAGACCTTTCCGGCGGGCAGCAGCAACAACTGGCGATTGGTCGTGCGCTGGCCTGTAAGCCGAGCCTGTTAATCCTCGACGAACCCACCGAAGGCATTCAGCCCTCGGTGATTAAAGAAATTGGCGCGGTTATCCGCCAACTTGCAGCGCGCGGCGATATGGCAATTTTGCTGGTAGAACAGTTTTATGATTTTGCCGCCGAATTGGCAGACAGCTATCTGGTGATGTCGCGCGGTAATATTATAAAGCGCGGACCGGGCAGTGAAATGGAAACAGAAGGCGTAAGAGGATTAGTCGCCATTTAGAATGGAAATAGATAAAAATTAACAAGGCGATAATGCCATCGCATACATTATCGCCTGATAATTTACTGAATCACTATATTCAATAACGCGTTAGGCGGCCGTATTGATCCCGCAAACAGCCTGTAATAATTTTTTCCAATGAAGCTCGGCCAAAATTGCAGCAACATGCTTCGTGTTATTAGGGTTGTAGATCTCGTTACCGTTAATATCTCTTTGTATTTGCTCGATATTTTCAGGGAAGAATATCGAAACGCCCTGCGAATTAATGTTTATCGGTTTACCATCCACCCACTTTTCGGCAACGGCGCCGTTGCTGTAAGAATAGATAATATAGTTGCCGAGCGCGGCCTGTACTGCAACAAGCTCGGTATGTAACTCACTGGTCTGAATGCAATTTTCAGCCATAAAATCAACCCATGATTTAACATCAATCATCGCAGTCATACCATTGCAATAGGTCGAATAATGGGCGCGTGCCTGTTTGGCTAGTGCGATATTTTTCGGATCGGCCAGCAGGGTTTCAATCAGTTTATTGAAGGGCCGTGTCAGCCTATGCAACTTAGAATGTGCCAGAACCGACAGGCAAATGTGCTGCTTTTCAGCCGCATCTTTGCCTTCATTAATGGTGCTGTACTTGTCTTTATAGCTGTTAACAATCAATTTCCCGGCATCAACGGGTGTTATAGACGGCATTTCAGAAAGCTGTTTTAGAAAACCATAGTTCAAACCGGTTTGCGGCATTTCAGATTCGCTGGCAACCAGATAATAGCCGATGTTTTCGAGATCGTAGCCTGTCTCAAGCGATGCCATCTGTGGATTATCGAAGACAAAAATGTCAGTGATTGTCCCTAAAAGCGCTTTGGCAATATCGAAGGTGTCGAGACAATGATGCACGCTTTTATCTGATTTAGGATTAACTGTATGCCACCCCTTCCGGTCATCCCAGATAATCAGCATGGTTTGCTTTGCCGGGTAGTTTTTCTTGCCCCATGCGGTAAAATCAGCCAACGCTGATGCCTGGCTCATATCTACCAGATTAAGGTCCATCAGCGTATTAGCGGTCTCGAGATTCATGTCTTTTTCGACACGGAATCTTTTTACTCCAGACCAATCCCTCGGCGTAGCCAAATTTTTCTGACGGCCCATTTGCACTATGATATTTAGACGTTCAGAACTCCCTGTTTTGGCCATTTCCTCCCAGTTTTGAAGCATAAATTTCGCACGATCATTTTGACCATTCATATAAACCAATACGGTCCATGTGTCGTTGAGATCAATATCCCAGACATCATGAAGAAAAGCTGGCCAATGACTATCTTTAACAAAAGCTACAGGATGATCGTGGTTAGAGGGGTAATATCCGTTTCGACTAGCACCAGAAGTATTTTGCTGAGTAATATTTTCTGGAAAGTAGATCGCCAAACCTTTAGCGATGCAGTTCAGCTTTTTGCCAGATTGAAGTAATTCGTCTGGATTAATATTATTCGTATAACAGTAATTAACAATATTGCCAATTGCCTTTCGGGCATTAATTAGAGCCAGATTTAGCGCGGTATTTACTACGCTTAATTCTAATGAATAATCAAGCCATGAGAGTAAATCCATGCTGGTCGTGCCGTTGCCGTGAAAGGTCGTAAAATAGCTGCGTGCTTTTTTGACAAGTGCGATATTTTTAGGATCTTTACCAACCGTCTGCGTCAGCTGATCTAGCGCTTTTACGCCAGCCTCGACAAATCGCAGATCTAGAATAGCAATGTTGATGTTGTCTTTTCTATTTTCCTCAACCCCTTGTGCGTAAGATTGTTTCTTCGCATAGGTATCACAAATCATTCGACCCAGCTGTGTCTCAGTGCTGTCAGGCTTACTCGTTATCTGATTAATAAATTTATAACTTAAACCTGTTCCAGGCGTTTCTGTTTCACTGGCGATGATATAGCTAGCCTGTTCACGCAATTCATAGCATGTTTCCAGCATTGCCATGAGGCAGGCGTCAAAACAAAGAACATCAACTTTGCCTATAGAATCTTTAATTGCCTGCTTAAGATCGACGTTATACAAACAGTGTCCGGTCGCATCATCGAATGATGATGACAGAAAGCGCCAACCTTGGCCGTGATCCCAAATAACCAGCATCGTTTTTTGTGCCGGATAATTCTCCTTACCCCAGTTAAGAAAATCTTTAAGGCAATCGATACTTCCCATATCTGTATTAAGACCTGATTCCTGCAAATCAGAAAGCTGGTTTGCCACCAAGGGCTGCATGCCCTTTTTCACTAAAAAACGCTTTACGCCCTTCCAGTTATTAGGAGCTTCCGCGACTGACACGCGTCCCATTTGAACGACAACATTAACATCAGCATTACTTCCCACCTCTGCCATCTCAGCCCAATTTTGTATCATCTCATCTTCGAGATCATTTTTACCATTCATATAAACCAAAATCGACCATTTGGCTTTCGCCACTTCATTCCCAGAAATAATGTCAGACATAATATTCTCTTATATTGAAAGGTTTATTTTAATTAAAGCAAGCAGGAGAAACCCTCCCGTTCAAGCTGGATTAATCATTGCTTTTATTCTTATCAATAGACAAATTAATTTTGAATTATTAATCTAAAACTATATTAGAAGAGAAATAATGATAATTAAAAATAAGACCACACTATAAATATGATATGTAATAAATATATTTAAGGGCAGGAAGGCGGGGCAAAATCATTAAAAAAGCCGCGACATTGCGCGGCTTTTTTTCCGATGCTTAGTTATTCGACTAGGAACGGATCTTGCGGTAGATAAACAGCACCACAATCGCACCGATCACTGCAACAACGAAGCTGCCGAAGTTGAAACCGTCTACGCGGCCATGGCCGAAGAAGGTGCTGATGTAACCACCGACAACGGCACCGACAATCCCCAGAATCACGGTCATAATAAAGCCGCCACCGTCTTTACCTGGCATGATCCACTTAGCCAGAATACCCGCAATCAGACCAAAAATAATCCAGGATAAAATACCCATTGAGACGTCTCCTAATACGTTTATGTTAACGTGAAATTTGTTCAGCCAATCAGGCCAAACGAAATGGAAATTCCTTTCCAATTCCCCAGTCTGCTACGCAGCGTTACAGACCTTTTTTGTGTTACTCGGTTTCTATTTTAGCAGAGGAAAACAAACTCGCTCAAAATCAGCAACAAACGCGAGATTTATCCTTTTTAGTGCTTGAACGTAAAGCGCTCACCAGAGGTGTAAAGCTTTACCGGCAAGAGCGTAAATTCGCGTAAAAGTTGAACAGTTATTTTGAAAGACTTTCTCAAATCAATCCGTTTTTCATTGTTTCCTTATCGGCCTACTATTTGCTCATCGAAAGGAAGACACCTTTCAAACTCACTCAAACGATTAGGAATGACATCATGAAAAACATCAAATATTTTGCTGTAGCTGCAACGATTTCTTTAGCTTCTTTCGCGACATTTGCCGCTCAAGAGGTTTCTCAGCCTGCAGAAGGCGCACAGAAAATTGGCGTGGTGACCGCCAGCGGCGCAACGACTCTGGATTCGTTAGAAAGCGATTTGGCAAACCAGGCGAAGCAGGCCGGTGCCTCTTCCTACCGCATCACTTCAGTCACGGGTAATAACCTGATGAACGCCAGCGCCGTACTTTATAAATAATCAGCACACTGCAACGTTTTTTTGAATGACATTATGGCCGGTGAAATCTCTTTATCAGAAAATTCCCCGGCCTTTTCTCTTTCTGAAAAACATTCTCTTCTCAGCCATTGCATCCCCGTTCGCTGATTAATATTCTGTGTCTTTCCCGTTCAAGGAACAGACCATGACCCTCACCGATGCCCTTGTCTCGTATACCTTTGCCATTACCTTGCTGACCCTAACGCCTGGTCTTGATACCGCGCTAGTGTTGCGGACCGCGGCCAGTGAAGGCAGTAAAAAAGCGTTTCAGGCTGCCATGGGCGTAAATGCCGGTTGCATGGTGTGGGGCGCGGTTGTTGCGCTTGGGCTGGGCGCATTGCTCACCGCATCGGAACTGGCATTTGATGTGCTGAAGTGGGTCGGGGCAGCTTATCTCTGCTGGCTGGGCCTGCAAATGCTGATTAAACCGCGCGATAAAATGGCCGCCGAAGCTTCTGCAACGAACCTTCCGGTGGAGAAAAACCGCAACTGGTTCCTTAAAGGTTTATTTGGCAACATATTGAACCCTAAAGTCGGGGTATTTTACGTGACCTTCTTGCCACAGTTTGTACCCACCGGCTACCCGGTTGCTGCTTTCACCTTTGGCCTGGCAATGATCCACGTGTTGATCGGCACCCTTTGGTCTTCGACCATGATCGCCGCCACACGCCCGCTGTCGCGATGGTTACAACGCCCGGCGGTGGTGCGTACCATGGACCGACTTACAGGCATGGTATTTATCGCCTTTGCCGTCCGCTTAGCCACCAGTAAGCGTTAATTTCTTAATTTTAAACAAGTGAATGACAATGACTGTAAAAACCCGAATTACTGCAAATCCTACGCATGATGATATCGAAGCCGTAAAAAACGGCCTGCGCGAATATAACCATCATTTTATCGCGCCAGACGTCTTTAAAGAGCTGGCTGTTTTCATTGAAGATGAGGCGGGAAATAAAACTGGCGGACTTATTGCCGAAACCGTAGGCAAGTTTCTTAATATCAAATTTCTGTGGGTGGATAAATCGCTGCGTGGCCAGGACTGCGGTACATTGCTGATGCGTGAGGCAGAAGAAGAGGCGATCGCCCGCGGATGCCAATATGCGCTAGTTGATACTTTCAGCTTCCAGGCTCGTCCGTTTTATGAGCGTTTGGGGTTTGAATGCAAAATGACGCTGGAAGATTACATTGAAGATATTCGCGCCCCGCAAGGTGTTGAAGCCACCCACCAGCGCTATTACCTGGTTAAAAAACTGGGCTGATTAAGGCAAAACTCCACCGCGCCTTTGACCGCTGCGCGGTGGTTTAGATCTGCTAGGCAGGTTTCGATAACGCCAGCCATTCTTTGACCGATTCGCGTTGCCACTGGCGCTGAACATAGTCAACCAGCTGTTCTGGTAGCGGATCGCCATTCAGATACAGTCGGTTAAGCATCAGCGCCAAGTCAGTATCGGCGATGCACCATTCACCAAACAGATGATTGCGATCGCCCAACAGGCGTGCCGCGGCGGTGATTAGCTTTTCTGCGGCTGCCTGACCGGCCTCGGAGAGCGGCGGGCGTTTCTGTCCGGCAAACACAATTTCAGTCGAGCGTTCTGCACGGATAGGCATCAAATCGCTGCGCAACCACGCCTGCACTTCACGCGCTTTTGCACGATCTTCTGGATTTTCGGGATAGATGGCGGCAAACGTCGGTGCGGGAAACAGCTCTTCAATGTATTCATCAATAGCCGAAGATTCAGAAAGCTGAAAACTGCCATTGGAAAGCGTGGGCACACGTCGTGTAGTAGAAATAGCCGCATAGTTTTCTTGCAGATTCTCAGCCTGCGCCAAATCCACCGTTTCTATCTCAAAAGGAATACCTTTTTCCGTTAAAGCCACAAATGCCGACATCACATACGGACTATAATAATTAGCATCGGAATATAGCGTTAACTTGGGGTCACTCATTTTGCCTCCTGATAGCGGGATCTCGTTTATTCCCTGTTCTGATCTCTGAAACATAGCGTACTCTGTAAGCAATAACTATGAGTCGATTGAATAATTTACCTCCAGGAGGCTCGATGAAGAGATTTATCCTGATTGTGGTCTTATTGCTGTCTGTATTATTCAGTGTGCCGACTTTTGCCGCGGCGGCTAAAGAGATTAAAGCTAAATTCAATCGCATGCAGATTGGCGATCGCACACTTTGCCTGAGCGATATTATTTATCCTAATGAGCCGGTAATGAAAGTCATTGAAAACGGTTTTCTGGTGCAGAAGTCTAAAGATTTACTGGTCTATCAAACCGTACTGATTTACCTACTTGGCAATGATGTCACGGTCAATATCCATTCGCTTGTCGTCAGCAAGCTGGGTAAAAAATCAATCTCCAACCAATTCAAAAACACTTTTGTTCAGGTTACGGGCCTCGACCAGCCTGATCAGGCGGTGGCCAAAGCCAATATTTTAAAAAGCTATCAGGAATCGGTGGTCCAACAGCTTAATACCGTGCCTTACAGTACGCTGATCCTCAATGACAAAGGTTATGAAATCAGCCAGCAGGAAGATGAGGTCAGCGAACTCAGCACCTGCTATATCACGCCCATCAAAAACCAGTAATTAACGCTGATACTTTATAAAGTCTGTCTGAGTGCCGATGCGATCATAGAGTTTTCTGGCTGTATTATTGGAGGTCTGGGTCATCCAATAAACGTTAGCTTTATTGTTGCGATCGGCATAGTCATAAACTGCCTCAATCAAAGCCTGCCCGACGCCTAATTTTCGGGCCTCAGAAGCGACGTATAAATCTTGCAGATAAACCACCTGCTCTAATTTCCAGCCGTGGTCATGGTTAATGCAGTTAACAATACCCACCAGCTTGCCTTCTGACTCGGCCACATAGCCAAACATTGCCGCATAATCTGCCTGGGAAAGCTTTTGGAAAGTCTGCGTAAAGACTTCCGGGCTTAACTCACTCTGATAGAAATCCAGATATTCCCGCCACAGGCTTTCCCATTGCTCTTGGTCAGCCGGTGTAAGCGGACGAATAACCGGTTTAGCTACTTGACTCATCTTAAAACTCCTGTCGCCAAAAATGTGAATTTAAATTCATTTAGATTGAATATTAAGTCAATATATTTTGCAGCATTCGGTTGATGATAAAAAATACCTTGAAACCTGAGGCTTAGGTCGCCGCATCATAACGGTCGCTATTGAAGCCTCTCTTAGCTCAAAGTTGCTACGATTGTACGCTATCACACGCAGTGATAATCTCACCGCCTTTGATCTTTAACGTAAAGCCTACCCTCTCGCTTTAAGGCATTCAGGCGCTGCACACAATACAAGGTTTGTTGATGAGTTCTTCCAGATTTACTCTACAAGATTGGTCATTTTCAACGATTATCGCCGGTTTTGTTGCCGTACTGGTGGGTTATACCAGCGCAGCGGCGATAGTTTTTCAAGCCTACCAGGCAGCAGGGGCTAACCTGGCACAAATTGGCAGCTGGTTCACCATGCTGGGCTTTGGCATGGGCATTTCCAGCATGGGGCTATCGCTCTACTTTCGCACGCCGATTTTGACCGCCTGGTCGACCCCTGGCGCGGCGCTGCTGGTCACCAGCCTGCCGGGAATTTCAATTAATGAAGCGATTGGCGTGTTTATCTTTGCTAACGCTCTGATCTTGCTGTCAGGGATCACCGGGCTATTTGCCAAACTGATGCGTTACATTCCGCAGGCGCTTTCGGCAGCAATGCTCGGCGGTATTTTGCTGCGTTTTGGTCTCGATGCTTTTGTGTCATTGCAAACTAATCTGTGGCTGGCAGGCAGCATGTGCCTAACCTATATGTTGGCACGACGCTATATCGCCCGCTATGCGGTCATCCTTTCACTGGGTGTCGGATTGATTATTGCTGCATTACAAGGAGATATCGCTTTCCACGGACAGGCATTGCACTTTGCAGCACCCATTCTGATTGCGCCGCATTTCACCTGGTCGACCCTGATTGGCATCGGAGTTCCTTTCTTCGTCGTCACCATGGCATCACAAAATGCTCCAGGGATCGCCACGCTCAATGCCTCTGGGTATAAAGCCCCCGTCTCCCCGCTCATCACCGTGACGGCTTTAGTGACGCTGTTGCTCGCACCCTTTGGGGTTTACTCGATTGGTATTGCGGCTATCACAGCGGCAATTTGTATGGGCAAGGACGTACATCCCGATCCGCAAAAGCGTTATACCGCCGCCGTTGCAGCCGGGATATTTTATTTGCTGGCGGGCGTTTTGGGCGGCTCGATAGGTACGCTGTTTACTGCATTACCAGCGCCTCTGATTCACACCATCGCCGGTCTGGCTTTATTAGGAACGATTTCAGGCAGCTTGCATCGTGCCCTGGCCGAAGAAAAACAACGCGACGCGGCAATCGTGACTTTCCTGATCACCGCCTCGGGGATCCAGCTCTTTGGCGTTGGATCCGCATTTTGGGGGTTGATCGGTGGCGTGCTGACCCACTGCATTTTGAGCCTGCCTGCAAAATCTCAGAAAAAAATCAGTGATTAGCATCCTTAAAATGCAATCAGGGTCTCAAAATGTTGAGGCCCTTCATGTTATGCGTAACAGAATTTGGTAACACGTCATTTAGTGACGGAGATCACATTTTAGTGTCTACAAAGCCTCTTTACTGGGGAGATAAATCGCCAGTCAAAAGAGCAAAATCACATGAAAATCGACACTAAATCTTGTGTAGTAACCGGGAAAAAAGACGTTGCCGTCGTAGACCAGCATCTGGACTATCAGGGCAAGGGTACCTTAGTTAAAGTCACTCGCGGCGGCATTTGCGGTTCAGACCTGCACTATTACGAGCACGGCGCAGTTGGCGACTTTAAAGTTCGTGAAGCGATGGTGCTTGGCCATGAAGTGGTAGGCGTGGTCGAACAATCTGACAATGCGGCCTTGAAGCCGGGCCAGAAAGTTGCGTTAAACCCAAGCAAACCCTGCAAAGCCTGTAAATACTGTTTGGCTGGGGAAGAAAATCAGTGCACCACCATGAAATTCTTCGGCAGCGCGATGTATTTTCCACACATCAATGGTGCATTTACCCAGTTCAAAATCGTCGACAGCGAGCAGTGTATTCCTTTCGATAACAGCGTCAGCGATCGCCTGATGGTGTTTGCAGAGCCACTGGCAGTGGCAATCCACGCCGTGAACCAGGCCGGTGACGTACAGGGTAAAACGGTGTTTGTCTCCGGCGTTGGCCCTATCGGCAGCCTGATTGCCGCAGCGGCCAAGGCCAAGGGTGCAAAAGAAGTCGTCTGCACCGATCTCAGTGAACGTTGTCTGGAAATCGTTGAAGCCATGGGCGCCACCAAAACGCTGCATGCCGCCAACGGTGACTTTGCCCCATATCTCGAGCAGAAAGGTTATTTTGACGTGTCTTTTGATGCTTCGGGCCATCACTCCTCAATTCGCCGCTGCCTGGAAGTGACGCGCGCCAAAGGCACGTTAGTGCAAGTAGGGATGGGTGGCGCAATCCCTGACTTTCCGATGATGATGCTGATTGCCAAAGAAATTAAATGGGTCGGCAGCTTCCGCTTTACCGAGGAGTTTGTTACCGCCGTGGAATGGTTGGGCAACAAAGTGATTGATCCAATGCCGCTGCTGTCGGCGGAATATCCGCAGGATGAGCTGACTCAGGCGCTGGACTTTGCCGCCGATAAAACCAAGGCCTCAAAGGTCCAACTGGTATTTTAATTCCCCGCCCCCACTCTGATAAACAGGCAGCCGCGCACAGGCTGCCTTTTTTATCTCGTCCTCTCCTGACTGTATCATGTCCGTTTTTGGCCTTCCGGTTTGTATAAACAGCGCGCAATATAGTTTTATACTTAATACAGGAGGTCCGAAAATGGCTGATAGTGCTTTATTGATCATCGACGTTCAGCGCTCATTTGAGCAAAAAGATTTCTGGCAAGAAGATGACTTACCGGCATTTAAGCAAGCAATTTCGCGCCTGATTAACGGCTGCCAGATGCGTGGCGTGCCACTGGTCGATGTCTTCCACGTCAGCCAGGGCCTTTTTGCTCTGGAATCCGGTCTGGTGACGCCAATGTCGTTTCTGAGTCATCAGCCGCAAGTCAGCATTTACAAGCATGTGCATAACGCGCTAACCGAGTCGGGGTTGGATCTCTGGCTGCACCAACGTAAAATTAAACACCTTATTATCAGCGGGATGCGTACAGAACAGTGTTGCGAAACCACCGCTCGCGTGGCCTACGATCTGGGCTTTGAAGTGACCTTCGTCACAGAGGCAACGCTGACCTTCCCGATGACTCACGCTTCCGGGCGGACCTTTAGTGCCGAAGAGATTAAACAGCGCACCGAGTTGGTACTGGCTGATCGTTTTGCCACAATAGCCGACGTAGACGGCGCGTTGGCCGAGTTAGACAGTCGCCAGGCTCGCGTGGAGCCGACGCAAGACCCGACTCAATGGCAGCCGAAGCCCTATCTGCCTCGCAAAATCGCCCCGCTGAGTGCCTGGAACCATCAGGGTTGGCAGCTTAAACGTTATGGGATTGAATTTGCCGGCACCACATCCCCTGCAGACATTTTTGAACGAGCTTACTCACGCGTCGCAAGCTGGTTACCACCTCAAGCCACCACGGCCGATCGCCCCGGCGTAGGCTGGATGCTGGAACATCGCGGTAAAACCATGGATTATCTGGTGGTCGGATGGTGGGATAATGAAAACGAGCTGCGGATGAAAATCTGGGTCACCGAGAAAGGTCAATGGCGCGAGGCGATAACAGAATCGTTTTGTGTCTGGGACATGCAAGTCATGGCGTTTGAGCGCAATGCGTTTGTCGAAACGCTGCTGCAAAAAGAGCCGGATATCGCCGCTTATATGAATCAACATCTGACTATTAATCTGGAGTGATATGCAGCGGGACGTGTTTTTTGTGACTCTGCCGGGCGCGCTGGCGCTGGATCTCACTGGTCCAGCCGAGACTCTGCGTCTGAGCGGCCAATTTACGTTGCATTACATCAGCCCGTTGAATGAGGTTGAGCTAACCACAGGATTAGTGGTTAGCCGACTGCGCCCGTTGCCGTCGGAGCTGCCGGACAACAGTATTATCATGGTGCCAGGGGTGAGCAACTCGTCTACGCAATTTGATACTGAACCCGCCAAAATATGTCGCGACTGGCTGGCCGCGCAAAAGCCTGCAATAGAACA
Organism: uncultured Serratia sp.; assembly: GCA_963922555.1. GTDB lineage: Bacteria > Pseudomonadota > Gammaproteobacteria > Enterobacterales > Enterobacteriaceae > Rouxiella. The sequence continues at coordinate 26,954 of CAWUIY010000004.1, read as the reverse complement.
GGGACGCCTGCAGCTGGTTTGCATCTGTTCTGGCAGCCTGCTGGCAGGAATGGCAGGATTACTGGATGGCTATCAATGTACCTCGCACCACGACGTGATCTCGCGCCTGCGTGAGCGGGTTCCGGCGGCTTTGGTTAAAGATAATCGAATATTTGTCGAGGATCGCCAGGTGCTGACCAGCGCGGGCATCACCGCCGGTATCGACCTGGCGCTTTATCTGATTACTCAGCATCTTGGACCGCAAGCCGCGCTCGACGTCGCGCGCGAAATGGTGGTCTATTTCCGCCGTGCCGGTGAAGACCCGCAGCTTTCGCCGTGGTTACAGCATCGCAATCACCTGCATCCGGCAGTGCATCGCGCACAAAACATTATTTCTTCCGATCCCGAATCAGACTGGCAGGTCGAGGACGTCGCCGCCAAAGCGCATGTCAGCAGCCGTCATCTCACGCGGCTGTTCCGCCAATATGTCGGCATTAGCGTTCGCGATTATCACGAGCAGCTGCGGATCGCGGTAGCCAGACAGCGCCTCCAGCAGGGCCTTAATCAGGAGAAGGCCGCGCTTGCCGCAGGTTTCTCTTCCGCCCGCCAGTTGCGACGTGCACTGCTGCGCTGGAAGCCGGAATAATTCAGCTCACCCAGCGTCTGCGATCAACTTGTCCGAGCAACCAGGCCAACAGCAGCCCCCCGCCAAGACCACAGGCAAAAAGATAGAAGATATTGAGCAGTGGATACTGCGGGTAATCAAGATGCTTGCCGCGCAGGCCAATGATGATCAACGCATGAAAGCCGTAAATCGCCAGTGAGTTACGGGAAATCACGGCTAAAACAGGGGATTGGATATTTGCAAGCAGCTGTTTGCCCACCATAAACAGCGACAGCGCTGAAATAAACACCAGAGGGCCACAGTAGGTGTAATAGGTAGCAGCAAAGTTCTGATTGATCAGCGACTGGTGATAAGTGCCGACGGCAATCAGCACGCTGCTAGCCAGAAAAAGCCCTCCAGCCGCCCAGCCAATAGCATGTTTATTCATTTCTAACGAACCGAGTGCGCGCCCCAGCAATGCATACAGCAAGTAATAAAAGGCATCGCCATTGATATACAGGTTCACTGGCAGCAAATGAATCCCCTGCCAGTTAAGCGTCGGCAGCTGAGGATTGGCTAGCACGCCTAACAGCAGCGCGACAACCAGCAGCGTTATCCCGGAGATTTTTTTGATTTGAATAAAAGGAGATAGCAGATAAATCAGGGCTATCGCATAAAAAAACCAAAGATGATAAAACACCGGCTTTTGCAGAATTTGACGAAGTGACGGCCAAAAACCTATTTTTGTCATAATCAGAATGTAAAGTAACGCGACTGCGCTGTAGAAAGCCAGGCAAAGGCCGATGCGCAGAAAATGCCGACGCCGGGCGCTTTTTTCGCCCCAGAACAGGTAACCAGAGATCATGAAAAATAGCGGTACAGACGGCCGTGCGGCTGAATCGAGCAGGTTGGCAATCCACCAGGATCCGGTATCAATGGCATTAAAATTAACGACGTGAAAACTGGTGGCGTGAATAATCACCACCATCATGCAGGCAATGGCGCGCAGGTTGTCAATCCAGACTATTTTTTGAGTCATTCCCAGCCAATCCTTAAAATTTAGAAAACTTAATACCTGTTTCTGGCAGCTTAATCGACTATTTAATGGCTAGCGTGTTAAAACTTCACTCTTATAATGTGCTGCACGATAGAAATATCATTGCCATTTGTTCAAATTATCGGCAGAATACTCGCCATTACTGAATCCGCCTGCGAATCCTGCCCGGACAGTCCCTATTTTTCTGCTAATTATCAAAATATTAGCAATTTTTTGTGAAATTATTATGCATAACTCCCCGAATACTGCCTCTCTACTGAGTCGGCAGGCGCTATTGTTTCCTTTGTGCCTGGTGCTGTTTGAATTCGCGACCTATATCGCCAACGATATGATTCAGCCCGGCATGCTGGCCGTGGTCGCTAATTTTAACGCCAGCGAAGAGTGGGTGCCGACATCAATGACCGCCTATCTGGCAGGCGGCATGTTCCTGCAATGGCTGCTTGGGCCACTGTCAGACCGCCGTGGGCGTCGTCCGGTCATGCTGGCCGGTGTCGGCTTCTTTATCATTAGCTGTCTGGCCATTTTATTAGCCCAAACCATAGAACAATTTATGGTAATCCGCTTCTTCCAGGGGATAAGCCTGTGCTTTATTGGCGCGGTCGGCTACGCGACAATACAGGAATCCTTTGAAGAATCGGTGTGCATCCGTATTACTGCGCTAATGGCCAACGTCGCGCTGGCCGCCCCGCTGCTCGGCCCTTTGGCAGGAGCAGCCATGGTGCAATATGCGCCATGGCAGGTGATGTTTGTGATTTTCGCCGCGCTGGCGAGTATTGCTTTCTGGGGGCTGAATAAAGCAATGCCAGAAACAGCGTCGCGCATTGGCGAGAAATTCTCGGTCAAGAGTCTGCTTAACGATTACAAAATCGTCTTAAAAAATCGCCCATTCCTGTGTGGTTCTCTGGCGATCGGCTTTGCGAGCCTGCCTTTGCTGGCGTGGATTGCCCAGTCACCGGTAATTCTGATAAGCGGCGAAGGGCTTACCGCATTCGACTACGGTATGTTGCAGGTTCCGGTATTTGGTGCACTGATTATTGGCAATATTACGCTGGCGAAACTCACCGGCAAACGCAGCGTCGAACAGCTGATCAAGCTTGGCGCTGTACCCATGATAACGGGCCTGTTTATTGCCGCCATCGTGACGACGTTTTCAGGCCATGCCTATTTGTGGATGACTGCGGGCCTTAGCCTCTACGCATTTGGTATCGGCGTGGCCAATGCCGGGTTGTATCGCCTGACTTTATTCTCAAGCGAAATGAGCAAAGGCACAGTTTCTGCGGCAATGGGAATGATCAGTATGATGGTGTTTACATTGGGTATCGAGCTGGCGAAAGTGGCTTATCTCAGTGGCGGAAGCTGGTTGTTTAGCCTTTTCAATTTAATCAGTGGATTGCTGTGGCTGTCTCTGGTGGCGGTATTTATCCGCAATCGCCGACCGGTGGTAGGCGGTGCAGTGGTCTAAACATGCTTCCCCCGCGGTAAAAGCGGGGGACGTAATATCAGGGTGGAGAAGTACGGGCGAAGCTTTCGCGCTGAAATAGCCGCTCAACCAGTTTGATCAGGGTTGGCCGCTCAACACACCAGCCTGGTGCAATGCGCCTGAAATTCAAATATCCCAGCGTACAGGCGACACTGATATCAGCAACGTTGAGCCCATCGCCATTAAGCCATTTACGCTCGTGAGCGAGTTTCTCAAGCTGGTCGAGTCCGCGTAATACCTTGCCACGCTGGCGAATGATCCATTCCTCATTGCGTTGTGCCGCATCACGGCGGTTTTCCAACACCAACGCCACGGCGGCGTCAGTCACCCCATCGGCCAGCGCTTCAACCTGCTTCACCCTGAGCGCATCCAGAGGCTCCCAAGGCAGAAGGGTCGGAGATACGTTAAGCAACTCGATAAATTGCACAATAATAGGCGAATCATAGAAGATCTCGCCTTCATCGGTTACCAGCGCAGGCACCTTGCCCAACGGGTTGAACGCCGTCACTTTGCTGCCTTCGGCGGTCGGCGGATCGTTTACGAATTCAAACTTGATCCCCTTTTCAATCAGCATCACCGAAATCTTGCGCACATAAGGACTGGTATAGCTGCCAATCAACTTCATCAAACCCTCCTTATCTCAATCCGGAAAGCCGAAAATTACCCGTTTATCCTCTATAAAATTAGCAGCAGGGCCGCTTTTTACCAGCGATAAGCACAGATTGAGATTCAATTTCACTCGCGTTGGGTCTACCCTGAACAGTAGTCAAAACTGATTTTAGCCAAGCGGAAAGTCCTTTGAATAACCTTGATAGCCGTCCTGCTACTGAGCGGGATCACCAGCCCGGTCTTCAGCAGCGCCATGTGGCACAGCGACGCAGCCTTGACGTTAGCCAGCCGGACTGGGTAGCGGAAGAGGTTCCAGTCGCGTTGGTCTACAACGGGATATCTCACGTGGTAATGATGGCCTCGCCCAAGGATCTGCAGGCGTTTGCGGTGGGTTTTTCCCTGTCGGAAGGCATTATTGAATCCGCACGCGATATCTTTGGTCTTGATGTGACACGAAACTGTCACGGTATTGAGGTCAATATAGAGCTGTCGAGTCGCCGTTTTGCAGGACTAAAAGAACGACGACGGGCGATGGCCGGTCGAACTGGCTGTGGTGTTTGCGGCATTGAACAGCTCGACGACCTGTTCCGCCCGCTGGCTCCACTGCCGTTTACTCAGACTTTTGCCATGAGCAACCTCGACCAGGCGCTGGATCAGTTGAAATCTATTCAACCGGTTGGGCAACTTACCGGCTGTACGCATGCTGCGGCGTGGATTAGCCCAGAGGGTCATCTACTCGGCGGTTGCGAAGATGTTGGACGCCACGTCGCGCTGGATAAGATGCTCGGCATCAAGGCGCGGGAAGCAGGCTGGAAAAACGGTGCGGCATTGGTTTCAAGCCGAGCCAGCTATGAAATGGTGCAAAAAACGGCGATGTGCGGCATTGAAATTCTGTTTGCAGTGTCGGCAGCGACCTCGCTGGCCATTGATGTAGCCGAACGCTGCAACTTGACGCTGATTGGCTTTAGCAAGCCAGGACGTGCTACGGTCTATACCCACTCGCAACGATTGATCGAGTGAATGAATCTTCCCAGGCAAAGCCCTGCAAAACCCGTGGTTAATTTGCGGCAGTCTGGCAGGTAAAGTAGCTTGCCAGGCTTAGAAGATTTTGCCTTTTGAATAGTTAATCTTGCTCTAAGCCACGGAAAACGCGGGCTTAGAAATACCCACACGGAGTGTGGAGCATAGATAATCATTTTCAATATCAATTTATTAACTATAATGATCCGACTGATTATGCGGTGTTCACCCTAATCTGCACCGCCCAACTAAAATGGAGCTGATGAACATGAGTTATTCACTACCATCCCTGCCTTACGCTTACGACGCTCTTGAGCCACACTTCGATAAAGAAACGATGGAAATCCATCACACCAAACATCACCAGACCTACGTTAACAATGCTAACGCAGCACTGGAAAGCCTGCCTGAACTGGCTGCACTGCCAGTTGAAGAGCTGCTGCTGAACTTTGATAAAGTCCCTGCTGACAAGAAAACCGTTCTGCGTAACAACGCTGGCGGTCACGCTAACCACAGCTTCTTCTGGAAAGGCCTGAAAAAAGGCACCACCCTGCAGGGCGACCTGAAAGCCGCTATCGAACGTGACTTCGGCAGCGTTGACGCTTTCAAAGAAACCTTCGAAAAAGCTGCTGCAACTCGTTTCGGTTCTGGCTGGGCTTGGCTGGTTAAGAAAGACGGTAAACTGGCAGTAGTATCAACCGCTAACCAGGATAGCCCTCTGTTAGGCGAAGCCATCTCTGGCGCTTCAGGCACTCCGATCGTCGGCCTGGACGTTTGGGAACACGCTTACTACCTGAAATATCAGAACAAACGCCCTGATTACATCAAAGCCTTCTGGGACGTTGTAAACTGGGACGTAGCGGCAGAAAACTTCGCTAAAGCCTAATGATATTTCTGGCGGATAACTGGCGGGCATTTGTGCAAGCCTAAAAAAGTCCGCAAAAAAACCGACGGAGCCAGCTTCGTCGGTTTTTTTATGCCTGCGATTTAGCGCTTAACGGGGATCAGAAAGCCTTTTTCGCAAAGCCGGTCACCGCTTTCAGGCCCATCTCGCGGCCAAGCGCAGTCATTGGATGCACAACGATAACGCCACGTACGGCCTTTTTGAAAGCGCCCATATCGGACTGTTCTTTCTTGGTGATCTCACGGCTGAACAGCTTGGAAAGCTTCTGTGCTTCGGCGCTCAGCTTAACTTCACGCACGCCGCGCAGGCGTTCTATTTCCGCAGCCAGCTTTTCTTTTTCTTTCATGTGCTCGTCAATCTGCTCGGTCACGCCTTGCTGAATAACGGTGGCATCTTTGTGGTTCAACGCGTCCAGCATGTCGCTCAGACGTTTAATTTCTGCTTTTTCTTTCTCGATCATTTCGATAACCCGTATGCCATCAGGCGCCGCGAGATTGCGGGGCAGGATAGCGAAAAATTGAATTCAGCCTCTAGTGTAACAGGAAGTCGCCTATTCAGCAGCCTGTGTAACGATGCCGGGCGGTAATCCGCTCATCTCGCAGGCCTGACGACCCACTCTGGCCAGTGCATCGGTATAGCGTGCGTTAAACGGATAACAACAGGAAAGCCGCAGCGCATTACGATAGCGGCCGCTTGGGGAATACAGCGTTCCCGGCGTCATGCAGATTTTTTCCTGCAACAACAGTTCGAAAAGCTTAACAGTGTCCACTCCTGACGGAAAATCGACCCAGAATACGAATCCTCCCTGGGGCTGCGTGGCGCGAGTTCCCTGAGGGAAATAGCGCATAATCAAAGCTTTGGCCTCATCAACCTGCGCAGCATAGCGTCTTCTCAGCGTGCGCAGATGGTGATCAAACCCGCCAGATTCCAAAAATACCGCCAGCGTTTCTGATAACAGTGCTGATTCGGACATGGAAGAAACGGCCTTTAACTGACGCAGCTGCTCGGCAAAGCGGCCTCCTGCTATCCAGCCAATACGAAAATCAGGCGCCAGCGTTTTGGTAAAACTGGTGCAGAAAATAATCCAGCCATTTTTATCGAAGGATTTCACCGCCGGAGAAAGCGTCGGGCCGAACTGAATTTCGGCGTAAAGGCCATCCTCAATTAACGGCACTTGATGATCGTTCATCAGGCGGGCAAGGCGTTTTTTAGCGGCCAGTGGCATGGTGAAACCCATCGGATTTTGCGCCGTCGGCATGGCAATCACCGCGTTGAGGCGCTTTTCGTTAAGCATTAATTCCAGGGCGTCGAGTGACAGCCCATCCTGTGGATCGGTAGGAATTTCAACGGCTTTTAGCCCAAGACTGGCAAGCAGCGGCAGAAGGAAGAAATAGGTTGGCGTTTCCAGACCCACGCTATCACCGGGACGAGTAGTGACGCGCAAAGCAAGCTGAAGCGCCTCCATACAACCGTGGGTCAGGGTGATATCGGTTGGCTCAAGCATCATTCCCAGCGACATGGAACGACGGGCGATCTGCTGTCGAAGATGGAGATTGCCCGGCGGCAGCGCGTATTGCGATATCAGCTGTGGCTGGCGTCGCAACAATGACGACATGATGCGACCCAGTTTGCCGCCTGGATAGAAATCGGTGGTCTGCGGGCAGGCGAGAGAAATATTGGTATAGGCCGGATTGGTTTGTGCCGCGAACACCGTATCAATCAGCGCCAGCACTTCGTCGGCAGGTTCGGCTGCCGGTGAATGCTCCTCTGCACGGCTTTCCAAAACGGGCAACGCGCTGCTGACATAAAACCCCGACTGCGGCCTCGCCTCGATTAACCCACGATCTTCAAGACGACGATAGGCCGCCACCACAGTATTGATGCTGACCTGATGAATTTCGGCGCTGCGGCGCACTGATGGCAATCGACTACCGGGCAGCAGTGTCCCTCGTGCAATCGCCTCCGCCAGCTGGTCGGCAAGCTGGTTATAGCGCGTTTCTGTCGCGGTTTCTTTCGCGCTGTCGTGCAATGTTTCAGGTAACAATTCTGCCATGGTGTCAGTTCCCGTCATTGGTATGGGTACAGTTCATAATTTAACCTACTGTAACCATAACAATAGCTGATATCTGGTTCTGTATCCTAATTCTTTCTCGCCCTATGCTAGTCACTCATTCGCACTGTCGATACAGCGCACATTTATTATGAGGATACCCCGATGCTGGATACTGCTTTTGTAAGTTACGTGACCGTGATGTCTATTACACCGGGCCCTAATAATCTGCTGCTGGCCTCATCTGGCGTCAATTTTGGGTTGCGGAAAACCTTGCCCATGACTTTTGGTATCACCCTTGGCTGCGCCATTCAGTGCGCGCTAACCACCACTCTTTTGGCAGTATTGCTCAGTTGGATGACGGTGATTCGCCTGCCCATGGCGGTGATTGGTTGCAGCTATCTGTTTTGGCTGTCGTGGAAAATTTTCCGCTCCTCAACGCCGCAAAACAAGGCCGAGCAGCAGCCTATGCGGTTGATTAACGGCGCACTGTTTCAGGTGGTCAATCCCAAAGCCTGGCTAATGGCAACCAACGTGGCGATTCTTTTTACTCCGCCAGAAGGCAACATGCTGCATCACACGCTGGCTAACTGTATCGGTTTTGCTGTGTTTAATTTCCCGTGCGTGTTTATCTGGGCTTTGATGGGCGACAGGTTGCGTCAGGCGTTGCAGGTCGAATGGAAGCTCAAATTATTTAACACCCTCATGGCCGGTTTGATGGCGCTTACCGCGCTGTGGCTGATTGTCGACGAGCTAAAAAATGTCACTATTCATTGAGTACGCGAAGCTTTTTTAGTACTTTAAAAATACCTATTATCATCGGGTTAACAAATTTTTAGCTTTATAGTAAAAACCCGGTGATAAATTAATATTTCTAGAGATTGAAAATGGCTAAGGCATATTTTTTAGTAGGGTTCGCGTTTGTATTTGCATTTTTCGGTTATTTCTCGCTCGATATTTTAGTTTCGCAGTATCTTGGCGATCACCGAGGGCAGATAGTCGATATGCAGGCCTTTATTATTCTGCCCATCACGCTCGCCGTCGAATACGTTATTTATTTTATGCTGAGTCATTTTCTGTTTGATAAAATCAAAGCTTTGTCATTCAGACAGGACAGTATTTTTCAAGTGCTTTCACTGATTGTTAATGCCGCTTTTCTTAGCCTGTTTGTCTATTTGTTTAGCCGCAACGTCACGAGTTCAGTGCCTGATAGTGCAATATTAAAAGTCGATGATTTTCCAGCGACCAAAATTTATATTTCCTCGATGATCGCTTCCCTGCTGATATTAACCGGCGTGCGCAAAAGCTGGCGCTAATAATGCGGGATTAACGTTTTACCGGCGAGAGACGTGATGGCTGCTGATTGCTGATATGGGCAATCAGCCCGGTGACAGAAAGGACCATGGTAGAGCGGACTATCTGCTGATATCGCTGGCGCTGCATAGCAATTAATGACTCGTCCGCCTCGCCCGCCTTTAGAAAAGTCGGTGCTGGCGGAAGCGTCGCAACGCAGTGCAGCTCGCCGAAGGGGCCAAGAATTTCATCATCGGTAAAACGATATTCATTGCCGTCGTAATTCAGCTCTTCACGCAATGCCATAAGCAATTCGGCATCTTCATACTCGTTGCGGCTGATCACTCCAAGCGCATAAATCAGTTTCAAACGCACCGCCAAATCGCCCAATGGCCCACTGCCGCTAAGCAACGGCTCTACGGCATACTTCACCGCATAATCATCTTTGCGAAAGACCTGTACCACCAAAATATCCAGCGCTTCCGCCAATAGCTCGACCGCAGTCATCAGAAAACTGCGCACGGTTTTCCCCGCATTCAGCTTTTCTAAGACTCGGTTTTCAAATGCCTGTGCTTTTTCCATGGTCGCTATTCACGATGTTTAGTGAGACTTTCAACGCCCACGGCGTCATCCTTGATAGGGTTCTCCCGACCCGCTTTTCGCCGGCCGGGAGGACTTTTACATCGGGTGTTGGAATGCGTGTTGGACTAACACGTCACTGATTGATGTATGAACTACCGCTGATTAGTGCATGTTCTCATAGGCGCTAATGACCTGAGCCACTACGTCGCTGTCTGCCGGTAAACCAGAAACTTCGACCAGCGTCGCTTTCGGGCCTTGGGTGGTCAGCGATTCCACCAATTCCTGTGCCTGCGGATCTTGCTCGCTGCGATAGCGCATCGCGGCGGCAATGCCGATCACCAGATTGGCGTGTGGCAGTGAGTACTCTTCTGTACCCAACAGCGGTTTGATCAAGCGATCCCCTGCACTGAGTTTGCGAAGAGGCTGGCGGCCCACGCGTTCGACGTCGTCATGCAAATACGGGTTCTCAAAACGGGAAAGGATTTTCTTGATATAGGCCGCGTGTTTCTCGGTATCAAAGCCATAACGCTTAATCAGCACCGCGCCGCTCTCTTCCATCGCGCCTTGTACCACATGACGAATTTTTGGATCGAGGATCGCATCACGAATGGTGGCATGGCCTGCCTGCTGACCAAGATAGGCGGTAATCGCATGGCCGGTATTCAGGGTGAACAGCTTGCGTTCAACAAACGCCATCAGGTTGTCGGTCAGCTCCATGCCTTTAATATCTGGCAGCGGGCCTTTGAACTGGGTTTTATCAACAATCCATTCGCTGAAGGTTTCAACGGTGACTTCAAGCGGATCGGTAGAACCTGCTGCCGCCGGTGGAACGATGCGGTCTACGGCCGAATCAACAAAACCAACGTGCGCCTCTACCCAGTCTTTTTCATCGTCTGGCAGTGCTTTAAATACGTGCTGTTTGAACTGGCTGGTGCCGCGCACCATGTTTTCGCAGGCAATAATATTTAACGGGTTTTCATTACCCTGCTTGTGACGCAATACCAGACCTTTAGCCACGTTATGGGCGATTTTTTCCAGCACGGTCGGGCCAACGGCGGTAGTCAACAGATCAACCTGGGCGATAAGATCGATCGCCTCCTGACCGGTGCTGTTGACGATGCTGACATTGCTTACCGGCTCCACGGTGGCCTGTTCGCCGACCACGTTCACGTTGTAACTTTTACGGCGGTTTAGCTCTTCGAGCAAAACGGGATGAACATCGGCAAAGGTTAATTCAACCCCGGCATCGGCAAGCAATTTGCCGATAAATCCGCGACCAATGTTACCCGCACCAAAATGTAAAGCTTTCATGATGACTCCCTAAAACGGTGACAAGAACCAGGAAGCTCTGGGCTTCGAATCAACAACCGGGTCTGCTACCCGATGCGTCGGATAAGTGCAGACCCGGTTAGTAACGTTCTCAAATTTACTCTCCGATAAACTGCAGACTTATGACAGCCTGCAGATTATCGATGAATTCGCCTTAACCGCGAATGATCTGCAACACTTCTTCTACACTGGTGGTGTTTGCCAAACGATCGATAACACCGTCTTCGTCCAGCGCCGTGGTCAGTTTAGTGATCACGTTGATGTGCTCGTTATTACGTGCCGCGATACCAATAACCAGACGGGCAGAATCGTCTTCGTCTTCACCCCAGCGAATTCCTGCCGGGTATTGGCAGAACACAATACCGGTTTTCAGCACGCGATCTTTAGCTTCGATAGTGCCGTGCGGTACCGCGATCGACTCGCCGAGATAAGTTGAAGTCAGCTGTTCACGCGCCAGCATAGCCTCTACATATTCTGGCTGAACATACCCGCCTCTCACCAGTTGCTCACCGGCAAAACGTATTGCCTGCTCTTTGTTATCCGCCGTCAGACCAAGGAAAATATTCTCCGGACTCATGCGGAACAAATTGGCGTTATCGGCTTCGGGTACGAGGCTGTCATTCAGCGTGGTATTCACCTTCTCTTTGTATTCGCTGGTCTTATTAACTTCTACCAGTCGGGCAACCAGATCGGTGTACAGTCCACTGTCGAGGAAGTTGGTCAGTGAAATATGCTGCGCGTGTGGCACCTGACGCATCGCGCGCTCGGTGAGATCGCGGTGCGTGATAACCAAATCCACGTCATCAGGCAAGTTGTTGATAGCAGTATTGGTGACCGCAACGTGGCTTAACCCTGCATCCTGCACTTTCTTGCGCAGCACGCCGGCCCCCATCGCACTTGACCCCATGCCCGCATCACAAGCAACGATGATTTTACGCACGGTAGACAGGTCACCCGCGACACCCGCCACGGCGGGTTTGCCACCTTTAGACTGCGCTTTCATCTCCTGAACGCGACGAGTAGCTTCTTCGAGGTCGTCTTCGTCTTTCACTTTCGAGCTTTTCAGCAGGATAGAGGAGACAATGAACGACACCAGGAACGCCAGCACGATAGCAGTGATGTTAGCGAAGTAGGTCCCTTTTGGCGTCATGGCCAGAACAGCAATGATTGAACCAGGGGAGGCTGGAGATACCAGACCGCCGTTCAACACAGTCAATGTGAAGACACCGGTCATACCCCCCAGGATAACCGCCAGCAGCAGGCGCGGATTCATCAGCACGTAAGGGAAATAGATTTCGTGAATACCCCCCAGGAAGTGGATGATAGCCGCACCGCCCGCAGACTGCTTGGCGCTACCGCGTCCAAAGATCATGTAGGCAATCAGCACGCCCATACCCGGACCTGGGTTAGCTTCAATCAGGAAGAAGATAGACTTACCGGCTTGCGTCGCCTGTTGAATACCCAACGGTGAGAAGATGCCGTGGTTGATGGCGTTGTTAAGGAACAGGATTTTTGCCGGTTCAACAAAGATAGAGGCCAGCGGCAGCAGGTTATGAATAACCATGATGTGAACGCCAGCGGCCAGCAGTTTAGACAGCGCCTCTACCAGCGGACCAATCGCCAGGAAGGACAGCAGCGCCAGCAACATGCCGATGATACCAGCAGAGAAGTTGTTGACCAGCATCTCGAAACCGCTTTTGATTTTGCCGTCTACCCAACGGTCGAAACGCTTGATACACCAGCCTCCCAACGGGCCGGCAATCATTGCACCGAGGAACATCGGCATATCTGCGCCGACGATCACCCCCATCGTCGTGATCGCGCCGACCACGCCACCGCGATCGCCACCGACCAGACGGCCCCCGGTGAAACCGATCAGTAAAGGCAGCAAATAGGTGATCATCGGGCCGACTAATTTGGCCAGCGTAGCATTCGGGATCCAGCCTGTTGGAATAAACAGCGCGGTAATAATACCCCAGGCGATGAATGCCCCAATGTTAGGCATTACCATGTTACTCAGGAAGCGGCCAAAGTTTTGAACTTTAACCTTAACGTCTGGTGAAAACATAAAACACACCCCTATTGATACGCGCTAACAATAAGAGCGCGTTATACGTGGTAGTTATTGGGACGGTATTTTTCCCGCAAGGAGATTCCGTCGAATTGCTGTGTACAGGGCGAACTCTAGCACGTCATTATGACCGCGCGTAATCAGGGCCAGAGGCGTGATTGCGATCACGGGCTACCCCCCTCCTTACCCCTCATTTAAGTGACCTACATCACATAAAAGCCTTGTAACTTAAGCAAAAAGAGCAAAAATCAGACTTGCAGGTAAAATATTTGTGATCAAAGTCACTTTTTTGTGACGAACATTTCTGATTAAAGCGTGATGTTGATCACAATTTATTTTTAGCCTGTGAATGAAATATCGATTAAAAAGACAGCAGTGAGGGTTATGTGTTTTTTAAAAGGTTTGATGGAGAAGAGTTGAAAGAAAGTTACACAAGACGCGTTGATCTAAGAACCGATAAAGAAACTTCTTAATGCCAGGGCAGATTATCTCTATCTAAAACTCAGGATTCTCATACACCCTATACCTTAGTACAGCTAGTATGAGTTAATTGATGAAGTGAATTATTTCTTGAGGAATTAGTTATGAATATATTTTTCCCGATAACATACGCTTTTCTTTTGATTAAATCCTAATGAACAATGTAGCAAGGCACGCTGGTGAAAGGAGCAAACGGACATGGCAACTCTGGCGATCGTTCTTATGGTAATAAAAATTATTTATTTAACCTTAAATATCATTTTTACTTTTAAAAAGTTAATCACCAAAAATTGATCTATATCAAAGTTATATTAAATAACATCAAATCATTAGTCTTTTAACTATTTAAATAAGAGAAAACGGGTTGGATCCATTTGTAATCAAACCTATACTTAAGTACAGTAACGTCTAACAGGCTGAATTTACATTTCGCCTTAACGGATTATCAAACTGCTCATGTAGCGGTCATAAACGATTCCCTGGTGTTGGCCAATTGGCATCCCCTTATCTCGACGAGAAATAAGGGGCTTTTTTTATGCATAACGATCAAGAAATGAATCTTTAATTAATGCCTATAAATAGAATCAGGCCAGAATAAAAAATAGAACTTATAGGAAAAAAATTAGAAATTAATCACAGCGAATTTTTAACACTCAACCTTTTATACAACAATATTTAAGAAAACGGTCATGCTGCCTGAATAAGGTTACTTCATTGTTTTTTCTCTAATAATATTCCCAAGTAAGTTTCTATTAATCATTTTCATTGATCCTATTTCTACTGCATTAATCTGCTTTTCCAGCCTGATGGATTATCTCCAGCACCGTATGCAGATCTGCGGCAGCAATCTGTCCTGGAGCCGAAGCTTTACCCACCATGCCAAAGGTCAGCGCCGAACCGGTTAGCTCGCCGAGTAAGCGCGATGCCACACCCACCCCACCCATCGCCATCGTCAGCAAAGGTTTGTCGGAATGTTGGCTGTGCACTTCCCAGGTCGCGGCCATTAGGTTCAATACATCGCCAGCGTTTTGCGGCATGGTGGCGATTTTAAGGATATCGGCACCTAAGGTTTGCTGCTGCCGCAAACGGCGGACAATCTCTTCCTTCGGTGGCGTTTTCTCAAAATCGTGGCTCGACATAACCACGCTTACCCCCTGCTTGTGCGCCTGTGAGACGACTTCTCGCACTATTGCTTCGCTGCGGAACATTTCGAGATCTAACAAGTCCACACTGCCATTTTGCAAAATTTCCAGATAAAGCTGGCCATAATCGGCATCGCTAATCGCAGCAGCGCCACCTTCGGCCTGCGTTCTGAAAGTCACCAGCAGGATCTTCTCGGGTAAATGTTCCGCTACCTGGCGAGTCAGCGCGGCTACCGCCGTTTTATCCAGCGCATTCACCAGATAATCGAGGCGTAGCTCTACGACATCAATCTCTTTGACTGCCGCCAGTTTTTGCACCGATGCCAGCACTTCGGAGGCCAGTTCACCCGTTGTCGGGACGATAAGTTTTGGCCGTCCTTCACCAATAGCAATCCCTTTAATAGTTAATAGCTTGGTCATACTTTGCTCCTTGTCGTGCTGAGGCTTGAATCAGGCCTTTGTATCTTCGAGATAATTCTTCTTCACTGCAGCACCGCCAGCAATCAACATCAGGACTGCCATTGCGGTCAGGAACCAGAAAGACATCTGCCAGCTGCCGGTTGAACGATGCAGCAAGCCGAATAGGAACGGTCCCACCGCAGCAAACACATAGCCGACGCCCTGGGTGAATGAAGAAAGCGATGCGGCTCCCTCGACGCTGCGAGTGCGTAGATTGATAAGCTGGAAGGTAGCCGGAACGGTCATCAGACCCGGCGCGGCCACGACGGCCCACACCCATGACGCCCCAGGCATATAGAGGAAGCCCATATAACCGATAATCTGGAGCAAACCGCCCGCAGCCACAACCAGATAAGGCTTTTTCAACTTCCCGAGATAAAGCGGGACCAGCGTGGAATGGGCAATCCCCAGAATGTTATACACAAACAGCATGTCACCCGCCTGCGCCGCAGAAATGCCTCTTTCGGTAAGGTAAGTCGGCAGCCAGTTGATCATTGCGTACATGCTCATCATGCTGACACCGAACAACACCACCATTGACCAGGCAATCGGCCATTTCCACACTGCAATATGCGGAATGACTGGCTCGGCGATGACCTGCCTGGCCTCTTCCTTTACACCGCGATGATGAGTGCGAAGCAGCTGGATAACCCAGGGAAGTGCCGCAATCAGTGCCGTTACCGACCACAAGGCCACATTGGCTCGCCAGCCGTCATTCTCCGCCAGCGGAACGGCAATGGCTGAAGGTACACCGGCTGAAACGGCGATCATCACCGCATAGGTTGCCGTTAGCGCCCCGACGTGATCGGGAAAATATTTCTTAATGGTTGGCTGCACCAGCACGTTACCGAAACCCATTCCCGCAAGAGCCAACACGCTACAGGCCATAAAGATTGGGAAACTGCCAGTGAGCGTGCGTAAAGCAATACCCGCACATACCATGAGCATCGACAGCAGTAATGCTCCCTCGTAGCCAAGACGACGTGAAACCGAGGCGGTAAGCGATCCGAACACGGCGAAAGACAACAAGGGCAGCACGCCAAGAATATTGGCATTAAAACCGCTGATGTCATGGCCGATAATGCCATAAATGGCGCTGAGTGAAGTCACGGCGGCGCGCAAATTGAGCGACACCAAAATAATACCGACTAAAACCAGCGCACGTTTGGCTGGAACGCCGTTTTGCGCGGCAGGTTTGTTACCCTGGGGGGCCGTTTGCACGGCCTGAGAATCAACATTAAGTGCACCATGTATCTCTGACATTCTGCTTCTCCTTAACGATGAAAACGCCTAACACTTTGGCGGTCCTTAACTACAGGGAATATTGTGCAGTTTTGCCAAAGCATACAGACTGCAAAGCTTTCATTGCCTTACGTGCCACCACAGCAGGCTCTTGCGCTTTTAAAACATCGCTAAAGACTTCCAAACCTATCGGGCCACGATATCCGCCCTCTTCGAGACGTTCGATAATGGTATGGATAGGGAATTTGCCTTCGCCTGGCAGTAAGCGTCTGTGGCGCGCGGTATCAATCAGGTTTTCAGGTGCAGGATCGATCGCCAGATCAGAAAGTTGAACCAGGAAGATTTTTTCCATTGGAATACCGTCCAGATCTGCGGCGGTACGGTGGCGAACGAAGATATGGAAAGCATCGATGACCAATCCAAGATTTGGTGCATTGACGCGTTGCACCATTTTCCAGGCATCGGCAGTGTTATTGATATAGGTGCTCCACGCCATCCCTTCATAGGCAATACGCAGCCCGCGTTTGGCCGCTTCGCCAACCAGCCATCGTAAATCTTCTTCTACACGTTCGATAACACAGTCTTTGTGTGTGCAGGCGGGAGTCAGCACCGTTGTTGCACCCAATTCAACCGCAGTGTCTAACATGCGCAGTGCTTCCTGTCGTTTATCAGCGCGGATGCTGTCCGGCGCGCCGTCAAAATCCAGCAATACCTGGTAATCAGTCAATCCCAGCGGCAATGCCTTCAGCAGGGACTTGATGCCTGCGATGTCGCCATTGGTAGCCTCAACATCCTGACGCCAAAGCTCGACCTGGTTAAAACCCGCTGCCTGAGCAGCGCGCAGTTTGTCTTCGGTAGAACCTGAAAGGCATACAGTATTGATAAATAGCTGATTTTTAGATTTTTCCATGATAATTCTCCAGGTGGTGTTAGCTACTTTGATAAGTAAAGTATGGGC
This sequence comes from uncultured Serratia sp., assembly GCA_963922555.1. GTDB lineage: Bacteria > Pseudomonadota > Gammaproteobacteria > Enterobacterales > Enterobacteriaceae > Rouxiella. The sequence goes on along the minus strand of CAWUIY010000004.1, from coordinate 9,695 downwards.
GAGCGCATCCGTACGAAGTGAAAATAGCTCCGCGAAAAAAGCTCAGGATTAAGGGTTGTAATCCACTACGAAACGTCTTAGGTCCACTTCAAATGAAACTTCTACTTCGTGAATTTAATCATCCGTGGACATTACTTACGTTGCTGCTCTTATTTTCGAGACTTAAGCGTAGTCATAAAATTAATTCAGGGGGGAATACTGTTTTACGGTGGTAAGCCATACCGAAAAAGTAGTATGTTTGATTAATTAACTTGATCTCAGTCAACGTTGTTTCTGCAATTTACAGTTCTATTTTTACTCAGATAAATCTTTTCATTATAGACAATAATATTAATAAAGGTTTTGTATGGATTTAAAACGTTTACGCTATTTCTGTGTCATTGTGGAACAAGGCTCTATCAGTAAAGCATCGAGAATACTTAATATCTCTCAACCGCCGCTCAGCAAACGCCTGCAAGAGCTGGAAGAAGAAGTAGGTACTCCGCTGGTAGTCCGCAACGGCAGCGGTATCACCACCACTGAGGCCGGTATGGTGTTATACCTGCGCGCCTGTGACATTTTACGCAATGTTGAAGAGGCACGCAGCGAAGCTATCTTTGTTGCCAACAATAAAAAGGAAGTGCTGCGCATTGGCATTTCCTATCTGTTTCAATGCCATTTCAGTCCGCTGATAGCACAGTTTTATCAGCAACTTAAAGGGGTTAAAATTGAAACCATTGTCGCGGACTCAAGCACGCTCGAGGGCATGCTCGACAAAAAACGCATTGATATTGGCCTGTTTCAGCAGCCAACTATGGCTAGCAGTTATGAATGCATCAGCATGCAACCGGTAAAAGCCGTGGCGCTAATCTCGAAAAAACTGCTGCCAAGCCCGCCTAAAGATCAGGTTTTACTCTCGGAACTGGGCCAGCTGCCCTTGATTTTAATCCGTAGAATCAACGGGGAAGGGACCTTTGAATACATTCATAATCAATTACTTAGATTAGGCGTACGCCCAAATATCATTATCTCGGCCAATGAACCCAGGATGGTATATGAGCTGATAGCGTCGGGAATAGCCGCCGCCTCAATGATGCCCGCTTCTGAAGTTCCTCCTCAGGCGGAAGAATATTGTCATATTGTTGATATTTATCCTGCTCCAAATATTTTCTTTCCAACGTTTGTGAAATTATCAGCTACGCCACATCAACCTGAATTACTGAATATTTTGTTACATTACCAGGAACAACATCCTTAATAATTGAAAAATAAGCTGCGCCGAAACAAATAAAAATGATAATCGCTGTAAATTAATGTTTCGGCCATTTCAACCTTCAATGTTAATCGATGATTAATATAATTACGCAATTGTTACGGTGGGAGAAACTAATAATCATTTTAAGGCCTAATTCTAAGCGCTGGCTTTTATGCTTTCAGATCTTTATTCTGGCACCTGGATTTTACCTTCGAAATGAGTGTTAGTGATGAGAAAAAAATCCCCGCTGTGGGGAGTCATTATTGTTGTTGTTGCTGGTTTGGCAGTCTGGTGGTTCAATCGCACGCCAGCCCATGACCCACACTATGATGCGGCGGCCTGCGTCGCGGTTGACGTAATGCATAAATCGCCAGCGGATAGCGAAGATTTTGCTAAAAGCATCCGCACTGTCATCGATAACGAAAACAGCGATTATTCAATTAATAAGTTGAAGTATGACGCGAGTCTGGCCAGGGTTTCAGTCCAGCGCTATCAGTCTCTCAGCACGCAGCAAAAAACCTTTGCCACTGAAAATATTGATAACTGTATCAAGGTGATGGCTGCCGGTGCGGCAGATAAAACCCAAGGGTAATATTAAGCATAAAAAAACGCAGAGCCGGGTAAGCTCTGCGTTTAACTAAGGCAATCCGAACATCTTGATTGCCTAGAGAATAATTATTTACCCTGCGCCTTGCTGATTGCAGCCTGCAGCTCGTCTGCAGATACCGCACCCGGCAATACGGTGGTGTTGTTGGCGTTAGCACCACTTACCGGCATCACGATGAAACCAGGCGTGCCCTGGAAGCCCAGAGATTTAGCCAGGTCGTCGTTCTTCGCCAGCGCCGCGTGCGTTTCCTGACGATGCGCATCGCTTGGCAACGCGCCGTGAACTTTCTCAACCGCACCAGAAATATCCGCGTCAGTCAGCTTGCCTTCATCATGCCCGGTGGCATAAATCGCATTGTGGTAGTCCAGATATGCCTGAGCGCCTTTCTGTTTCCAGATTGACAGCCCGGTTTCTGCTGCGGTGATTGAAGCCTTCCAGCGATCGCCGAAAATTGGCCACTCTTTGAAGATAAAGCGCACATTTGGGTTGGCCTTGATAGTCTGCTCAACCAGCGGTGCCATGTGGCTACAGTACATGCACTGGTAATCGAAGAATTCTACAAACGCCACTTTGGCATCTTTAGGGCCGTAAGAAGGGGTGTCTTTGTCCTGCAACAGGGCTGGCGCGTTAGCCAATACGGCGGCCAGTGAATCACTTGCCTGCTGTTGTTGTTGCTGTTGTTGCAACTTTTGACTTGCCTGCACCAGCACTTCCGGATGAGCAATGATGTAGTCCGAAGCGATTTTACCAATCGCCTGCTGTTGCGCGTCGGTGAAGTTGGCGCTGCTGTCTGCGGCGGCGGCAATGCCAGGCGTTGCGATCAGCGCGGCCAGCAATGTCATCATATGACGTTTCATAAAAAAGACTTCCTTAAAATATGCGGCTTAAATTTTTTCACAAATTTAGAACAGTTGGATGACATAAAAACTAAAGTATTACGCCTGTGGCTGGCATCACTAAATTGTGAGCTTTTATTAATCCTGCTGATTTTCTTGACAAAAAAGCCACGCGATTGGACGTGGCTTTTCAATAAAACCTAAATATTCAGTAAGTTACTAGAAATTACCGGCAATAATTTTTTGTGCATCCACCAGCGCTTGTTGTTTACCCAACAGGCCAGTCATCAACGCATTGTACTGCGAAACCTGCTGTTGGGTCGGTAACTGGACCGCGCCATTAGCAAATGCCACCTGAGTTCCCTGCTGGGAGAGGAAGTCGCCAACCGCTGCAATATCCTGAGTGAAGCCAGCCAGTGCCGGAACAACCGGAAGCAATGCGTTCGCCGGTTGAGTCACGTCTTGTGCATAAACCTGGTTGTAAACGGCTTTCAGATCGTCGGGCAGTTTAAGTCCAGCCTGAACGGTATCGGCGGTCGCCTTGGCAGTCTGGATTTGCTGCGTCACGCTGTTTAAAGCGCCTGCGGCCTGCTGCAATGCCCCTTTTTGCTGCAAATAATCCTGTGGCACATGGATTTGAGCAATGGTGTTAACGGCAGGCGCCAGACCTTCGTTGATAGACTGCTTCAACTGGCGCGAGAAGTTAAAAATAATCGTGTAATCATTGGCATAAGGGCCAAATTTTTGTCGCTGATCTTCACTCAACGTCGGCAGATTCTGCCCACTGCGCATCACAGTATTTTGCAGGTAGTCGATAAAGGCTTTCCTTTGTTCCGGCTCTTTATCGCCACAGGCGGTAAGTTGAAAAACCACGAGTAATGCAACTACAGGCGCCAGCCAGCGCGCGAAGGTCCTGCTCCTGATCCCTACAGCCATTTCCAGACTCCTGATTTAAAATTCTTTTTAAGTACTGACATCCTAGCTTAGTAGAATAGAACATCCTGTGACCTTAGGATACAGCAAAGAAGCAACTGCTCTTCCCCGGTGCAGGCTGCACAAATAGGGGGAGAAGGGGGCAAAAACGCGCCCTAACTTTCCCGCTGCCTATCGCCTTCCGCGATCGCGTCCTTTTCTCTGAAAAGCGTTATTTATTTGTATTTTAATGATTATTTACTGATTTTTTTGTGATTAATTTATGAATTTCGGAGATCTGGCAAGAATCTTGCCTGTATCTCTGCGCAGGAGCGATAGCGGGAAACCGGTGTCGCCATACAATTTGAAATAAGGTCACTAGGGTTCCGGTCTGCTGCAAGCAGATGGCTGGTCCGAGAGTGACCGACCGCCCTCTGGCGGTTACACGGCGGGATAAAAGCCCGGGAGGCCAAAGCGAGAACCTTTCTCGCCGCCGACCTCCTGCACTTTTACCCGTGGTCAACGTCAGAGGAAATGTCATGATTAAAGCTTGCCAACGCCTGCTGCTCTGCACTTTATGCTTTGCTGCCCTTCTCAGCCAGCCCGTACTGGCCGCCGCCGAACCTACTTTTAAAATCGCCTGGTCTATTTACGCCGGATGGATGCCCTGGGACTTCGCCCAGCAAAGCGGGATCCTCAAAAAATGGGCCGATAAATACCACATTAAAATTCAGTTCGTGCAGGTGAATGACTATATCGAATCGGTGAACCAGTACACATCTGGCGGTTTTGACGGCTGCACGATGACTAACATGGACGCACTGACCATCCCAGCAACCGGCGGCGTAGACAGCACCGCGCTGATTGTCGGCGATTACTCCAACGGCAACGATGGCATCATGCTGAAAGGCGCTGGTGATGTTAAATCGCTGAAAGGACAATCGATTAATCTGGTCCAGCTTTCAGTATCCGAATATCTGCTGGCACGCGCACTGGAGAAATCCGGTATGAGCGAAAAAGATATCACTGTAGTAAACACTGCCGATGCTGATCTGGTGGCCGCTTTTGGCACCCCGGCGGTGAAATCTATCGTCACCTGGAACCCACTGCTGGCCGAGGCTAAAAAGCAGCCAGACAGCCACGAAATTTTCTCTTCTGCACAAATCCCCGGCGAAATCCTCGACTTACTTGTTGTAAACAGCAAAACGCTGAAGGCTCACCCGGAGTTGGGCAAAGCGCTGACCGGTGCCTGGTATGAAACGCTGAATGCTATGAAAGGTAACGGGCCAGATGCCGTGAAGGCGCGTACTTATATGGCGCAGGAATCGGGTACCGACCTTAAGGGTTTTGACGAGCAGATTGCCGACACTTACCTCTTCAGCACGCCAAAACAGACGCTGGATTTTATTGACGGCCCGCAAATCAAAACCACCATGCAGTCGGTCGCCGAGTTCTCCTTTGCCCACGGCCTGCTGGGCGATGGTGCGCCTGATGCTACCACCGTCGGCATCACTACGCCTGCGGGCAACTGGGGCAATCCGGCCAATCAGAAACTGCATTTCACCGATGAATTTGTGAAGCTCGCCGCGGCCAACAAACTGTAATCGCCAGACCACGATCGTTATAGGAGGGCATTCGATGCGCAAAATGATCAACTACCAACCCCAACGCCTGTCACGCAGCCTGCTCGGGCTGCTGCCCCTGCTGCTGCTGGTCTTGGTGTATCTGATGGCGTCGGATGCCCGCTTGTCAGTCAACGCTTTTGACAAACTGCTGCCGAGTTTTAGTTCGATGGGCGACGCCCTTTATCGCGTCGCTTTCGAACCAGACCCGCGCACCGGCCAATATCTGCTGTGGGCCGATACTTATGCCAGCCTGGTTCGGCTGCTGAGCGGTATTGCTATCAGCGCTTTTCTTGGACTGGCACTGGGCATTTTTTGCGGTGCACTACCCGCCGTGCGCTCACTGATTTCGCCATTAGTCACTCTGTTCGCGCTCATTCCTCCGCTGGCAGTGCTGCCGATTCTGTTCATCATGTTTGGGCTTGGCGAGTTGTCGAAAGTCGTGCTGATTGCCGTCGGCGTGACGCCGTTTATCGCCCGCGATTTGCAGCAGCACGTGCAGTCGATTCCTCAGGAGCAGTTGATCAAGGCGCAAACCCTGAGCGCCCACAGCGGGCAGATCCTCTGGCGCATTATTTTGCCGCAGCTGATGCCACGCCTGCTCGACGCCGTGCGTCTGTCGCTCGGCTCCGCGTGGCTATTTCTGATTGCCGCCGAAGCGATTGCAGCAACCGAAGGCCTTGGGTATCGCATCTTCCTGATGCGCCGCTATCTGGCGATGGACGTCATCCTGCCTTACGTCGCCTGGATAACCCTGCTGGCCTTTGCCCTCGATGCCCTGCTGCGGCTGATCAGCCGCCGCTGCTGGCCATGGTATTACGTTAAATGAGCTTAAAACGGAGCACGCTATGAGCCTACTGAGTATGCGCAATCTGGAAAAACATTACGGCAATCAGGTGGTGCTGGAACGGGTCAATGCCGAGGTACAGGAGGGTGATTTCGTTTAAATCGTGGGCGCGTCCGGCTGTGGCAAAACCACCTTTTTAAAAATGATGCTTGGCACGGAAAGTCCCAGCAAAGGCGAGTTGCTGCTTGACGGCAAACCCATTCCACAGGAGCCGGGCGAGGATCGCGGCGTGGTGTTTCAACGCTATTCGGTGTTCCCCCATTTAACGGCGTTGCAAAACGTGATGCTCGGCGAGGAGTTCGTGCAGGCTCGCTGGCTGGGTCGCGTGTGGGGCAGCAAACGCCGGGCGATTGCCGAACGCGCTGGCGACATGCTTGCGCAGGTCGGGCTGGGCCACGCGCTGGACAAATATCCGCATCAGCTGTCCGGCGGGATGCAGCAGCGTCTTGCTCTGGCGCAGGCGTTAACCAAAAAGCCGCGTATTTTGTTGCTTGATGAGCCTTTTGGCGCGCTCGACCCTGGTATTCGTAAAGACATGCACCAGCTGATCACCACCCTGTGGCAGGAACATCAGCTGACGATTTTTATGATCACGCACGACCTGAAAGAAGGTTTTTCACTCGGCTCTCGCCTGTGGGTATTCGACAAGATCCGCCATGACCCGCAGGCCCCCGAGTCCTGGGGTGCCAGCATTACTTATGACATTCCCCTTGACCGACAGGCAGCCGGAAGCCCTTCGTCGGTGACTCAGCAGCAGATTAGCGAGCGCGTTTATTCCACCGCGCGCGTGGCTTGACCCTTATTTAGAGAGGAAAACATCATGCAAGAATCCAGCGAAAGCTTATATCAAACTCTGCTCCCGGCGGGATCACACTGGTCCATGCGGGTTAAAAGCGGATCGGCCCTGCGTCTGACCGACCTGGAAGGCTGCGCCAATCTCGGGATGCTTTTTTACAATCCAGAAAATCTGCTGGAACGATATAACGCCCCCGACACCCTGAAATGCCAGCACACATTCAGGCTGACCGCGGGCCATTGCCTCTATTCTGACATGGGTCGCATTTTTTGCGGCATCGAGCAGGACAGTTTTGGCTGGCACGACACGGTATGCGGCACCATGAATGCTCGCCAGACCGAGCAGCGCTTTGGCGAACTCAATTATCAGCAGGCGCGCAACGAACGCCATCAAAACGGTTACGACAGTTTTTTAGTCGAGCTGGCGAAATATGGACTGGGAAAACGCGATATGGCCGCCTGCGTCAACTGGTTCTCAAAAGTTACGGTGGACGATGAAGGCAGTCTGGCACTCGATTCCCGCCCGCAGCCTGCGGCCAGCGTCACGCTGCGCTTTGCTATGGATACGCTAGTCATCATGCATACCTGCCCGCATCCGTTAACAGAATCCGCAAGTTATCCGCGTTCTCCGGTCACCATCGAGCTGCTCGCGGCAACGGCTCCGCTGCCCGAGCACTGTCTGACGCATGAAGAAAACCGCCGCGGAAGTGCCAATAACGCGCTTTATCACCATACCACCCGTCACACCTCATGCTGTCAGGGGGCACAACGATGATTCAGACCAGTTCACGTCTTGTTGAAGAGGCTACTTTCAGCGCGCAGGTTAACGCAGGTGATTATTGGCTGCATCGCATTGAAGCCGGGCAGACGCTGCGTATTGTCGATAGCAAAGGCAATCAGGCCGCCGACACGCTGTTTTTCAACGCTGATGATATTGGCGAGCGTTACAGCATGACCGACACCCTGCGCGGGCAAAAAAACGTTTTTCTGACTGCCGGAACGGTGCTGCGATCCAACGACGATCGCCCGATGCTGGAGATCGTTGCCGACACCTGCGGTCGCCACGACACGCTGGGCGGAGCCTGTTCGACCGAAAGCAACACCGTGCGTTATTCGCTGGAAAAACGCCATATGCACGCCTGCCGCGACAGCTGGATGCTGGCGATTGCCGAACACCCGCAATACGGCCTGACGAAAAAAGATATCACTCATAACATCAACTTTTTCATGAATGTACCGGTAACGGCACAAGGTGGATTGACCTTTGCTGACGGGCTTTCCGCGCCGGGAAAATACGTCGAGATGGTGGCCAAAATGAATATTCTGGTGCTGATCTCCAACTGTCCCCAGCTTAACAACCCTTGCAACGGCTACAACCCGACGCCGATTGAAGTGGTGGTCTGGTAAATCAGACCCGTTTAACGCGTGCTTCGGGACGACCCGCAGAATGCCACGTAACAGAATTCGCAGGACGACCTGCCCGACGAAGCATAGAGAGTCCACCATGTTTACTTGCGTTTTGATTGCCAATCGCGGCGCCATTGCGGTGCGCATCATCCGTACCCTGAAACAGATGGGCGTGCGCGCCGTGGCGGTTTACGCCGAAGCTGACAGGCATTCGCTGCACGTCCGTCACGCCGATGAGGCCTTTTGCCTGGGCTCCGGCACGGTGCGTGAGACCTATCTCGATCAAGACAAGCTGTTTGCCATCGCCAAACAGTGCGGAGCAGAAGCCATTCATCCCGGTTATGGATTTCTTTCAGAGAATGCCGGTTTCGTTGAGCGCTGCCACCAACAGGGCGTGATCTTTCTGGGACCCACGCCGCAGCAGATGGCCGCCTTTGGGCTTAAGCACAGCGCTCGCCAACTGGCACAGGAGAACGAGGTGCCGCTGCTGCCGGGCAGCGGACTGTTGCAGGATCTCGATCAGGCACTGATCGCCGCCGAACAAATCGGTTATCCGGTGATGCTCAAAAGCACCGCGGGCGGCGGCGGTATCGGCATGCAGCGGTGCGATGATGCCACCGGCCTCAGCGAAGCCTTCACCCGCGTCAAACGTCTGGCAGGCAATAACTTTGCCGACGATGGCGTATTTTTGGAGAAATTCGTCGCCGCGGCTCGCCATATCGAGGTACAAATCTTTGGCGATGGCGAAGGTAATGTCATTGCCTTGGGCGAAAGGGACTGCTCGGCCCAGCGTCGTAATCAGAAAGTGATTGAAGAAACCCCCGCCCCCAATCTGCCGCAGCCGGTTCGCGATGCGCTGGCGCAAACCGCCGTGCGCCTGGGCAAGGCGGTAAATTATCGCAGTGCGGGCACGGTAGAATATGTTTATGACGTCAGCAGCGAACAATTCTATTTTCTTGAAGTAAACACCCGTTTGCAGGTCGAGCACGGCGTAACCGAGAGGGTCTACGGCGTCGATATTGTCAGTTGGATGGTGCAGCTTGGCGCAGGGAGTTTACCACCACTCGCTTCGCTGGTACCGGGCACGCCGCAGGGTCATGCGATTCAGGTTCGTCTCTATGCCGAAGACCCGGCCAAACAGTTTCAACCTTGCGCAGGCCTGCTCAGTCACGTCAGCTTCCCCTCAGCGCCGGAGGGTGCCGAGCTGCGGATCGACAGCTGGATAGACAGTGGCAGCGAAGTTTCGCCTTTTTACGATCCGATGCTCGCCAAGGTGATTATCCACGCCGCCAATCGCCAACAGGCACTTGCCGCGTTGAGTGAGACATTACGTGAAACCTCACTGTATGGTATTGAAACCAATCTTGATTATCTGCGCCACCTGCTGTCTCAACCCGCGGTGCGTGAAGGTAGGGTGATCACTGCAACGCTGAGT
>CAWUIY010000003.1:0-41909 GCA_963922555.1 uncultured Serratia sp. | reverse complement strand
GGCGGTTGATAACGTTTTCGTGTGGTTAATGCTGTTTAGCTATTTCAGCGTACCTGCAAGCCTGCAACGACGGGTACTGGTTTACGGCGTACTTGGCGCAATCGTGCTGCGCACCGGTATGATCTTTGCAGGAAGCTGGCTGGTCGCCGAATTTAGCTGGATCCTTTACCTGTTTGGCGCTTTCTTGCTGTTTACAGGCATCAAGATGGCAATCGCCAAAGAGGATGATGGCGCAATCGGCGACAAGCCGTTGATTCGCTGGCTACGCGGGCATTTACGCATGACCGATGAACTCGCAGGAGAAAAGTTCTTTGTGCGCCGTAACGGTCTGCTGTTTGCCACACCGCTGGTATTGGTACTGATAATGGTAGAGTTGAGTGACGTGATTTTCGCGGTCGACAGCATCCCCGCTATTTTTGCCGTTACCACCGATCCGTTTATCGTTCTGACCTCTAACCTGTTTGCGATCCTGGGCCTGCGAGCAATGTATTTCTTGTTGGCCAACGTGGCGGAACGTTTCTCGATGTTGAAATACGGACTGGCAGTGATTTTGATCTTTATCGGCGCGAAAATGCTGCTTCTTGACGTGGTGCATATTCCGGTAGGCATCTCTCTCGGCGTAGTCGCAGGCATTTTAGCATTGACGCTAATTATCAACGCCTGGATTAATCATAAAAAAGATAAAATGCATAATTTATAATTAAAATATAATGAAACCGGGTGCGTAATTTTTCTGGCCCGGTTTTATAATTTTAATCCTTACTGAGAAAATAAACACAGTAAAATCGATTCCTGAGAGTATTGAAAAACTAAATTAAGTATCCTCTTGGATTATTCATAGCTTTAAGAGGCAACATCCATGAGCCAATCTGTAGCAGGCCTAACATTTCGTTCAACTATGCTTTTAAGAGACATCGAAGAGAATCCTAGCGTAAAGAAAATCAATAAATACATTGCTAATGTCACAGAGGTCAAAAACAAGCCCGGATGCCGCTTTCTTAAAAAGACTCATAATGATTTTTTTAACTATTCGAAAGCGCACAGTGATTTATTAGCCTTAAAATATTGCCAGCTAAATTTTGGTGAAAAAAAGAATGCCATCATTAATCAGGCCATAGCCAAAAACCTGAATAAAATAATTGATAGGGATCTCGCATTCGAACCTTTAAGCCAACAGGAATCCCCGCGCAACATAAAAACAGTCAGCGAACATCTGACCGAACTAAAAATCAAGCCTGAGAATCAAAAAATGAAAGTCCCCTACACCGTGGCGACACTGGCAAAAATAATGTTCAGGGCCTCCTTTGAGAGTCGTTTCAACGCCGAAAAAGCGTATAAACTTATCAAGAATTATGGCCATGATTCAAAGTATTACGATTTGGTCGATTTTGATGAAACGAAACCGACTCAGGCAGGACGCATACCGCCTCTACGCAACTTTACCTCAGCTCATAGGATCAATGATGACCCTCCTGGCCTTACCTATTACGATGCCCAGGGCCATTGTTATACACGTTGTTAAAATCAGCGATTATTGATAGTTAATATCTTTCCCAGCCCTTAGGATCGCAAGTCGCAATGCCAACATCCAGGGAAACAACATGACAATTATAACGGGCAGTGCAGCCATTCAATCAAGTATCTTATTTGATAGAGCGGCTGACACACGAACCGAAAAAGATATCTTAAAATATATTAAGTATGTAACTGTAGCAAAAAACAAGCCCGGGAGCCTGCTGGGGAAACTCGGTTTAAAAAAAGAAATACAATACAGTCCGATGTCTTTAGCAAAGTTAAACGATCTCAGAGAATATCTGCACAAGAGCGCTAACCATAATAGTAAGACACTAAACATTACTATTAACAAGATGATGTTCAAAATGCCTGTCAGCTCTGCAAATGACTATAGCTATCTGGGAAGAGTCACTGCCAGACCAGCTGAAAATGAACTCAAACACGGCGTTGCTCTTAAAGATGAGATCATCTTCATCAACAGCTGCAGCAAAGTTGAAAAAAGATTTAATTTATTGTCACAAAGTGAAGCCTACAAGAGAATCGATAGTATTGAAGAGAAGCGAACACTGATGAGTAAAAACAACCTTATCGTGCATCATGATAAAAACGTTTTAATCGTCGAGCCGAAGATAAGTTTGTTTATTAATACGGCTATTCGCACCACCTCGAATACTCATCACTATAAGGCCATCATTGAGCGTGCTTACAATTTTTCCAAAGAGTGCCAACTCAGCATTGATGACACTATCGATCAAATGTACCGGGCCTTAAAGTATAACGGTGTGAATACTCGTAATCTGGATATTCAGTTCGAAGCTAGAGAGTGTGACAAAGACAAAACACATAAAAATCCTGCACAAATGCAATACAACCCGATTGAAAGCGCATTTATTATCACCAAGCAGGTTGATGCTAAAATCGTACTCGGTGATTTCAACGAACAACCTTTTGTCCTGCACAGGAATTTGACTTATTACCGAGCAAAGCCACCCTCCTATGATGAAACCGACGATCTCGGCTATGCCACGTTAAACCATCATTCACGTCCAGAGAGTAATACCCTGCAAAACCGGCGTGTCGTTCGCACTGCTTATGTTTAATTACCAGCTGGCGTCTCGGAAATAAAGTCGGCAGAAATCTTAAAAATGCAGATTTTTTATCGCCCCTGCCCGGTATAAACGTGTTGCCGTAGCCTGTTAAGGCAGCTAGTTTTATACCCCTGACAATCGACATTTACGTGAGTTAATCTCAGTAAGGTGGCTTATGGCATTACATAAAATTATTCTCGACTGCGATCCGGGCGTAGATGACGCTATCGCCATTTTGCTGGCATTGGCTTCACCACAAGAGATTGAACTGCTGGGTATTACGACTGTTGCAGGCAATGTGCCACTGGAACGCACTGCCTATAATGCCCGGCGAATTTTGACTCTTGCTGGGCGAGAAGATATTCCGGTCTTTGCCGGTTGTAGCCGCCCGATGCTCGAAGCAAAAGGCTGGGAATCGAAGGTGCACGGCAACGACGGGCTGGGAAATGTCCCGTTGCCGGAACCGAGTTTTTCCCTGCAAACGCAGCACGCCGTTGACTACATTATCCACACCGTTCACGCCGAGCCTGGACAAGTTACCCTTTGCCCGATCGGTCCGATGACCAATATCGCGCTGGCGATCATCAAAGATCCGAGTATTGTCCCAAAAATCAAACAGCTGGTGTTTATGGGCGGCGCAGCCTTTTGCCAGGGCAACGTTTCGCCGATGGCAGAGTTCAATATTTACGTCGACCCGTGGGCGGCACACGTGGTGCTAAGCGCCGGGATCCCGCAGGTGATGTTTGGACTCGACGTGACGTTGCAGGCAAAGATTAACGCGGACTATCTCGATGCTTTGCAGCAGGTTAGCCCACTATTGTCTAAGGCCACTGCCATGATGCGCAGCTACGGGGCCAGCGATCCGTGCCTGCATGATCCCTGTGTGATCGCCTGGTTGATTAATCCAGACCTGTTTAAAGGCGTGAAAGGCAGTATCAGCGTTAACCATCAAGATGACAGCTATCGCGGTCACACGCTGGTGGCTGCCAAGTCGCGCCATCTGCAAGAGGCGAAAACCAATGTCGAGGTCATGACCGAGGTGGATAATCCTGCTCTGCTGGAGATGCTGGCGGATCGTCTCGCGCGCCTGTAGTTCTGTCTCTATAGCATTTTGGAGATAAAAAAAGCCCTCCGGCACAGCATAACCGGAGGGCTTTATCATCGCGGCTGTTACTGCCAGCCGTAGCGACGAACGAAGTAACCTTTCACTGCCTGAGTCAGCACCATATAAGCCGCCAGGATCAAGATAAGCCATGGGAAGTAGCTTAGCGGCAGCGCCTGCAACTTAAGGAATCCAGCCGCCGGGCTGAAGATCAGACCAATACCCACTACTACCACCATCAACGTCATCACGCACAGAGGCCACGAAGCGCGACTCTGGATAAACGGCACTTTACGGGTGCGGATCATATGCACAATTAGCGTCTGCGAGAGCAATCCCTCTATGAACCAGCCAGACTGGAACAGGGTCTGCATCTCGGGCGTGTTGGCCTTGAATACCCACCACATCAGCGAGAATGTCAGAATATCGAACACCGAGCTGATTGGGCCGAAGAACACCATAAAACGACCAATATCACCGGCGTTCCAGCGCTGCGGCTTTGACAGCTGCTCTTCATCAACGTTATCAAACGGAATGGCTACCTGAGATACATCATAAATCAGGTTCTGTACCAGCAGATGTAAAGGCAGCATCGGCAAAAATGGCAGGAAAGCACTGGCCACCAGCACGCTAAACACGTTACCGAAGTTGGAACTGGCCGTCATCTTGATGTATTTCAGCATGTTGGCGAAGGTACGACGCCCTTCGGTCACGCCCTGCTCCAGTACCATCAGGCTTTTTTCCAGCAGGATAATATCGGCAGCTTCTTTAGCGATATCGACCGCCGAATCCACGGAAATCCCAATATCGGCAGCCCTTAGCGCAGGCGCATCATTGATGCCGTCCCCCATAAAGCCGACCACGTGCCCCTGCTCGCGCAGCACGCGCACGATGCGCTCTTTGTGTAACGGGGCCAGCTTGGAAAACACGCTGGTAGTTTTCGCCACCTCTGCCAACTGTGAGTCTGAAAGCAGTTCCACTTCACTGCCAATCAGGATCTTGTCAACTGCCAGCCCGACATCCTTGCAGACTTTCCGCGCCACCAGCGGGTTATCCCCGGTCAGGATCTTCACGGTTACGCCCTTGGCCTGCAGAGCTTTCAGCGCCGGAGCCGTGCTCTCTTTAGGCGGATCAAGGAAGGCGATATATCCGGCCAAAATTAGATCAGATTCATCGGCCACGGCATAATCACGAGTACAGGCCGGCAGCGATTTATGCGCTACGGCCACCACGCGAAGCCCCTGCTGGTTGAGATCGTCGGTGATAACGCGAATGCGCTGCAACAGTTCATGAGTCAGCGGCACGGTTTCATCATTAAGCTGCACCCTGGTGCAAATCGACAGGATCTCTTCCAACGCGCCTTTACAAATCAAACGATTATTATCAGCGGATTCAGACACGACCACCGACATACGACGACGATCAAAATCAAACGGGATTTCGTCAACCTTACTATTGCAACGGATGGTTTTCGCAGTTTGCGCCGCCTGCGCGCCTTCGAGCACGGCAACGTCGAGCAGATTTTTCAGTCCTGTCTGGTAATAACTGTTCAGCCAGGCCAGATGCAGCACACTGTCGCTGGTGGTGCCCAATACGTCGGTATGGCGCTCAAGAATAATTTTGTCCTGAGTCAGAGTGCCAGTTTTATCGGTGCACAGAATATCCATCGCGCCAAAGTTTTGAATCGCATCCAGATGTTTGACGATCACTTTCTGCCGAGACAGTTTTACCGCCCCCTTTGCCAGCGTAGAGGTCACGATCATTGGCAGCATTTCCGGAGTCAATCCCACCGCCACGGACAGCGAAAACAGCGCCGCCTCCCACCAATCGCCTTTGGTGTAACCGTTAATCAGCAACACGATTGGCGTCATAACCATCATAAAGCGAATCAGCAACCAGCTGACTTTACTGATCCCGCGCTGGAAGGCATTTGGCTGTTCGTCCTGACGAATAACGCGCTCGGCGAGTTGGCCGAACCAGGTCTGTGCGCCGGTAGAAATGACTATCGCAATCGCCGTACCGCTGATCACGTTGGTGCCCATAAAGCACAGGGTGTCTTGCTCAAGCGGATCGCAATCTACCGGCATGCGGCTGTTAGCCTGCTTTTCTACCGGCAAGGATTCGCCGGTCAGTGCCGCCTGGCTGATAAACAAGTCTTTAGCTGAAAGGATACGCAAATCGGCAGGGATCATATCGCCCGCAGACAGCTTGACCAGGTCGCCCGGCACCAACTGGTTGATAGGCAGCTCAACGCTTTCACTGCGCCCGGTCTGAGCATCACTGCGCAACACGGTGGCAGTGTTGCTGACCATCGCTTTGAGGGCATCCGCCGCTTTATTTGAACGTGCTTCCTGGAAAAAACGCATCAGCGTGGAGATGACTACCATACTGCCGATCACCAGCGTGGCCTTCATATCCTCGGTGGCATAAGACACCGCAGCCAGAATGGTCAACAGCAAGTTGAAAGGGTTGCGATAGCAAATCCACAAATGCTGCCACCACGGCTGAGGCTGCTGGTCGCCAGTCTGGTTAGCGCCGACGCGTTCGCGGATAGCATCAGCCTCAGCTGCGGTCAGCCCTTTTTCGTGACTGTTAAATTGTGCATAAAGTTGCCCGGCACTGGCGCGGGCGCAGGCCTGACAGTGCTCGACAATAGAGGGAGGCACATCGTGCCCCGCCGTCAGCTGGGCATTTTCCAGCATAGGAGAGCGGCGGATAAGACGACGTGGCAAAGTGCGGCTGAACACGTTGAACAGCCTTTGTGTAATAGTTTTGAACATACTCGTACCCTTCTTGCGCCCACGCGCCGAATCGCCTCGTTTTAAAGTCATTTTCAGAGTGCAGGCGAACAAATGCCGCTCACGCAGAAATAACGTCAAGCACGAAGGGTCATCAGCCAAAGGCTGGCAAGTTTCAAGGCAGAGCGGGCTATCTAAGAGAGAGCACGCAGCTGCTTACCTAATGTTATCCGGTAAGCAGCTGCGAAAATGCGGGTGCTTACCGGATCAAGACGGACCTACTGTATCGGGGTCGGGATCCATAATAATTTCTCGGTAAGTTGACGGATGGCGGGACGCATTATGACGCATTCGGCCAGAACAGAATCGATCTGGATCAATTCAGCGAGTGAATTGTACGCCTCTAATTATTAACCAAATCTAAACCACGTAGATCGAGTAACAATCAGGCAGCTTTATATTCCCAAGTTATGCTTATGTTTTAACCTGCTTCTTGAAAGGGCTGAAAATATGAGCAAAATAAACCAACAGGATGTTGAGCACCTGCTCGAACTGGTCGGGGGCAGCGATAATATTGCCTCCGTAACGCACTGTATTACTCGCCTGCGTTTTGCCCTTAACGATCCCGCCAAGGCTCATCCCAAAGAAATAGAAAATCTGCGGATGGTGAAAGGCTGTTTTACCAACGCAGGTCAGTTTCAGGTAGTGATTGGCCCGGAGGTCGATGACTATTATCAGGCGTTAATCGCGATCTCCGGCAAGAAGAGCGCCAGCAAAGCCGAGACTAAAGCGGCCGCGCGGCGAAACATGAATCTGTTTGAACGCATTATCTCGCACATCGCTGAGATCTTTTTCCCCTTGCTGCCCGCCTTAATCAGCGGCGGGCTGATCCTCGGCTTTCGCAATCTGATCGGGGATATTCCCTTCGATCACGGACAATCGCTGGCCAATCTCTATCCGCTCTGGAAAACCGTTTACGATTTTCTCTGGCTGCTTGGTGAAGCGATCTTTATGTTCCTGCCCGTGGCGGTGTGCTGGTCCACGGTGAAAAAGCTGGGCGGTACCGAGATTCTTGGAATTGTGCTGGGCATTACACTGGTTTCACCGCAGTTAATGAATGCCTATCAGCTCGGCCAGCAAACGCCGGAGGTCTGGAATTTTGGCTGGTTTACGGTTGAAAAGGTCGGTTATCAGGCACAGGTAATTCCCTCGATGCTGGCCGGGATTGCGTTGGCCTGGATTGAAAACGGTTTAAAGAAAATCGTGCCAAGCTTCCTGCAACTGGTGATTGTTCCGGTGGTTTCGCTGCTGATAGCGGTATTTTTGGCCCATACGTTGATTGGCCCCTTCGGCCGGACCGTGGGCAATGGCGTAGCTTGGGTCGTTAAAATAGCGATGACCGGCAGTCTCGCGCCTATTGGCGCCACGTTATTTGGCTTCCTCTACGCGCCACTGGTGATCACTGGCGTTCATCAAACCACCCTGGCAATTGATATGCAGATGGTGCAAAGCGCCGGAGGGACGCCAGTCTGGCCGCTGATCGCGCTTTCTAATATGGCACAGGCCAGCGCGGTGCTGGGCATGGTAATTATCAGCCGTAAACATAACGAACGGGAGATCTCGGTGCCCGCCACCATTTCTGCCTATCTCGGCGTGACCGAGCCGGCGCTGTACGGCATCAACCTTAAATACCGTTTTCCGATGCTGTGCGGAATGATTGGCTCGGCCCTTGCCGCCCTGCTTTGCGGCTTAAACGGCGTGACGGCCAACGGGATTGGCGTCGGTGGATTACCAGCAATCTTGTCCATCAAGACTCAGTTCTGGACTCTGTACTGCTTCGCGATGCTGATTGCCATCTTCGTGCCGTTAGCCCTGACCATTGCGGTGTACCAACGCAAGTTTAAACGGGGAGAATTCAATAACTGACTTCTTTGTTATACATCAATTCAGGACGCAATAATTTCAGGATAAACTCTACATGTAGCGTATACAGTATTAATCAACGCTATATGTAGTGAATTAATGCAAAGGGATCTGAATTGTGAAATCTGAAATTTCTGCCATGGATATGCCCGAGCCAATGATGCATGACCGTTTGTATCAGGAAATCCGTGGCCTGATGGAGCAAAGCAATCCGTCGTTGCTCAATGAAAATGCCAACAAAGACAGCAAAGTGATCCCCACCCAGCGAGATCTGCTGGCAGGGATCGTTGCCAAAGATTATGCCCGCCAGCACATCCTTCCGGCTGATGTGGTCGCAGCTCACGAACGTGGTGAGATCCATTACCATGATTTAGACTATTCGCCGTTTTTCCCCATGTTCAACTGTATGCTAATTGACCTAAAAGGCATGTTGAATCATGGATTTAAAATGGGAAACGCCGAAATAGACACGCCTAAGTCAATCTCCACCGCCACGGCAGTTACCGCCCAGATCATTGCCCAGGTTGCTAGTCACATTTATGGCGGCACCACGATTAATCGTATCGACGAAATCCTTGCGCCGTTCGTGATGCAAAGTTTTGAGAAACATAAAAAAACTGCACAGCAATGGGCGATTGACGATACTGAATCCTACGCCCGCCAGCTCACTGAAAAAGAGTGCTATGACGCCTTTCAGTCGCTGGAATATGAGGTTAACACGCTGCATACCGCCAACGGCCAGACGCCGTTTGTGACCTTTGGTTTTGGTCTGGGAACCGGCTGGGCATCGCGGCTGATTCAACAGTCTATCCTAAGTAATCGCATCGCTGGCCTCGGTAAAAATCGCAAAACGGCAGTGTTCCCCAAGCTAGTGTTTGCCATTCGTGATGGCCTCAATCGCAAAGCTGGCGACGAAAATTATGATATCAAGCAGCTGGCGCTGGAATGTGCCAGCAAACGAATGTATCCCGATATTCTCAATTATGATCAAGTTGTTAAGGTTACTGGCTCTTTTAAAACGCCGATGGGCTGCCGCAGCTTTCTCGGCGTGTATGAAGACAACGGCGAGCAGATCCATGACGGGCGCAATAATATTGGCGTCATTAGTCTGAATCTGCCGCGGATTGCGCTACAGGCCAAAGGCAATGAAACCGCCTTCTGGGCATTGCTCGACCAGCGCCTGCTCGTGGCTAAAAAAGCCCTGATGACGCGGATCGCCAGGCTCGACGGCGTGAAAGCTCGCGTTGCGCCTATCCTTTATATGGAAGGTGCCTGCGGCGTTCGTCTGCGCGCCGACGACGATATCAGTGAAATCTTTAAACATGGCCGCGCCTCGATTTCACTGGGTTATATCGGTGTGCATGAGACAGTTAACGCCCTGTTTGGTCAGCAAATTCATCTCCATGATTCTGCGGTACTGCGCGCTAAGGCCGTGGCAATTGTGGCTCGTCTCAAAGCGGCGACAGAAAGCTGGAAACAGGAAACCGGCTACGGTTTCAGCCTCTATAGCACGCCAAGTGAAAACCTGTGCGATCGTTTTTGCCGCCTGGATGCCGCTGAGTTTGGCACGATCGCGGGTGTCACCGATAAAGGCTATTACACTAACAGCTTCCATCTCGACGTCGAGAAGAAGGTCAATCCTTATCAAAAACTCGACTTTGAAGCGCCCTATCCGCCGATTAGCGACGGCGGTTTTATCTGCTATGGCGAATATCCCAATCTGCAACATAACCTTCAGGCATTGGAAGACGTGTGGGACTATAGCTATTCCCGCGTGCCCTATTACGGCACCAATACGCCAATCGATGAATGCTATGAATGCGGCTTTACTGGCGAATTTTCCTGCACCAGCAAGGGTTTTACCTGCCCTAAATGTGGTAATCACGACACCTCACGCGTTTCGGTGACGCGCAGGGTGTGCGGCTATCTCGGCAGCCCCGATGCGCGGCCGTTTAACGCAGGCAAGCAGCAAGAGGTTCAACGTCGCGTAAAGCATCTGAATGCGGGAGAGCTGGGTTAATCCAATGAATTACCATCATTATTATCCTGTCGATGTCGTCAACGGACCGGGCACGCGCTGCACGCTGTTCGTCTCTGGCTGTGTTCATCAGTGTCGCGGGTGCTATAACCAAAGCACCTGGCGGCTTGATTCAGGCCAGCCATTTACTCAGAAACTTGAAGACCAAATCATCGCCGATCTGCAGGACACTATTATCCCGCGTCAGGGCCTGTCGCTGTCCGGCGGCGATCCTTTGCATCCGCAAAATCTGTCATCGATTAGACGGTTGGTTAAACGCATCAACTGCGAATGTCCGGGAAAAGATATTTGGCTGTGGACCGGCTATACGCTGAACGAGCTGAGCCTTGAGCAGTGGAAAATTATCGGCGAAATTAACGTACTCATTGACGGGAGATTTATTCAGGAACTCCACGACCCGTCACTTATGTGGTGCGGTAGCAGCAATCAGGATATTCACGTCTTGCGCTAACCTTTTTGCAGGATGCCTACAGTGCATGTCCCGCACCCGGCTCGCTAACACCATTGACCAGAAAATCAAAAGCGTACTTTATTCCCTAGACTTCATCTTCACGTTGTCTTCCAGCATTGTTCATCAACCTGCAACTCCCCCTTCACTGAACTGTCATTTTGCGTATTCAAGATGGTGCCAACGTCGAACTGAGGTTGACACTATGCAAACATTTGACTCAATCCCTGGGCTTTATCTCCGCGCCAATTATCCTTTTGGACGCCATTCTGCCGCCGTTGCTTTATCTGCACTGCAGGCCGCGAGGTTTTCGTTATGATGGACTTATCTAGACATCCGACCAGTTACCCAACCCGCTATCAACAGATTGCCGCTCAGCTGGAACACGAACTGCGCAACACCTATCGCTGTGGCGATTATCTGCCGCCGGAAAACCAGCTCGCCGACCGTTTTCAGGTCAACCGCCACACCCTGCGTCGCGCGGTTGACGAGCTAGTTGAGCGCGGCTGGCTACAGCGCCGTCAGGGTGTCGGCACGCTGGTGCTGATGCGTCCCTATGATTATCCGCTGCATTCGCAGGCGCGATTTAGCCAAAACCTGCTGGATCAGGGCAGCCATCCAACCAGCGAACGTCTGCTCGGCGTGCTGCGCCCGTGTACCGATCACGTAGCCAGCGCCATTGGCCGTGATGAAGGCGATACCGTCATTCATCTGCGCACGCTGCGCCGGGTCAACAATGTGCCGGTTTGCGTAATTGACCACTATCTCCCCGACCTTGACTGGTGGCCGGCATTGCAGAATTTCCACAGCGGTTCGCTGCACGATTTTATTCGCAACGAGATAAAACAGCCGCTGAGCCGCCGCACCACCCGCATCAGCGCTCGCCGTGCATTAAGCAAAGAGAGCAAGCTGCTGGAAATCGTGCCGCAGGCTCCGCTGCTTTGCGTGCGTACCCTCAACGTCTGTGACAGCAATGATAGCGTGGCGGAATACTCCGTCAGCCTGACGCGTGCTGACATGATTGAATTGACCATGGAGCACTAATGGACGCCTTGCAAACTCGCCAACGCTGGATGTCGGTACTGGCTCACAGCGAGCCTTCTGAACTGCTTGAACACTGGCAACCCCTTAATCTTAGCCCGACTTTCAACCGCCTGCGCCCGGCAGAAACGGGGCTGACGCAGCTGCAGGCCCGCATGGGGGGGACCGGGAAACGCTTCGTCATGGGCGATATGACGATCACCCGAGCCGTGATACAGCTCGCCTCTGGCGTCTACGGATACAGTTATGTACGCGGCCGCGACAAAGCACACGCCGAGTTGTGCGCAGTCGTCGACGCCCTGCTGCAAGTGTCCGGCATGGAAGAGTTAATTCATAAACGCTTGATTGCGCCACTGGCCGCCAGCCAGCAGGCACGTCGCGAACAGCGCGCCCGTGAGATTGCCTCCAGCCGCGTCGATTTCTTCACTTTGGTTCGGGGAGAATAACTATGTCACTTGTTGCCAGTTTTCAAAGTCCGGTTGCCGATGCGCAATACAGTTTCCGCCGAATTCTCAAAGCATTAAGCGAACCGGGTTCCGTTGTTACTCTCCCCACCATGCCAGGCTTCGGCATTCTGGGTTCCGCCAGCGCCTGCGTGCTCCTGACTTTGATTGATCAGGATACTCCACTGTGGATCAGTCCTCAGCTTAACGACGAAACCCTGCGCCAGAATCTGCGTTTCCACACCGGTGCCGTGCTGACGGAAGATC
This sequence comes from uncultured Serratia sp., assembly GCA_963922555.1. Taxonomy (GTDB): domain Bacteria; phylum Pseudomonadota; class Gammaproteobacteria; order Enterobacterales; family Enterobacteriaceae; genus Rouxiella. Next base: position 29,306 of record CAWUIY010000003.1, on the reverse strand, counting down.
CTGGCAGTGTCAGCTTTGCGCTGGCTGAAGGATCCCTCGACAGCGCAACCTTGCTGGCTTTCCCTTGTGGCGACGAGATGTCTCCCGAGCTAGCGACCAGCGTGATTGTGCAGGTTGACTCTCTTGAAGGCGGCCAGCCTCTGCTGTTGCGCGGGCCGGGAATCGAGCAGGATCGCGTGATCGCGCCGCAATTGCCCGAGTCAGTTTCTCAATATCTTCTCAACCGCCCGCACCGCTTCCCGCTGGGTCTGGATTTCATGCTTACCTGTGGTGAGCAGCTGCTTGCCTTACCGCGCACCACTCGCGTGGAGGCCTGCTAATGTACGTTGCCGTGAAAGGGGGCGAAAAAGCCATCGAGGCTGCCCATGAACTGCTGGCACACCAGCGCCGTGGCGATTCCAGGATTACCGAGATTGGTGCTGACCAAATAGAGCAACAGCTCGGTCTGGCGGTAGATCGCGTAATGAGTGAAGGCGGAATTTACGATCCCCAGCTGGCCGCGCTGGCGATCAAGCAGTCATCGGGCGATCTGGTTGAAGCCATTTTCCTGCTGCGCGCCTACCGCACCACCCTGCCACGTCTGGCGATCAGCCAGCCGCTGAACACGGCCAATATGCGCCTCGAGCGCCGCGTGTCGGCTATCTATAAAGACCTGCCGGGTGGACAGGTGCTAGGCCCGACCTATGACTATACCCACCGTCTGCTGGATTTTGCCTTGCTGGCCGAGGGCCTGGACCCGCAAGCCCCCATAGCCGACGAGATGCTGCCCGAATCCTGTAGCCACGTCTTCGAAATGCTGGCCAATCAACAACTGGCCGTTCGTGAGGAAGATGATGGCAGTGAGCCGGATGACATCACCCGCACGCCGCCGGTTTATCCCGCCAGCCGCGCCGCCCGCCTGCAGCAGCTGGTGCGTGGAGATGAAGGATTTTTACTGTCGCTGAGTTACTCGACCCAACGCGGCTATGGCCGCAATCACCCGTTTGCCGGTGAAATTCGTACTGGCTGGCTGACGGTAGAAATCGTGCCGGAAGAGCTGGGTTTTGCCATCGATATCGGCGAGATCCTGCTCACCGAATGCGAAATGGTCAACGGCTTTGTGACCCCAGAGGACAAACCGCCGCACTTTACCCGTGGCTACGGGCTGGTGTTTGGCCGTGCTGAGCGCAAGGCGATGTCGATGTCATTGGTGGATCGCGCTCTGCAAGCCGACGAATACAACGAGCAGGTTCGCAGCCCGGCGCAGGACGAGGAATTTGTTTTGTCGCACGCCGATAACGTCGAGGCCGCCGGTTTTGTCTCCCACCTGAAACTTCCTCATTACGTCGATTTTCAGGCAGAACTCGAGCTGTTGAAGCGCCTGCGTGAACAACGCGCCGCTGCCGACAAGGATCATTCCAATGAAAAATAATAACGCCGCTACGGCGACGGGCTACAACCAGGGTTATCTGGATGAACAAACCAAGCGCATGATCCGCCGCGCAATTCTGAAAGCCGTAGCGATCCCTGGCTATCAGGTACCTTTCGCCGGTCGGGAAATGCCAATGCCCTACGGCTGGGGCACTGGTGGGATCCAGATCACCGCCAGCGTGATTGGCCAGCAGGATGTGCTGAAAGTTATCGATCAGGGCGCGGACGACACCACTAATGCCGTGTCGATCCGCCGCTTCTTTAAAAATGTTGCCGGTGTCGAGACAACAGAAAAAACGCGTGATGCCACGCTGATCCAGACCCGTCACCGCATTCCCGAAACACCGCTGGAAGAGGACCAGATCCTGATATTCCAGGTGCCGATCCCGGAACCGCTGCGCTTTATCGAACCGCGCGAAACCGAAACGCGAAAAATGCACGCACTGGAGGAGTACGGCGTAATGCAGGTGAAACTGTATGAAGATATCGCCCGCTTCGGCCACATTGCGACTACCTACGCCTACCCGGTGAAAGTTAACGATCGTTATGTGATGGATCCGTCGCCGATCCCGAAATTTGATAACCCGAAAATGCACATGATGCCTGCATTGCAGCTGTTCGGGGCCGGTCGTGAAAAACGTATCTACGCTCTGCCGCCGTTTACTAAAGTCGAAAGTCTGGACTTTGAGGATCATCCATTCACGGTGCAGAAATGGGATCAGCCGTGCGCCATCTGCGCATCGCATGACAGCTATCTCGACGAGGTGGTACTCGACGATCTCGGCAACAGAATGTTTGTCTGCTCGGACACCGATTACTGCGCCGAGCAGGTTGCAGCCGCATCTTCAAAAGAGGCCAATAATCCATGAACCCGGTCCACTCTTCTCTCGCGCCGTTGCTCAGCGTAGAAAACCTGACCCATCTTTATGCGCCGGGTAAAGGCTTCAGCGACGTGTCTTTCCAGCTGTATCCCGGCGAAGTGCTGGGCATTGTCGGCGAATCCGGCTCGGGTAAAACCACCCTGTTGCAGTCAATTTCGGCGCGTCTGGCACCTCAACAGGGCCAGGTGATTTATAACAACGGCCTGCAACCGGCTCAGTCACTTTATGAGATGCCGGAAAGCGATCGCCGTCGCCTGTTGCGCACCGACTGGGGCGTAGTCCACCAGCATCCGATGGACGGCCTGCGTCGTCAGGTTTCAGCCGGTGGCAATATTGGTGAACGCCTGATGGCGATCGGCGAACGTAACTATGCGCGAATCCGTCAGGAAGCCAGCCAGTGGCTCGAAGATGTCGAGATCCCGGTATCGCGGCTTGATGACCTGCCGACCACCTTTTCAGGCGGCATGCAGCAACGCCTGCAAATCGCTCGTAATCTGGTCACCCACCCTCGTTTGGTGTTTATGGATGAACCGACCGGCGGTCTCGACGTTTCCGTTCAGGCCCGCCTGCTGGATCTGTTGCGCACGCTGGTGGTGGAAATGCAGCTCGCAGTGGTGATTGTGACCCACGATCTGGGCGTCGCGCGTCTGCTGGCGCACCGTTTGCTGGTAATGAAGCAGGGACAGGTGGTGGAAAGTGGGCTGACCGATCGGGTTCTCGACGATCCTCACCATCCCTACACCCAGTTGCTCGTTTCGTCCGTTTTATCTTGAGAACCCATGATGAGTGATAAATCCATGACAACCAGACTCCGGGTCGAAAATCTGAGTAAAACCTTTGTGTTGCACAATCAGCAAGGGATCAGGCTGCCGGTGTTTCACAACGCCAGTCTTGAGGTAAATGCAGGGGAATGCGTGGTGCTGCACGGTCATTCCGGCAGCGGAAAATCGACCCTGCTGCGTTCCCTTTACGGCAACTATTTGCCGGACAGCGGGCATATCTGGGTCAAACATCAGGAGCAGTGGGTCGATATGGTCAGCGCCCAGGCGCGTGAAATCCTCGACGTGCGCCGCCACAGCGTTGGCTGGGTCAGCCAGTTTCTGCGGGTGATCCCACGTATTAGCGCGTTGAATCTGGTGATGCAGCCGCTGGTCGAGCTGGGCATCGGCAAGCAGGAGGCCGAGCAGCGTGCCGGTGAGCTATTACAGCATTTGAACGTACCAGAGCGCCTGTGGCAGCTGGCTCCATCGACTTTTTCCGGTGGTGAGCAGCAGCGCGTGAACATTGCTCGCGGTTTTATCGTTGATTATCCGGTACTGCTGCTTGACGAACCTACCGCCTCGCTGGACGCCACCAATCGCGCTGCGGTCGTCACGCTGATTGAAAAAGCCAAAGCGCGCGGTGCGGCGGTGGTGGGTATTTTCCATGATGAAGACGTACGCGAGCGCGTGGCCGATCGGCTGCACGTTATGACTCCAGAAAGGGCTAATGCGGAGAATTTGGCATGATTATCAATAACGTCAGTCTGGTATTGGCGCATGAAACGGTTAAGGGTTCTATCGAGATCAAAGAGGGGGTCATTTCCTCCTTCACCGACAGCGCGAGCCAGCTACCGCAGGCCGTTAACGCCGAAGGGGCGTGGCTGATGCCCGGTTTCGTCGAGCTGCATACCGATAATCTGGACAAGTTTTTCACTCCGCGCCCGAAAGTTGACTGGCCCGCACACTCGGCCATGAGCAGCCACGATGCGCTGATGGTCGCCAGCGGCATCACAACGGTGCTGGATGCCGTAGCCGTGGGCGACGTGCGCGACGGCGGCCATCGTCTTGAAAATCTGCAAAAAATGATCGACGCGGTCATTACCAGCCAGAAAGCGGGGCTTAACCGCGCCGAACACCGTTTGCACCTGCGCTGCGAACTGCCGCACTCCTCAACGCTGCCGCTGTTTGAAGAGCTGATGCACAAGCCGGGTGTGTCGCTGGTGTCGCTGATGGATCACTCGCCAGGCCAACGCCAGTTCTCTACTCCACAAAAATATCGCGAATACTATCAGGGTAAATATCAGCTTAACGATGAGCAGATGGAAGAGTTTCAGGCGGCACAAATCGCCAACTCGCTGCGCTGGGCACAGCCTAATCGTATGGCCATCGCCAGCCACTGCCGCGAGTTGGGCATCGCACTGGCCAGTCACGACGACGCCACTTCAGCGCACGTGGCCGAATCAAAAGAATTAGGCAGCGTGATTGCCGAGTTCCCAACGACTGAAGAAGCGGCTCGGGCCTCTCACGCAGAAGGTTTGCAAGTACTGATGGGTGCGCCAAATATCGTGCGCGGTGGCTCGCATTCCGGCAATGTCGCAGCAAAACAGCTGGCATCACTGGGCCTGCTTGATATTCTCTCCTCTGACTATTATCCCGCCAGCCTGCTGGACGCGGTATTCCGCATTGCCAACGATGAAAGCAACGCCTTTAGCCTGTCGCAGGCAGTGGCGCTGGTCACGCGTAATCCGGCAAGCGCATTGGGACTTGAGGATCGGGGAGCGATCGCCGAAGGCAAACGTGCAGATTTGGTGCTGGCACGGGCGCACGAGCATCATTACTATGTGCAGAACGTCTGGCGTCAGGGGATACAGGTATTCTGATGGCAAAGCTGGTGTACGTCATGGGCGCATCGGGATCGGGCAAGGACAGCCTGCTTGATGCGCTGCGCAATAAATTGCCGCAGGGATTGCTGGTCGCGCATCGCTATATTACTCGTCCGGCCCATGCCGGAGCGGAGAATCATGTCGCGCTCAGCCTCGACGAATTCCAGCTGCGCAAGTCCCGCCAGCTTTTTGCACTCGACTGGCAGGCCCATCAGACCCATTACGCGCTGGGGATCGAAATCGATTTATGGATGCAGCAAGGTTTTACCGTGGTGGTCAATGGCTCCCGCGCGCATCTGGCCGAGGCCGAGGCGCGTTACGGTGACAGCCTGCTCCCCGTCTGCCTTATCGTGTCCACAGAGGTTTTGGCCCAGCGCCTTGAGTCACGCGGACGTGAAACGCCGCAAGAGATTCAGCTGCGCCTGCGCCGCGCCTCAGAGTATCAGCACAACCTCCCTGACGGCTGCTATCGCCTGCATAATGACGGCTGTTTGCAGCAAACGCTTACCGAGTTGCTCGACTATTTGGGCCAACACAATGCCTGCACGGTTGCGGTTGGCGACGTTAATCAGCGGGCGCTTAAAGACAATCTGCTATGAGTCTGCTTTGGTCATTCAGGGAAGAGATGATTTAAGGGAGCAGTGATTTTAATGGATGAGTGGCGGTGGGGAAAATCAGGCGTTTTTGATTCTAGACTAGCATAAAGAATGTCGCTTTTTCCCGTTTCATCGTTATCAAAAATTGAAAATAAATGCCTTACAGCCTCTTCCATCGCTATACATAAAAGCTATACCCCCCTGCTTTTTAAGTCATGTTCCAACCGTTCTCCAGCCCAGATAATCGAAATCTGCCTGGACAACAAGGAGCCTGACCATGCCATTTCATGATTTACGTAGTTATCTTGATGCACTCGATGAACAGCACCAGCTGTTGAGAATTGAAGAACAGGTCAAACCGGAGCCTGATATTTCTGCTGCGGCCTGCGCTGCGGCCAAGCTCGGCGACAAGTCACCGGCCCTGTTGTTTGATAATATTCTCGGCTATCACAACGCACAGATTGCCATGAACGTTCACGGTTCCTGGCCGAATCTGGCGATTGCGATGGATATGCCAAAAAATACTCCGTTGAAAGCGCAGTTTTTCGAGTTTGTGAAACGCTATCAAAATTATCCCGGTGAGGTTGAACATCGCGAAAGCGCGCCGTGGCAGGAAGTGGTGATTGAAGAAGATATTAATCTGTTCGATATTCTGCCGCTGTTCAGACTGAATCACGGCGACGGCGGTTTTTACATCGATAAAGCCAGCGTCGTCTCTCGCGATCCTTCACTTGAAGATAATGAAGCCAGTCAGAATGTCGGCATATATCGCATTGAAGTAAAAGGAAAAAATCATCTTGGCCTGCAACCTGTCCCGGCGCACGACATCGCTATTCAGCTGCAGCGCGCGGAAGAACTAGGGGTCGATCTGCCTATTGCCATCACCATTGGTAATGACCCGATGATCAGCACCGTTGGCGCGATGCCAATCCTTTATAGCCAGTCTGAATATGCCATGGCCGGTGCGTTAAACGGCAAGCCATATCCTATCGTGAAGACCGAATTGACCGGCCTCGACGTGCCTTGGGGTTCGGAATATGTGCTGGAAGGACGGATCATTTCTCGAGTCAGAGAGGCGGAAGGCCCATTTGGCGAATTTACCGGCCATTACTCCGGCGGACGTCAAATGCCGGTAGTCGAAATCACCAAGGTTTCACATCGCAAAAATCCCATCTTCGAGCATCTTTACCTCGGCATGCCGTGGACCGAAATCGACTACATGATGGGCATCAACACCTGCGCACCGCTTTACGTGCAGCTAAAAGAAGCTTTCCCGGAAGTTGTGGCGGTCAATGCCCTTTACACCCACGGTCTGATAGTGATTGTCTCGACTAAAACCCGTTTCGGCGGATTTGCCAAAGGTATTGGGATGCGCGTGTTAACCACGCCACACGGGCTGGGCTATGCCAAGATGGTGATCGTGGTCGATGAAACCATCGATCCGTTCAATTTGCCGCAGGTGATGTGGGCAATCTCGACCAAGTTTAATCCTGAGTACGATTTGGTCACGGTGCCGGGGCTTTCTATCCTGCCGCTGGATCCCGCGTCGCAGCCTGCCGGCATGACCAGCAAAGTGATCATTGATGCCACGACACCAAAGTCCCCGGAAGATCACGGGCACTTTTCGCAGGAGCTTCGCGATCCGGTGACTACCGATGATTGGGTCGAAAAACTGCACAATATGATGCAGGTAAATAATCAGTCGCGTACCCGCGATCGTTCAAAGATCAACGACAGTGCGAAGATCAATAACCACTAAGGAAGCCGAATGAAACAACATCCTGATATTTGTCCGCGCTGTGAATCCAACGGCCCGGAAGCGTTGAGCCATTCCCCGGTCAAGGGTGCCTGGACGGTATTTCATTGCCCAACCTGTTTTTTTACCTGGCGTGATACTGAACCGGATTTCATCACCGATCCGCAAAAATATAACCCTGACTTCAAGTTTTCTCCGGCAGATATGGCACACTTTGGCGTCATGCCTGCCATACCCGCGCTAAAAACCAAGGGTTAGCCGCTAGATATTAAAAGCTTTAATTACCGTTCGCAGCATGGTGCTACATTCCGGCTGTGAACGGTAAATTACCACCAGATCATCGGCTACCGTTTCAAGTTCAGGCACCGGCAGGGTCAGAAGATTTTCCCATTCCCGCTGGCCGGACAGCATAGGCAACAGGCCAATCGCCATCCCCTTTTCAACCAGATATTTCATCATTGGCACATCTGACGCATCGGCCAGAATCTGTGGTTTAAGTCCCGCCTTGCTGAAAAATTGCATGACGTTGTCGTAGACACCAAAACCAGATTTGCGTCGCATCAGGACTAACGGCCACTCGGCGAGCTGTTTCAGAGTCAGGGTTTTGAACGCTGCCAATGGCGAATCGCGCAGACACATTGCCCGAAAACAGGAATGCGCCAGCGGCTGGATAGCTAATTGTTCATCGCTGGAGGTCAGCGGCAAGTGAACCAGTGCGACGTCAATACGCCGCCGCTCCACCAGCTCCTCAAGGTAGCCTGTATCGCCCTGTTGCAGTGAAAAACTCAGTTGCGGATGCTCGGACTTGAGCTGCTGCATTACTTCGGCAACCTTCGGGATCCCCATCGACACAGTGCCGATCCGCACTACGCCCCGATCGCCTTCGCCGAAAGCCTGCATTTCCAGATCGATCTCGTTCGCCATCTGCAATAAATCGCCCGCGCGACGATAGAGATACATTCCGGCTTCCGTGGGCGTCATTCCACGACTCGAGCGATCAAAAAGCTTCACGCCCCACTCTTCCTCTAACTGTTGCAGCGCCTTACTTAACGGGGGTTGAGCGATATATAAAACGTCTGAAGCCGCAGAGATTGACCCGTGTTCATATACGGCTTTGAAATAACTCAGCGGCTTCAGTTTAATCATGCATTTCTCTGCCACAGCAATTTTTTACCGAACCCGAGAGTGTTATCGGTCATTTTAATTTCATCCAGCTGCAGCTGCCAGACCGGCGCTTTCATGGCGATCGCTACCGGAAAATGTTTACAGTAAAGCGCACGTGCCGACTTATCTTCTTCACCTTCGAGAATAGTGGCACTGCCGCGATACTGAATGCCTTTTATCAGCGCAATAGTCTTGGGCTGAGTGGCAATCGTGCCGACGATGTGGGGATTTTTTTGCATCAGCGTGCCGTGACGTGTTTTTAGTTCGGTCATAAAATACAAACACATACGCTCAACATCAGTGACGTAGAAACAGTTGGCGCTCCAGATATCTCCCTCTGCGTGAGCGCACAGGGCCAATACGTGGTTTTTATTCAAGTAACGACTAATAATCTTTACATCATCGGGATCGTTCATACCCGGCTCCTCGAGAAAATTCGTTTTATTTTAGCGCGATATACGCCTGCGTGCAGTTGGCGATTGTTTATTGAGTGTGCGGAAGATGCGCTTTTACTTCACTGATTTACATCACAATGAGGTAACCTGTGGCGCAGAACTTTTCTGTCGAGAGTAAATGATTATTGTGAGCTGTTCGTCCACTGACCCTGATATTTCTTGCTGGCACCTGTATATGCTGCGCACGCCGGCGGGCATGTTGTATACCGGGATCACTACCGATGTGCTTCGCCGATTGCAACAACATCAAAGCGGCAAAGGGGCGAAATCTTTGCGTGGCAAGGGAGAGTTAACGCTGGTATTTCATTGCCCGGCTGGCGACCGATCTCAGGCATCTAAACTCGAATATCAAATCAAGCAGCTTAATAAAAAGCGAAAAGAGCAATTAGTTAAAGATAATCCTAAAGATATTCTGACCTGGTTTTCTCCGACATCATCTGGGTTTCCGCAATAAAAAATGGGGCGCCTGAGGCACCCCATTTTTAACTATCCTGTTCTGTGAATTACAGTGCCAGGTTAACCATCAAACCACCGATAAAGGCATCTTTAACCTGGCTAACAGCGCCCGGAGAAGAAACGTATTGCAGGTTTGGACGAATAGTCAGCCAGTTAGCAACCTGAATGCCGTAGTACAGTTCGTAGTTAACTTCTGCACCGCTTTGAATTGGCAGGTAGGTTGGATTGTTGTAATCATCCACGCCGTTAGCCGCATTCTGCTCGCGCTGGGTCTCGGTAACATCTTTGTTAACGTGAGTGCGCGCTACGCCAAAGCCGAGTTCATCATTAGGACGGCTGTCGAAAATACCACGGTAAGTCACCGCTACAGACTGATAGTTGTCAGTTTTAGAGGTTTTCTTATCGTTCATCACGCCCTGAACAGTCAGAGTCAGACCACGGTTTTTATCGCCAGCCACTGAGGTCAGCTGTTGCTGAACCAGTACATAGCCGCCATAAGCATGAGCTTCGCGATCATACACTTCGCTACCGTTTACAACCGAGCCGCTGCTGTAAACGCTGCCTTTGGTAGAGCTGTAGTAAGCACCCAGAGCGTATTTACCTGGCAGTTTGTCTGGACCCAGTGTTGGTTTCCAGCCCAATTCTACAGGCACCAGGTTACCGACGGTACCGGTGGTATCCAGACGGAAGCCGTTTCCGGTATTGTAGTTTTTAGGGTTCTGGTTATAGATACCGACCTGAGCATAAACTTCAGGCGTGAAGTTCAGCTTGATACGGCCACCCCATTGGGACACTGGCCAGTTATACCAGCGATCGCCACGCCAGTTACCTGCCTGTCCGCTACCCAGCGCCAGGTTCTGGAAGTTGCTGTTCAGTGAGTCGAAGTCTTCACCCACGGTTACGCGACCCGCTTTGATATTCAGAGTGTCGTTGAAGTAACCCTGGCTAATCCAGAATTGAGTCAGACGGGTTGTTTGACCACGACCCCATACTTCCTGTGAAGAAGACAGTGTACCGGTACGTGGATCGCCAACGTCATCATTGGAGATGTTTCTGCCATCACGGTTAGTGACGGTGACCTGGAATATAGTGTCTTTCCAGTTGAGGAGCTTATCGAGATCAAGAGTCGTACCGACCTGCCACTGGTCCGAATAACGCGCGGTAGTGTGCTTGTCATAACCGCCGGAGAAGTTGCTGGCAGATTCAGAGGTATAGTTTAACTGGAAATCTATACCTTCATCTTTCAAAGAGCTGCGCGTGCCGCCCCAGTCTCCAAACATATAAGTAGAGTCTGCTGCGAACGGTCCTGCTGCATCGGCGGCCAATACATGGGCTGAGCTAAAAAGCAGTCCAACAGAACACGCCAGATACAACTTTTTAAAACGGAGAGAAGAGTTATTGGCCACTTTAGATTCCTTATAATTCTTAAAGTTCAGTTTAAACTTCAGTAAGAACTATATTATTCCTCAAAAAGTAATATTCTGTGACCTAGATTTGATAATTTAAAACATTGTAATTTAAGATGTAACATAACATTGACAAGCGTTGATTTAAATAACAGCAGTTTAAACCTTTCGTGCTAAATGTATCCAAAATGGCGCTCAAATGATAATAAATTACCAGTTAAGCACTTTATGTTAACCAGTCATTTACATACACGTCCGTAACAATCACCTGCGTTATTTTTAGAAATAGAGACTTTATTTCACCACTCAAGTTCGTCAATGCAGAAGCAATTTAAATAACCGTTTTTTAATCAAAAAAAACCGACGTAAGAACGTCGGCTTATTAGAGAGGATATTAAGGCTTAAATGTGGTCAAAATGTGGAGGATATTCCACCAAACCACTGGCCCCTTCGAGGGCGTTATCGGCCAAAATATACAGTTGAAATGACTTTTCGGTATTTGGCCATTTGCAGTGAAGATTATGTGCCGCTGCGGGTTTAAATCCAAAGCGCCCAAAATAGTCTGGCGCCCCCTCGACCACTACGGCGGCATAGCCAAACTCGTTAAGGGAGTCCAGCCCTTCATAAATCAGTTTTTCGCCAATGCCTTGGCGGCGCAGCGTTTCATCCACAGCCAATGGCCCCAAGGCCACCCACTGGCGATCTTCACCGTGAACATCAACAGGCGTAAAGGCGGCATAGCCTACAACGCCCCCCTCGTCATCCGTTGCAACCACGCCCAGAGTGAGTAAACCGTCCTCACGCAGACGCTGAACCAGATCGGCTTCGCTATCGCGATCAAAGGCCGTACGCAGTAAGTTATCAATGCCTGCGGCATCAACGGGTATTTCTACTCTGATTAACATGATTTGACTGCCGGGGAGAATATCTCACCGTCCTCTTGTCTGTCTGCCTTAATACTTCCAGCTACACTATTTCCTGCTTCAATAAAGGCTGCCAGGCGATTAAGCCCTTCTCGCAATAAAGCAGGCATGTTTTCAGGCTCAATAGAATCCATCAGATTTTTTACATACAGGCCCAATTCAGTGTCTCCTTCAATACGTAAACGCCGTTTAAAGAATAGCGTGTCGGGATCTTCTCTACGGGCAGCGACCAATACCAGGTCGTTGGCATTCCCAATAAAGCTTACGTCGGGCTGTGCATGGTCGCAAACCCGTAGCTTGCCGTTCTCGACGGTCATTAACCAGCGCAGCGCAAGGTCGGTTATTTCGATACCTAACCAGCGATCGTTTAAAAAGTCGAGATCGCCCTCGGCTAGCGCCTGTTGAAATTGCCAGCCAAGCACCTGCTCCAAAAGCTGTCGCTTCAGGGCAAAAGGGGTAAATTTCAGCGGTAGGCTTAACAACGACGGCCCTTGACGCACCACATGTGCTCGTAATTTTTGCAACACTGGCACTTCTCCTTTAATGACTGGCTTCTGGACAATATTGGGTTGGCTACCCCTTATTTTGCCATAACGGAGATTTCCCACCGCGCTCTGCATCAATATTCCCCTGTAAAAATAGTGCACCAGAAATACCCCATACACAACCTCTGCCTAAGAACACATTCATTCAAAAGATAATAAGCTGCCTTAAATCAAAATATTGCTGCCGATGCTTATCTAAAATGAGGTTCGATTTTGGCCGCATTTCGCGGGGAAAGCAGGAGAAAACCATGGAGTTACTTTGTCCGGCGGGGAGTTTACCGGCGTTGAAAGCGGCCATAGATAATGGAGCCGATGCGGTCTACATCGGCCTGAAAGATGACACTAATGCCCGACATTTTGCCGGACTTAACTTCACCGAAAAGAAACTGCACGAGGCAGCAGAGTACGCCCATCGCAGGCGTCGCAAGCTGCACGTTGCCATTAATACGTTTGCCCATCCATTTGGTTATCAACGCTGGGAACGGGCTGTCGATATGGCGGCGCAGCAAGGAGCCGATGCTCTGATTTTGGCGGATCTGGCCATGCTGGAATACGCTGCGACTCACTACCCCAACGTTGAGCGGCATGTTTCGGTACAGGCATCAGCCACTAATCAGCAGGCGATTGCCTTCTACAAAAATAACTTTGCTGTCTCCCGCGTCGTCCTGCCGCGCGTACTGTCGATGCATCAGGTTCGTCAGCTTTCGCGTAGCAGTGACGTACCGTTGGAGGTCTTCGCGTTTGGCAGCTTGTGCATCATGGCTGAGGGACGCTGTTATCTGTCTTCTTATCTGACCGGCGAATCCCCTAACACCGCCGGAGCCTGTTCACCGGCGCGCTTTGTGCGCTGGCAGCAAACGCCTCAGGGAATGGAATCACGACTCAACAACGTGCTGATTGATCGCTATGGGCCGCAGGATAATGCCGGTTATCCCACTCTTTGCAAGGGCCGCTATCTGGTCGATGGCGTGCGTTATCACGCGCTGGAAGAACCCACCAGCCTGAATACGCTGGAACTGCTGCCCGAACTGTTTGCTGCCAACGTGGTATCGGTGAAGATCGAAGGCCGCCAGCGCAGCCCGGCCTATGTCAGTCAGGTAACGCGTATTTGGCGCGCTGCTATCGATCGCTGCCAACGCGATCCTCAGACATTTATCACAGAAAAAAGCTGGATGAACGAGTTGGGATCGCTCTCCGAAGGCACTCAGACCACACTCGGTGCCTATCACCGCCAGTGGCAGTAATTAAGGTAAAATCATGAAATACTCATTAGGTGCCCTGCTTTACTACTGGCCAAAAACCGTCGTCGAGGACTTTTATCAGGCAACAATAAACAGTGCCGCTGATATTGTGTATCTTGGCGAAAACGTCTGCAGTAAAAGGCGAGAGATGAAGGTCGGCGATTGGCTGAATATTGCCAAGCAGCTTAGCCGTGATGGCAAACAGGTGGTGCTATCGACACTGGCTCTTTTACAGGCTCCATCTGAGCTGACCGAGCTGAAGCGTTATGTTGAAAACGGCGATTTTCTGGTGGAGGCGAACGATATCGGCACCGTCAATATGCTGGCAGAACGCAAATTGCCTTTTGTAGCCGGTCACGCGCTTAACTGTTATAACGCCGTTACGCTGAGGATTCTGCTGCAACAAGGGATGATTCGCTGGTGCATGCCGGTGGAGCTTTCCCGCGACTGGCTGGCGCAGATACTTGATCAGTGTCAGGAACTGGGTATTCGCGACAAGTTTGAGGTAGAAGTGTTGGCCTATGGGCATCTGCCGCTGGCTTACTCGGCGCGCTGCTTTACTGCCCGTGCCGAAAATCGTTCCAGGGACGATTGCGAAACCTGCTGCATTAATTATCCCCTCGGCAGAAAGATGTTATCGCAGGAGAACCAGTCTGTGTTCGTGCTTAATGGCCTTCAGACCCAGAGCGGCGCGTGCTATAACCTTGGCAACGAGCAGCCGGGTATGCAGGGGCTGGTAGATATCGTCCGGCTTTCACCGCTGGGGCGAGACACGCTTCAAGTATTGGCCGATTTCCGCGCCAACCAGCGCGGCCTCTCTCCTTTACCGCTCAGCACTCAGGCCGACTGCAACGGCTATTGGCGAAATATTGCCGGGCTTTCGCTGATTCAGTAATCATTAAGATACTAATTTACGTGCGATAGCCGCCTCGCAGCCACTGTCGCGCTTAATCATTCTTAAGCGGTTTTTTACGATGCAGCAACGAGCGAAGCTGTCCGCTGTCTCGCAGGATGCCCAAACCAATCCCCGCCAGCGTGTAACCCACGCACAGGACCAACAGCATCGTCACATCGCCACCAACCTCGCTGAATGGCAGCCCCATCTGGTTAACACCCGCGATCGCCTTGGTTGCCCAGGTGGAAGGCAGCAGGGAAGACACCACGCGAACCCAACCGGGCTGGGCCTGTAACGGCCAAATGGTGCCAGAAAGATAAAACACTGGCATGGTAATAAATGACAGTGTCAGATAGATAAATTCAACCGAGCGCAGGCATTCGGTCACAAATTTGCCCACGCCAAGCACGGCCAATACAAAAGGGAATGTCAGCGCGATAATCTCTGGAATGCTCGCCGTCTGCCGATAGCCCAGCACCCATGGCCACAACACAAACAGCACGATCGATAAAAACAGCCAAATAGGAACCAGTGCCGATAAAGCCCCGAAAAATGCCGGCAGAGCCGGTTTGCCATCCGGCGCGCTTTTCATGGTGATATTGACTCGGACGCTAGCAATGAGCAGGGAGTGTTGTAATAACATCACCAGCAGCCCGGGGAAAATGATCGCCGCAAAGCTGATTCCGGGGTTAAACAGGTCCAGCGTTTGCCCGACCATCGGCTGTAACAGCACGCTGGCCTGTCGACTGCTGAAGCCGCTAGCCAGCAACATCTGCGTGTTGTATTGCGACAGCAGGCTTTGATAAGCAGCCACCACGTCTTGTTGAATCTGTCCGTTGGCCAACCGGTTGGTGGCATCGCCGTATACCGGGATGACAATGCCTTCCCCCGCGAGGATCTTCTTCTCGAGATCGACAGGCATGATCACCACAGCAAACAGCTTGCGTTCCCCCAGATCGCGCCGCGCTTCGGGGATGCTGTCGTAGGCGACCGTGGTGATCTTCGAGGTGGCGTCTAGATCGCGGGTCAGCAAACGGCTAGCGGTGCTGTGATCCTGATCGATCACCGCCACCGGCAAATCCCACACCGTGCGGTTGGCATACACCGTGCTCATCAGGCACAAAGAAACCAGCAGCATCATCCACATCGGTTTCTCGAGCATTCCGTACAGGGTATGCGTGAAGGTATGCCAGTAAACAGAAAGCCCTTCGCTATGCTTCATTTTCCCGGCTCCTGTTTTTTCAGGCGCATATACAGCTTTTTGTGCACTAGAAGCCCGGTAATTAGCGGATAAACCAGCAAGATTGCGCAAACACCTATAATTCTGCTGCTGGGTACCTGGCGCAGGAAAACGTCGAACATTGCATTAAGTGCGTGGGTTAACGGCTCGATTTCGGAAATGATTCGCGCGGGCAGCGGCATTGATAATTCAGGCACTGCCATGCCGGAAAAAGTCAGCGCCAGGCCAACAAAAATCGCCATCATGGTGTAGGCAGTTATTGTGGTGCTGGTAAAAGTAAACAGCAGCAAACCTAGACTCTGGGCTGCGATCACATAAAAGAAGGCAATAAGCAGCATGTCCAGCGGATTACCGCTGACCCGCGCATCAAATACGCCGACCAGCAAGGCGATTTCCACCATCAGCAGCGTGGTAAAACACAGGGTATATGGCGCCAGCTTTCCAAGCAGCCCGAAGGTAAACGACGGTGCGGCAATCAGCGGCTGACTGCGGGCCATCACGTAAATCATGCAAGTAACGGTGAAAAGTTGCAGCAGATGGATTGTCGCCGCGAACTGTTGATAATAGATGTAGCTACCGCTGGCGTTGAACAGGCTGCCGTAAGAAAGATCAACACTGGCCAAAGAAGGTACCGTTTTACCGATCTCGGCGGCGATAATGCTTCGGTAACTGGTATTTAACTCAGTGAGTAGGCCGCTGAAATCCTGGGTGGAATACAGCCCTGCGCCATAGAACAGGGCGTTGTAATAAAGCACCACGCTTGGCTGACGACCGGCCAGAACATCGGCTTCAAAGCGTGGTGGGATGTAGAGCAGCGCATAGTCCTGAGCCGTGCGCAGCCTATGTTCCGCCTCGGGCAATCCCCCGGCATAGGTTTGCACGTGGGCATGTGAGCCGGCATCCAGCTTGCGAGTCAGTTCTTTGGAAAGCTTGCTGTGGTCGTTATCGACCACTGAAACCGGTAAATCCAGCAGCGTTCCTTCCGAAAAATTGCTGGCAATCAGTGCAAACAGGATCAGCGGAAAACACCAGCACAGCCAGTGGATCACGGGCTGACGAAAGGCGTGATTTGCTTCTCGATTAAACGAGCGGCTGAAACAACGCCATGCGGCTTTGGCTCTATGGGTTGCGTGGGCCATTAGTGGCTCGCTTTCCACTGCCATAGTGCGCTCATCCCCTGCCGTAAACCGGGCACCTGCTGTAACGGATAAAGCCTGACTTCAAAGGTTTTTAAATCGAAATCACCGGTCGCGCGGGTGGCTCGCTTGGTGGCGTAATCGCCCAATGGCGCGATATAGCGAATTTCAGCCTGCACCTCTTTATTACCAATTCCCGGCACGCGCAGCATGACCTTGTCGCCCTTGCGGATCCCGGCCACGATATCTTCGCGCATATTAAAGACGAAATAGGCTAGCGGCAGTTGTACCAGAGTCAGCAACGGGCTGTCCGCACTTTCCAGCTCCCCGACTTCGGTGGGGATCGGCCCTACTTCGCCATTAACTGGCGCCTTGACCTGCAAGTCATCGGTCTGCGCTTTCAGTTCCAGCAGATTCTCTTCCGCAGCGCGCAGCTCGGCGGCATAAACATCTCGCTGCTCAATACGGTCGCCGTTCAACCCTTCATCAAGATTGGCTTTGGCGGCCTGCATCTGTTGATATGCGCTATCACGAGATTCGCGATAGCTCTCGAGATCGGAAGCAGCAATAAAGCCTTTGGCGGCAATGCGGGCATTACGGTTATAGAGGTCGCGAGCATTATCGTAAGCGGCTTTTGTCTGCGCCAGCGTGGCTTGCAGGTTACGGATGCTCTCTTCTCGGGTGCCATTGAGCGAGAGATCCAGCTGGGCTTTAGCCTGATCGCGCGACGCCTGCAGAGATTGCAACTGGGCCATCAGCTCCGGACTGTCGAGTGTGATCAACAATTGTCCGGCCTTCACATCATCGCCGCGCTGCACGTGGCGTTCAACAATGCGTCCCTTGGCTTTTGAGGCGACGATGACTTCTGGCGCATCAACCTCGCCCTGTAATAATAATGACTGGTTACTGGCTCGAAATAAGACGGCAAGAGAAATTACTACAGCGACCAACAGCAGCGTAAGCAGGACTCTTTTATTCATCTTTCTCTTACCTTATAAACTAATTAATTTGGCTATTTCTGGCTCCTAAAATAGTAGTCGATAAGCCATTGAATTGGGCACGTTTAACTCAAAAGGCTTACTTTCAGAACGATCTACCGCTCAAATAGCGTATTCAGGCAGCAACAAATGATTAATACTGATTTTTATCATTAGCTGGCAAAGATTTAACTTTCGTCAGAGATAACAAGGTGAATAAAAATATGTCTGAAGCGAACGCTAATAACATTGTTGTACCTTTCTCTGTGCTCGATCTCGCCCCGGTACCTCAGGGCAAGACGCCTGCAAACGCCTTCCAGTCTTCTCTCGAGCTGGCACAACATGCCGAAAAATGGGGCTATCAGCGTTACTGGTTAGCCGAACACCATAATATGACCGGGATAGCCAGCGCGGCGACTTCCGTGCTGATTGGCTATATAGCTGCGGGGACCAAAAGTATTCGTATCGGTTCTGGAGGCGTGATGCTGCCAAACCACTCTCCGCTGGTGATCGCCGAACAGTTTGGCACGCTGGCGACGCTGTATCCTGGCCGTATTGATTTGGGGCTGGGTCGTGCGCCGGGTACAGACCAGCGCACTATGATTGCACTGCGCCGTAATATGTCCGGCGAGATCGATAACTTCCCGCAGGATGTGCAAGAACTGCAATACTATTTTGACGATGTGAAGCCCGAGCAACCTGTGCAGGCGGTTCCTGGTCAGGGGCTGCATGTCCCGATCTGGCTGCTAGGTTCGAGTTTGTATAGTGCTCAGCTGGCGGCCGCGCTGGGTCTGCCGTTTGCCTTCGCCTCACACTTCGCGCCAGATATGCTGTATCAGGCATTGGCGATTTATCGCAGCAGGTTCAAGCCTTCTGCCCAGTTGCAAAAGCCACATGCCATGGTGTGTATCAACGCGATTGCCGCCGATACCGATGAAGAAGCGCGCCGGATGTTTACCTCTAACCAGCAGCAGTTTATCAATCTGCGTCGGGGTAAACCGGGCAAGCTGCCGGCTCCGGTCGATAATATTGAAAGCCTGTGGTCAGCGCAGGAACGTTTTGGCGTCGATCAGGCGCTGCGGCTGTCGGTGGTGGGGAATAAGGAAAGTATTCGTCAGGGTCTGACGGCTATTCTGCGTGAAACGGATGCCGATGAACTGATGATCAACGGACAGATTTTTGATCACGCCGCCCGTCTGCACTCGTTTGAAATCGTATCGCAGCTGCAGGGCGAACTGGCGAAACCGGCGCGTATCGATTAAATATCGCCGTTTTCAGCATATAAAAAACCAGCCCGAAGGCTGGTTTTTTATTGCTCATCTGTCACAAGCCTTACGGCCCGGCAGATTATGCGTCGGTAGTACGACGTGGGGTACGGCTTGGCGGACGACGATCGCCTGCTGCCGAGTTACCGCCTTCACGACGTTCACCGTTGAATGGACGGCCACGACCAGCGCCGCCTTCACGGCGTTCACCGCTGAAAGAACGCGGAGCACCGTTACCACGACGCTCACCGCCAGCTGGACGCTCACGACGATCTGACTGTGGTACTGCATCACCCATCAACTGCATGTTCATCGGCTTGTTCAGGATGCGAGTACGGGTGAAATGAGACAGAATTTCGCCCGGCATACCTTTTGGCAGCTCGATGGTAGAGTGATTACCGAACAGCTTGATGTTACCGATGTAACGGCTGCTGATATCGCCTTCGTTAGCGATAGCGCCAACGATGTGACGAACTTCAACACCATCATCACGGCCAACTTCAATGCGGTACAGTTCCATTTCGCCAGCGTCACGACGCTCACGACGTGGACGGTCACCGTCACGCGCTGGACGATCGCCATCACGTGAAGGACGGTCGCCACGAGCAGGACGGTCACCACGTGCTGAACGCTCGCCACGGTCTTCAAATTCGCGACGCGGTGGACGGCTTTTGAAGATTGGGTCAGCAGCAACAATCAGAGGACGTTCGCCCTGAGCCATTTTCAGCAGTGCTGCGGCCAGAGTTTCAACATCCAGCTCTTCTGCAGGCTGCAGTTTAGCCAACAGTGCGCGGTACTGATCCAGATCGCTGCTTTCCAGCTGCTGCTGAACTTTAGCGGCAAACTTGGCCAGACGACGTTGACCCAGCACTTCTGCGGTTGGCAGTTCCACTTCTGGAATAGTCAGCTTCATGGTGCGTTCTACGTTACGCAGCAGGCGACGTTCGCGGTTCTCAACGAACAACAGAGCGCGACCCGCACGACCTGCACGACCGGTACGGCCGATACGGTGAACGTAGGATTCTGAATCCATTGGGATATCGTAGTTTACAACCAGGCTGATACGTTCAACGTCCAGACCACGTGCTGCCACGTCGGTTGCAATCAGAATATCCAGACGGCCGTCTTTCAGACGTTCCAGAGTCTGCTCACGCAGAGCCTGGTTCATGTCACCGTTCAGTGCCGCAGAGCTATAACCGCTACGCTCAAGTGCTTCAGCAACTTCCAGGGTCGCATTCTTGGTGCGAACAAAGATGATAGCTGCGTCAAAATCTTCTGCTTCCAGGAAACGAACCAGTGCTTCGTTCTTACGCATACCGTGTACAGACCAGTAGCTCTGGCTGATGTCCGGACGAGTAGTCAGGCTTGACTGGATGCGAACTTCCTGTGGATCTTTCATGAAGCGACGAGTAATACGACGAATCGCTTCTGGCATGGTTGCAGAGAACAACGCGGTCTGATGTTCAGCCGGGATCTGCGCCATGATAGTTTCTACGTCTTCGATGAAGCCCATACGCAGCATTTCATCGGCTTCGTCCAGTACCAGGCCGCTCAGGTTAGAGAGGTTCAGAGTACCGCGTTTCAGGTGGTCCAGCAGACGGCCAGGAGTACCCACAACAACCTGTGGACCCTGACGCAGAGCGCGCAGCTGCACGTCGTAGCGTTGGCCGCCGTACAATGCAACAACGTTAACGCCTTGCATGTGTTTAGAGAAATCAGTCATCGCTTCAGCAACCTGAACCGCCAGTTCGCGGGTTGGTGCCAAAACAAGAATTTGTGGTGCTTTCAATGAAGCATCAATGTTGTGCAACAGTGGCAGCGAGAATGCTGCAGTTTTACCGCTACCGGTCTGAGCCATACCCAGAACGTCACGGCCGCTCAACAGGTGAGGAATACACTCAGCCTGGATCGGTGATGGTTTTTCGTAGCCCAGGTCGGTCAGGGCAGAAATGATCGGAGCAGACAGCCCCAGGTCAGCAAAAGAGGTTTCAAGCTCAGTAGTCATGTACACGTGCCTCATTAATAATGGCAGCCAGTCTACATAACTCGTCGAGAAAATTTTCAGTCATTTTCATTGAAAAGTGTGAACCGGCTCAAATTAGTTTATAAAACGAACAAAGCAACCCTCGCCCGTTAAGGCGATTAAAAATGGCATAGGCCATGGTTAATCAGGCTGATTAGTGTCGTCAGCTATTGCTGGTCCGATTCTGATAGGTCGTCTTGCTCTTGGCCCAATAGCGCCAATTCCAACAATGCATAGCGGTGCTCAACAAAGTTGTGAACGTTGTTAGCTACCGTCAGTTTGAACAGAGCAGATGCGCTGTCCTTGTCCCCCAGACTTAGGTAATGTTTACCTAAATAGAAGTCAGTTTCACTGAGATGCTCAGCGAGCGAAGTGTTATCCGTTGCTTCTGCCTTCAGGCGATCCATCAGCGTGGATTCGCTGATATTGCCAAGGTAGAATTCGACGATATTCCATCCCCATTGCCCTCTGTCCGCTTTGTCATAACGCTGCTGGAGCGCTACTTCGGCATTCTTCGGATTGATTTCTCTTTCCACAAGATATAGCCATAACGAACGGAAGGGATCATTTGGATCGTCTCGATAAAACGCCTGCAAATCATCCTGCGCTAGCGAGTATCTGCCACCGTAATACAGGGCGATACCGCGATTTAAACGCGCGTAATTGTAAGTTGGATCAAGCTCTAGTACAGAATCAAACGCTTCATAGGCGGCATCGTAGTTGCCGGCCTGCGTTAGGTAAATCCCCAGGTAGTTAAAAACTTCTGGCATATCAGGACGAATAGACAGCGCTTGTGAAAAATCATTTCGCGCAAGTGCTCTTAGCCCGAGACTATCATACAGCACACCGCGCTCATATAATAGCTGTGCACGCTCATCATCTGTTAATGAACGGCTGGCAAGTATTTGTTCCATTCGCGCCAGGATCACTTCCTGCTGCAAAGTTGGCTGCAGCGGGATCGCCAGCACCTCGTTTTTGCGCCAATCATGGTTGCTGCATCCTGCCAACAAAAGTGTTGTCGCAACATAACAACAGCGCAAGAAAGGCTTCATTTCAACTCCCGAAGACAAACATTGGGCAAACTTCCTGTTACCCGCTTGCTTAGCATAAGTACGTCCTGTACTCATGATACGAACAGCTCCCGGCCAAATTACCGGGAGACTGTAAACTACAGGTTACAGATTACTCTGCTGCCGGCTCAGCTGAATCTTCAGACGGCGTGGTCGCTTCTTTAATGCTCAAGCGCACACGGCCCTGACGATCAACTTCCAGAACCTTAACCGGAACTTCCTGGCCCATGGTCAGATAGTCGGTCACTTTCTCTACGCGCTTGTCGGCGATTTGAGAGATGTGAACCAGACCTTCTTTACCGCCACCGATAGCAACGAATGCGCCGAAGTCAACGATACGGGTCACTTTGCCCTGGTAGATGCGGCCAACTTCGATTTCAGCAGTAATCTCTTCGATACGACGGATAGCGTGTTTTGCTTTCTCGTTATCGGTTGCAGAGATTTTAACTGTGCCGTCATCTTCGATTTCGATGGTAGTACCGGTTTCTTCGGTCAGCGCACGGATTACAGAACCACCTTTACCGATGACATCTTTGATCTTGTCAGCGTTAATTTTGATGGTGTGAATACGTGGAGCAAACTGAGAGATATCACCGCGAGATTCGCTGATTGCCTGGTTCATCACGCCCAGAATGTGCAGACGAGCACCTTTGGCCTGGCTCAGAGCAGCCTGCATGATTTCGCGAGTGATACCTTCGATTTTAATGTCCATCTGCAGTGCAGTGATACCTTCGCTGCTGCCTGCTACTTTGAAGTCCATATCACCCAGGTGGTCTTCGTCACCCAGAATGTCAGACAGAACGACAAAGTTATCGCCTTCTTTAACCAGACCCATCGCGATACCCGCAACGGCGGCTTTGATCGGAACACCTGCGTCCATCAGGGCCAGAGATGCGCCACACACGGAAGCCATTGAAGATGAACCGTTAGATTCGGTGATTTCAGACACAACGCGAACGGTGTATGGGAAATCTTCGAATTTAGGCATCACTGCCAGAACACCACGTTTAGCCAAACGGCCATGACCGATTTCGCGACGCTTAGGTGAACCTACCATGCCTGTTTCACCAACAGAGTATGGAGGGAAGTTGTAGTGGAACAGGAAGGTGTCAGTTTTTGCACCCATCAGTTCGTCAAGGTTCTGTGCATCACGGGTAGTACCCAGAGTTGCAGTAACCAAGGCCTGAGTTTCACCACGGGTGAACAGTGATGAACCGTGAGTACGTGGCAGTACGCCAGTACGAACGTCCAGACCGCGGATCATGTCTTTTTCACGACCGTCGATACGTGGAGCACCGCTCAGAACACGGCTACGCACAACGTTTTTCTCGATAGCGCCCAGCAGGTCAGAGATTTCGCCAGCGTCCAGCGTCTCTTCTTCAGCCAGCAGGGAGGCAGTCACTTCGTCTTTGATAGCGTCAACGCGAGCATAACGCTCCTGCTTATCGGTGATGCGGTAAGCCTCACCCAACAGTGCTTCTGATTTCGCAGCGATGCGAGAGTACAGAGCTTCGTTAACCACTTCTGGCTGCCAATCCCATTTAGGTTTGCCAACTTCTGCAACCAGTGCGTTGATTTCGTTGATAACGATTTGTTGTTGATCGTGACCGAATACAACTGCGCCGAGCATTTGCTCTTCGCTCAGCACTTCAGCTTCAGATTCAACCATCAGAACTGCGCCCTGAGTACCGGCAACAACCAGGTCCAGCTTGCTTTCCAGCAGTTCGTCTGCCGTTGGGTTCAGAACGTATTGGTCATTGATGTAACCAACGCGTGCAGCACCGATTGGGCCATTGAATGGAATACCAGACAGGCTCAGTGCGGCAGAAGCACCAATCATCGCCACGATGTCCGGGTTAACCTGTGGGTTCAGGGAAACTACAGTCGCGATAACCTGAACTTCATTCAGGAAGCTGTCTGGGAACAGTGGACGAATTGGACGGTCGATCAGACGAGAAGTCAGGGTCTCGCCTTCGCTTGGACGTGCTTCACGACGGAAGAAGCTGCCCGGAATTTTACCCGCAGCGTAGGTACGCTCCTGGTAGTTTACTGTCAGAGGGAAGAAGCTCTGGCCAGGTTTCGCTTTTTTCTGGCCAACTACGGTAACGAATACCGCGGTATCATCCATGCTAACCATCACAGCAGCAGTGGCCTGACGAGCCATCATACCGGTTTCGATGGTCACGGTATGTTGACCGTATTGGAACTTACGAACTGTCGCTTTAAGCAATGTAATATCCTTTTTTGGTGACGCGCAGCTGTTATGACAGCAGTTCACGTCATTATATTCTGAACTTCACACTACATCCTCGCGACTAATGACAATCCTTAACCCGCTCATCGGGATTAAAGTCTCTCATTAGCCGCGCGAACCTCTGTAACGGAAGAACTCGCTATCGAACACTTTGTTTTTAAAACTCTACTTTTTTATAAGACGTAATTTATAACACTTCGGTTATAAAACTTCATTTATAAAAAAATAGCCTAGAATCAACAGTAATGGCAACTTTGCGATTGACTGTCGCCTCCTAGAATAAAGGGGCCAACTTGGCCCCTTTACACTGAAACTCGCTAACTTAGCGACGCAGACCAAGACGTTCGATAACGCTGGTGTAACGTGCTACGTCTTTACCCTTCAGGTAATCCAGCAGCTTACGACGCTGAGAAACCATACGCAGCAGACCACGACGGCTGTGGTGATCTTTTTTGTGCTCGGAGAAGTGACCTTGCAGATGGTTAATCTGAGCAGTCAACAGAGCAACCTGAACTTCGGTAGAACCGCTGTCGTTAGTACCGCGACCGAAGTCTGCAACGATTTGAGCTTTAGCTTCAACGCTTAGAGACATAATGAACTCCAAAATATTATAGATTAATTAAACGGGCGCCGATCTCTAATTCAGCTACCCCATGCATAAGCTGCGCTATTCTACTCTTTGATATGCCTGATCGCAACATGAGCAACGCTGTGTTAACTGTCAGTCGGTGTATCTCCGACCCGCAATTTACTCAGAGTACTCTACAACCAGGCGCTTAGGAGCAACGCGGCCCTGATCATCGATTTCACCTACACCGATGAACTTACGCTCTTCACCTTCGGTCATGCGAACCAGACCGGAGAGAGGAGCACCAGAGGCCTGTACCGGCTGACCCTGCTTAACGTAGCCAGCGACAACGGGCAACAAATTGACCTCGGGAAAATCTTCACATGGACTGTCCATCGGCAACAGCAGCGGATCGAGCAGCAGGCGCGGTTCGATACCTTGTTCTTCAGCCTGGGCAATCAGCGTATTGAGCTGATCCATGGTCACCATACGTTCGAACGGGTACGTCGCAACCTGCAAACGACGCAGGAAAGTCACGTGCGCGCCGCAACCCAGTTTTTCACCGAGGTCATCAACGATGGTGCGAATGTAAGTGCCTTTCGAACAGTGAATCTCCAGTTCGACTTCCTCACCTTCCCAGCGAATGAACTGAAGCTCATAAACAGTAATGCTGCGTGATTCACGCGGAACTTCAATTCCTTCACGAGCGTACTCGTAAAGTTTACGGCCCTGATATTTCAATGCGGAATACATTGAAGGGATCTGCTGCGTTTCTCCGCGGAAACTTTCCAAAGCGGCATCAAGCTCTACGGCAGTGAAAGTCACCGGCCTTTCCGAGATGATCTGGCCTTCGGCATCGGAGGTATCGGTACGCTGGCCCATGCGGGCGATAACGCGGTAACGCTTGTCGGAGTCGAGCAAAAACCGTGAAAACTTGGTCGCTTCCCCGAGGCACAGCGGCAGCATGCCGGTAGCCAGAGGATCCAACGCGCCGGTATGACCCGCGCGATTAGCATTGTAGAGGCGTTTCACCTTCTGCAATGCGTCGTTGGACGACAGACCCAGTGACTTATCCAGTAACAGAACGCCGTGAATATCACGACCGCGGCGACGTGGACGACTCATTAGGATTCCTCGTCGTCGCCTGCTGCAGAACGACGTTCAACATCATTCTTAACAACGTTGGTCACCAGGTTAGACATACGCATGCCTTCAACCAGGGAGTTGTCATAGGCGAAAGTCAACTCAGGCACAACGCGCAGGCGCATGGCTTTGCCAATCAGGGTACGAATGAAGCCCTGAGCATCTTGCAGTGCCTTGATGCCGTTTTTAACGCGGTCAGGATCCTGTGGCTCGCTGGTCAGTACGTCCAGGAAAGTCACGAAGACTTTGGCATAAGCCAGGTCACGCGAAACCTCTACACCCGAGACGGTCGCCATGCCTACGCGCGGATCTTTGATTTCGCGCTGTAAGATGATGGCGATTTCTTTTTGCATCTCCTGAGAGACACGCTGGGTACGGCTGAATTCTTTAGCCATAATTTGCTACTCCAAACTTTTTTACTTCAACCATGTTCAGACAAATAAGGGGGCGCAAGGCCCCCCAATGGTTCTGACTGTATACCCGATATACCGGGTTAGATCGAAACGTTAAGCGATAGTACGTTTGATTTCGATGATTTCGAAGACTTCGATCACATCGCCAGGACGTACGTCGTTGTAGTTTTTAACGCCGATACCACATTCCATGCCGTTACGGACTTCGCTAACGTCATCTTTGAAGCGGCGCAGGGATTCCAGCTCGCCTTCATAGATAACCACGTTGTCACGCAGAACACGGATTGGGTTATTACGTTTGATCATACCTTCAGTAACCATACAGCCCGCGATTGCGCCAAATTTCGGTGACTTGAACACGTCACGAACTTCAGCCAGGCCAATGATTTGCTGTTTGTACTCTGGTGCCAACATACCGCTCATCGCCTGCTTGACTTCGTCAATCAGGTTATAGATTACGGAGTAGTAACGCAGATCCAGGCTTTCGTTTTCAACGACGCGGCGAGCAGAAGCATCGGCACGAACGTTAAAGCCAAGGATGATAGCGTTAGAAGCAGCAGCCAGCGTTGCGTCAGTTTCGGTGATACCACCTACGCCCATGCCCACGATCTTGACTTTAACTTCTGCGGTTGACAGATTTTGCAGCGCATCGGAAATAGCTTCGCAAGAACCCTGTACGTCAGATTTCAACACGATGTTCAGTTCAGAAACTTCACCTTCGGTCATGTTCGCGAACATGTTCTCCAGTTTAGATTTCTGCTGGCGAGCCAGTTTAACTTCGCGGAACTTGCCTTGACGGTACAGCGCAACTTCACGCGCTTTCTTCTCGTCACGTACAACGGTAACTTCGTCACCCGCAGCCGGAACGCTGGACAGACCCAGAACTTCGACAGGGATAGAAGGACCTGCGGATGTGATGTCGAGACCCATTTCGTCACGCATCGCACGCACACGGCCGTATTCGAAGCCACACAGGATGATGTCACCCTTGTTCAGCGTACCTTCCTGAACCAGGACGGTAGCCACTGGGCCACGACCTTTATCAAGGAAGGATTCGATAACAACGCCGCTCGCCATTCCGGTACGCACAGCTTTCAGTTCGAGAACTTCAGCCTGCAGCAGGATAGCTTCCAACAGATCGTCGATACCGGTACCCGCTTTAGCAGAAACGTGGATGAACGGAGATTCGCCGCCCCACTCTTCTGGCATAACGTTGTACTGAGACAGTTCGGTTTTAACGCGATCAGGATCTGCTTCTGGCTTATCGATCTTGTTCACTGCAACCACGATTGGCACGCCAGCAGCTTTCGCATGCTGAACGGCCTCAACGGTCTGAGGCATCACGCCATCGTCCGCAGAAACAACCAGAACAACGATGTCAGTCGCTTTAGCACCACGAGCACGCATTGAAGTAAACGCTGCGTGTCCCGGAGTATCGAGGAAGGTGATCATGCCGTTTTCAGTTTCAACATGATAAGCACCGATGTGCTGGGTAATACCACCCGCTTCGCCTGCGGCTACTTTCGTTGAACGAATGTAGTCGAGCAAAGAGGTTTTACCGTGGTCAACGTGGCCCATGATGGTCACGACTGGCGCACGGGGTTCAGCAGCCGCTGAAGCACCGGTATCACGGTCACTCATCAGCGCTTCTTCCAGCTCGTTCTCACGACGCAGGATTACTTTGTGGCCCATTTCTTCAGCAACCAGCTGAGCAGTTTCCTGATCGATAACCTGGTTGATGGTGGCCATAGCGCCCAGTTTCATCATGGTTTTGATGACCTGAGAACCTTTAACTGCCATTTTGTTCGCCAGTTCGGCAACGGTAATGGTTTCGCCAACGACTACGTCGCGGTTAACAGCTACGACAGGCTTGTTGAAGCTCTGTTGCAGGGTGCTTGGCTTACGCTTACCTTTACCACCACGGCCAACGGCACGGGCTTCTTCGCGATCGGCTTTAGATTCAGACAGTTTATTGCCTTTCTTCTGCTTGGTCGCTTTACCACCACGAGTACGGGTGCGGCGCTCGCCTTCAACTTTGGCATCGTTCTCATCTTCGGCAGCACGAGCGTGCTGGGAAGTGGTCACGTGGTAGTCCGCGGTTTCGGCTTCAGCTTCGCTTGGAGCAGGAGCTTCGGTCCAGACGCCAGAGTCAGCCATTTTACGCGCTTCTTCAGCTACACGTTTGGCGTTCTCTTCAATTTTGCGCTGGGCTTCTTGTTCCGCTTTGCGCTTAAGCTCTGCGGCTTCAGCTTCACGGCGTGCTTTTTCTGCCTGAGCTGGCTTGGTTACTTCGTCGGTATGTTGATTCGTCACTTTATCTTTTTCCGCTGCGTCACGCTTAGCTTTATCAGCGGCCTCACGTTTGGCTTGCTCAGCGGCTTCACGTTTAGCTTTTTCCTGAGCGGCCGCTTGCTGGGCCTGCTCTTGTGCTACACGCTGAGCCTGTTCTTCCGCTTCACGCTTTGCCTGCTCTTCCGCTTCGGCCTGGGCAAGTTCTGCCTCGGTCATATCACGTTTAACATAAGTGCGTTTCTTGCGGACCTCGATTTGCACCGATTTACTCTTCCCGCCGGTGCTCGGAACATTAAGTGTACTACGCGTTTTGCGTTGTAACGTCAGTTTGTTTGTCGCATTCGAATTTCCACCATTCAAATGCGCCAGCAAAGTTTCTTTTTCATGCTGGGTGACAGAGTCAGCTTCCGACTTGTCGATCCCTGCATCAGCAAATTGCTGTACCAGGCGATCAACCGGAGTTTGAATCTCCGCTGCCAGCGATTTTACGGTTACATCTGTCATGCTGTTCCTTCCTGCTACAGTTTATTACGCGTTGTCGCCAAACCAACAG
>CAWUIY010000002.1:0-44287 GCA_963922555.1 uncultured Serratia sp. | reverse complement strand
CTGGGTCGCCACCCAGTAAGCGAAGCGCATGAACTTGAAGTTGAATTTGAAGTTAAGCCGTGCGCATGAACTTGAAGTTGAATTTGAAGTTAAGCCGTGCACAGCACATGACGTTGAATTTGAAGTTAGGCCGTGCGCAGCACAAAAGTTGCCTTAGATTTCAAATCTAAAATCCACCCCTTATGTTACTGGCGCCGGATTAAACACCGCCAGGGCATTGTGAATCCCCCATTGATCTGACCAGGTTTTCTTCCGACCGCTGGCGATAGCCAAAATAAAGTGAAACAGCTCCCAGCCGACATCCTCAATAGTCGCCTCTCCAGTGGCAATCGTCCCGGCGTTAATATCCATTAAATCAAACCAGCGATTGGCCAGCGTGGTGCGGGTCGCCATCTTGATGACCGGCACTGCCGCTAATCCGTATGGGGTGCCGCGTCCGGTAGTAAATACTTGAACGGTGATCCCAGAGGCCATCTGCTGCGTGCCGCAAACAAAATCGCTGGCCGGCGTGGCGGCATAAATCAGTCCACGCTTGCTGGGGCGTTGTCCCGGTGACAGTACCTCGACGATGGCGCTGGTACCAGATTTGGCAATTGAGCCCAGTGCTTTTTCGACCACGTTGGCTAATCCGCCCTTTTTATTGCCCGGAGAAGGGTTGGCGCTACGATCGGTCATGCCGCTGGCGAGATAATTGTCGTACCACGCCATTTCTTCAATCAGACGTTTGCCGACCTGCTCATCGGCCGCTCTTGGCGTTAACAGGTGAATAGCATCGCGGACTTCAGTGACTTCCGAAAACATTACCGTCGCGCCACAGCGTACCAGCAGATCCGAAGCATACCCGACAGCAGGATTGGCCGTAACGCCGGAGAAGGCGTCGCTGCCGCCACATTGCGTCCCCACGACCAGATCCGAGGCCGGGCAGGTTTCCCGTTGACGTTTATTAAGTTTTTGCAGATGGAAATTGGCGACGGTGAGAATGTCGTCCACCATCGATTGAAAGCCGACGTGTTGCTCGTCTTGCAAACGCACAACTTTCACCTCATCCAGTGAGATTGCCTGCACGTCTGAGGTGCCTTGCAGCAGTTTCTCCGGCTGCAACTTCTCACAACCCAACCCGACCACCATGATTTCCCCGCCAAAATTAGGATTAAGCGCCAGATTATGAATGGTTCGAATCGGGATCACTGCTGCGGGGGCATTGATCGCCACGCCACAGCCATAAAGGTGATTAAGTCCTACAACGCCATCGACGTTGGGATATTTCGGCAAGAGATCGCGTTCAATAATTTTGACCACGTAATCCACCACGCCTGCGACACAGTGAACGCTGGTGGTGATCCCTAGTAAATTCCGGGTGCCCACGCTGCCGTCCGCATTGCGATATCCTTCGAAGGTGTATCCTTCAAGTGCAGGGAGACTGGGGGGAACACGCGTCGCCAGTGGCAAACTCTGTAGCTCTGGAGCCAGAGGCAGTTCAACCACGGATTCATCAATCCAGCCACCCTGTGGGATATCGCGCAGGGCATAACCAATAACTTCACCATAACGAACAATATTTTCGCCCCTGGGAATTTCAGCCAGGGCGACTTTATGACCCTGTGGAATATGCTCCACCAGCGTCAGCCCGTCGGCGAAACGGGTTCCGGCCGCGAGTCCATTGTCGTTGACGATAATGGCGACGTTATCGGTGCCATGCACTTTTATATACAGAGGTTCGCTGGATTTTTCTTTTATGGCGGACATAAACATCTCCATTCGCGGGCGTTTTACCGGTAATTAGCAAAATTATAGGGGATGTCTGGTGTCAGCTCATTGTGCAACTGTCCAGCTTTGTCTGGGTTAAAGCAGTTTTCCTCAGGCATTTGAAAGAGCAGAAGTGACAGCTGTCACCCTTTTTTAAGCCTTTTTGTATGTGGCTGAAATAGTGTGATTCCTATCCCATGGTGATGTGATATTGCAAAAAAATACCTCTTTATTCTGCGAGGATTGTTGGGCGCCTGCACAGTGTCATTTGCGTGGTCTGTTTTTATACTGAATTATCTAAACATTACCGCAGTTAACCCTGCAGGCGCGTCACTCAATCTCTAAGCCCGCTCCCACAAATTGAGGTTCCGTATGAGTAATCAAGTGTTCCCAAACCGCTTACGACAAGATTTGCTGGCAGGTAAAACGTTAATTGGCTGCTGGTCTGCCTTGTCTAATCCGATTTCAACCGAAGTGTTAGGATTGGCCGGTTTTGACTGGTTGTTGCTTGATGGCGAGCATGCGCCAAACGATATCTCCAGCTTTGTTGTTCAGCTGATGGCGCTTAAAAATAGTAAAAGCGCTCCGGTAGTTCGGCCACCTACTAATGAGCCGGTAATCATCAAACGTCTGCTGGATATCGGTTTTGCAAACTTCTTGATCCCCTATGTTGAAACTCGTGAGCAGGCCGAGCTGGCCGTGGCAGCAACTCGTTATCCTCCAGCAGGTATTCGCGGTGTTTCTGTTTCCCATCGCGGCAATATGTTTGGCACCGTGCCGGATTACCTCGCGCAGGCTAACGAAAATATTAGCGTAATGGTGCAGATAGAGAGCCAGCAAGGGATTGATAACCTTGATGCTATCGCCGATGTAGAGGGAATAGACAGCCTATTTGTTGGGCCGAGCGACTTGGCCGCTGCTTTGGGGCATCTGGGCAATGCCGGGCACCCTGACGTCCAATCAGCCATCAAATACATCATCGATCGCGCCAAGGCCCACGGTAAGCCGAGCGGCATTCTGGCTCCTGTTGAAGCCGATGCCCGCCGCTATATGGAATGGGGCGCAACTTTTGTGGCGGTTGGCAGTGATCTGGGCGTGTTCCGAGCCGGAACTCAGGCTTTGTACGATCGCTTTACCAAATGATCGCCATCGCACAATTAATTGAAGTTTATGCAAATTAACTCAGAGGGCAAACGCATGAAAATCGGATTTATCGGCCTGGGGATCATGGGCAAACCTATGAGCAAAAACCTGCTCAAAGCAGGCTATTCGGTCGTGATTCTAGACCATCATAAGGACACCACTGAAGAATTGCTGGCAGCCGGGGCCGAAAAGGCAGATACCCCAAAAGCCGTGGCCGCACTGAGTGATATCATCATTACCATGCTGCCAAACTCCCCGCAGGTGAAAGACGTTGCATTGGGGGAGAACGGGATTATCGAAGGCGCGAAAGAAGGCGCTATCCTGATCGACATGAGTTCTATCGCGCCGCTTGCCAGTCGTGAAATCAGCGAGGCGCTGGCGGCTAAAAAGATTGCCATGCTTGATGCGCCAGTCAGCGGCGGTGAGCCTAAAGCCATCGAGGGTACGCTGTCGGTAATGGTGGGCGGTGACAAGGCGATTTTCGATAAATGCTATGAGGTGATGAAGTCGATGGCCGGTTCCGTGGTGCATACCGGAGATATCGGCGCGGGCAACGTGACCAAGCTGGCAAATCAGGTCATTGTCGCGCTAAACATTGCCGCGATGTCAGAAGCACTGGTTTTGGCTACCAAAGCGGGAGTGGATCCCGACTTGGTTTATCAGGCTATTCGCGGCGGACTTGCCGGAAGCACAGTATTAGATGCCAAAGCGCCGATGGTGATGGATCGTAATTTCAAGCCGGGTTTTAGAATTGATCTGCATATCAATGATCTGGCAAACGCTCTGGATACCTCGCACGAGATAGGCGCTCAGTTACCATTGACTGCTGCGGTGATGGAAATCATGCAGGCGCTAAGGGCCGATGGCCACGGCCAGTCTGACCACAGTGCAATAGCGCGCTATTATGAAAACTTGGCAAAAGTAGAAGTTACGCGATAGTTGCCGCCGATTAGCGCTGTTCTGGGCAGTGCTAAAACTGGCAAGGTTTATCGTCTGTTTTATCGATATATAGGCCTTATTATAACAGGACGCATTTTCACAGCCGTGCGGATTGTTTCTGAAAAGTGGATTATTTCTAAGAGTGGATTGCTTATGAAAATTCTAATCGCACCGGATTCATTTAAAGAAAGCTTGTCTGCCCTGGACGTGGCCGAGGCCATCGAAAGCGGATTTCGCGAAATTTTCCCGCAGGCCGAATACGTGAAACTCCCCGTGGCCGACGGTGGCGAGGGTACCGTTGAGGCGATGGTCGCAGCCACTGGCGGTCGTGTGGTGCAGGTAAAAGTCACGGGGCCACTCGGAGAACCGATCAACGCCTTTTTTGGGCTATCAGGCGATGAGAAAATTGCGTTTATAGAAATGGCGGCGGCCAGCGGTTTGGAAAGCGTGCCACAGTCGCAGAGAAACCCACTGAAAACGACCTCTTACGGCACCGGTGAACTGATCAAAAATGCCCTCGACCACGGCGTTGAGCACTGCATTATTGGCATCGGTGGCAGTGCAACTAACGACGGTGGTGCAGGAATGGTGCAGGCGCTAGGGGTTAAGCTGCTGACCCGAGACGGCGACGATATTGGTTACGGCGGCGGTGAGTTGATTAAACTGGCAAAAATTGATGTCAGTGGTCTCGATAAACGCATCAAAAAATGTCGTTTCGAGGTGGCCTGTGATGTGACCAATCCCTTGACCGGCGACAGAGGCGCGACGGCAATATTTGGTCCACAAAAAGGAGCAACGCCCGAGATGATCGAGCAGCTCGATGGCTATTTGAGACATTATGCCGAGGTGATCAAAAAAGATCTCGGCATCGACGTTGATGACGTGCCTGGAGCCGGTGCCGCTGGCGGCATGGGCGCAGCGCTATACGGATTTTGCCATGCCGAGTTGCGTCAGGGCATTGAAATCGTTACCGAAGCCCTAGGACTCGACGCCTTGGTAAAAGACGCCACGTTGGTGATCACCGGTGAGGGGCGTATTGATAGCCAGAGTATTAATGGCAAGGTGCCTATCGGCGTGGCGCGAGTCGCTAAACGCTATAACAAGCCGGTGATTGCTATTGGCGGCAGTCTGACCAAAGACGTCGATGTGGTGTTCGATCACGGGCTTGATGCAGTATTCAGCGTCCTTTACAGCATCTGCACTCTGGATGAGGCGTTGGACAATGCCGCAGACAACTTGCGCAAATCAGCTCGTAATATCGCCGCCACAATTCGCTTAGCACAAAAGTTATAATTGGCTGTCTGCCAAGGTATTATTAGCTCTCAACCGAGGTCTTGAAAGGAAGATATCGGTTTTTTAAATCCGGCTTTAAACGGCTCCTTAAAGCGGTTTATTCCTGTGGGTTTTTGCGTTAGCTTTGAGTTCACTTCGTTAAAGAGAACTCATCATGTCAGAGACTTTTTTCGCCAGCCAACCGGCTAATACACATACCAAAGGGCTGGGCCTTTTGGCCGCCGATTCCCGCATGGGTGATATTGCCGTGCAGGGCTGGAATATCTTGCAGGAACAAGTGAGCCTGCCAGTTGCGGTACTTTCTGAAGAGAAGATCCAGCACAATCTGGCGTGGATGCAGGAATTTATCGATCGCTACAAGGTGAAGCTAGCCCCGCACGGTAAAACCACCATGAGCCCGGAGCTGTTCAAGATGCAGTTGGATGCCGGTGCCTGGGGAATTACTCTGGCGACTGCTCCGCAGATTGACGCCGCCTTCGCTCACGGTGTGCGCAAGTTCCTGATGGCTAACCAGCTGGTTGGTAGAGGAAATATGGCTATCATCGCTGACCTGATGCGTCAGGACGCGGATTTCGAGTTTGTCTGCATCGTTGATTCTGCCGATAACGTCGATGCATTGGGCGAGTTCTTTGCCGAAGCCGGACTCAAGCTGCGGTTGCTGCTGGAATACGGCGTGGTAGGAGGCAGAACGGGTATCCGTGACGGGTTGCAGGAAATCAGGGTCATTGAAGCCGTCGGGCGCTGGCCGCAGTCGCTTTCACTGGTTGGGGTCGAGATTTACGAGGGTGTTTTAAACGAAGAAGAGCCTATTCGTGCCTTCTTGCAGCATGTGCTGGGGAGAACTCAGGCATTGGCCGAAGCAGGACACTTTAAAGAATCCGACGTTATTCTTTCAGGTGCAGGATCTGCCTGGTATGACGTTGTTGCCGAAGAATTTAGCCGAGGGGGTCAGCATCTCGATTCCGCCGAGCGCTATCGTCTTGATGTGGTGCTTCGTCCGGGCTGCTATCTGACCCACGACGTTGGCGCCTACCACCGCGCCGCAGATCGTATCAAACAAAGCAACCCGGTCGCTCGAGAGATGAACTTTAGCCTGTTGCCTGCGTTGCAGGTCTGGGCCTATGTACAATCCATTCCTGAGCCGGGACGCGCAATCGTCGGATTAGGGAAACGCGATACTTCCTCAGATGCCGGATTCCCAGTGGCGAGCGGTCATTATCGCCCGCAAAATAGCAAGCATCAGGCATACGCTGCGGTAGTGCCTGCGCCGGAAGACTGGAAAATTTTTGCGATGATGGACCAGCATGCGTTTATGTCGATCCCGCAAGATGCCGATATTAAAGTCGGCGACATGCTAGCCTTCGACATTTCGCACCCGTGTCTGACTTTTGACAAATGGCGTCAGCTGTTACTCATCAACGAGCAGTATGATGTCACCGCTGCGGTGACCACCTGGTTCTAAATGCCCGTCATCTTTCGAGCTGCAGATGCGTTGGTTTCCCTCGCTCACCCCAGTCACTTACTTGAGTAAGCTCCTGGGGATTCGTTCAGTCACCGCCTTCCTGCAACACGAAACCTGAGGGCATTTGCGTGATGGTGTTTAGCCTTTGCTCTGCAGTTGTGCAACGGCCTCGCGAGTGACGTTGCCGATTTCGTCGAGCAGCTCGAGCCACTCGGGTTCCAGTTCTTCGGTGGAGGCATTTTTACGGAGCTGCTTTTCAATGTAGAAACACAGCTGCTTCAGGCGCGGGACGCCGCTGTAGCTGCAACTGCCGTGTAGTTTATGGATCAGGGCAAGAATATCGTCGTCTTTTTCACCATTGATGATGGCGTTAACACGTTGGCTCACCTCTGGCAGGAAATCGATCAACATTTGCAGAAGGTCGTTAGCCAGTGCTTCCTTGTTGGCTGACTGGCGCAGCGCTAAGGGCCAATCCAGCGTTTTGGCCGAGTCGGTGTCTGGCGCTTGATCCTGCACGGGATCGGCAGCATGTGGGATCGGAGTCTGTGAGGAGTGGTGGCGTGCGAGCACCACCTTTAGCATGCCTTCGTCGATAGGCTTGGATAAATAATCTTCCATCCCAGACCTCAGAAACTGTTCTCTTTCTCCACTGAGCGAGTGCGCAGTAACGGCGACAATCGGCGTGTGGGTGTGATGCGGTAGCAGGTGAATCAGCTCGCTGGTGCGGATACCGTCGATATTTGGCATCTGAATATCCATCAAAATCACATCCATATTGACGTTTTTCGCCAGCTCGATTGCCTCCTCTCCGCTGTGACACAGCAATGTGGTTTCAACCAGCTCTTCCAGCAAAGCCCCAATCAGCTTCAGATTCGCCGGATTATCGTCCACCGCCATCACCGTCATCGGCAGCCTTTGGCCGCGCGAAATATTATCCTCAATAAAGTTTTTCGCGTCTTCAAGCAGGTGAGGCATCAGCCGCACGCTGGACACCGGCTTGTTAATGCAGGCATACACGCCTTTGCTTTTAAGCTGTTCGGCAGAGATCTGGAACTGGCTTGGCAATGCCAAAATCAGTCTGTCGCACTGGCTTAGCAACTGCTGTAACCGCTCTTCATAGTCGTTAAGATGATGGTTAAGCCTGATTGGCATGCCGTAAAGGATAAAATCGTAATGCTCGTCCGGCAGCAGGGCCTGGCTAGTCCGATGAATCACCTCGGCTGGCGTCATGGCGAGCATCTCTTTCACCGCCTTGGTGGCTGTTGGATTGGCCTCAATATAAGCCAGCTTTTTACCGCGCAGTGACGCCATCGAAAGCGGACGCTGGTGATGGTTGTTATTGAGTTCAAGCGTGACGTGGAACCAGAAGGTGGAGCCGCGATTCAGCTGGCTATAGAAGCTGATATCACCGCCCATCTCCTTGACCAGCCGCTGGGTGATGACCAGTCCAAGCCCCGTTCCTCCATGGCGGCGGGTTATGCTGGCATCGGCCTGGCGAAACGCCTGGAAAAGCTGAGCCTGCTGACGCTCCGAAAGGCCGATACCCGTATCATGAATTTGCATCTCCAGCTCGACGTGTGGATGGTTTTGCGAGCGCAATTCCACATTGATATCAATATTGCCATTTTCAGTGAATTTAATGGCATTACCCAGTAAGTTAGTCACTACTTGCTGCAAACGCATTGGATCGCCAAGCACAAATTCCGGCACGCTGTTGTGAACATTAATTGTTAACTCAAGGCCTTTGTCATGGGCGCTGTGGGCGAGCAAAATTACCACTTCATCGAGCATTTCACGCAGAGAAAACGGAATATGTTCCAATACCAGCTTACCGGCTTCTAGCTTGGAGAAATCGAGCACGTCGTTAATGATGGTCAACAGGTTATTAGCCGAACGTTCGATGGTTTGCAGGTAGTCGGTTTGTGTAGGGGAAAGCTGGGTTTTCAGGGTCTGACGAGTAAAACCGATCACGCCATTAAGCGGGGTTCGCAGCTCGTGCGACATGTTGGCCAGAAACTCTGACTTGATGCGTGCGGCTTCCTGAGCGCGTTTCTTGGCGAGATCCAGTTCAACGTTCTGGATTTCCATCTGCTCCAGCGTTTCCCGCAGGTCAGAAGTTGCCTGATCGATATTTTGCTGCACTTCCTCATGGTAGGCGGTAAGTGACATTGCCATAGAGTTTATGCCGTTTTTCAGCATGCTTAGCTCGCCGAGCATGTTGCCTTCTACCCGGCTATCGAGCTGTCCGCGGCGGATTCGATCAACGGTGTTGACCATATTGCGGATAGGACCGGTTACGTCGCGCACCAGACGATAGGCAAACAGCGTAGCGATGCCGAGACACAGCAGCAGGAACAGCGTTGAGACAAACGCCTCCTGATATTGCTGCAGGCGAACCGATGAGAGATCCAGTTCGATAGAAATATACCCGAGATTATGATCGGCCGACTCTCGGAAGCTGTTTTCATCGGCGGCAGTGTGATTCTCGGCAAGAATAGGCGTGCGCAGAATCAGTGAATCTCCAGAACGTAGCTGGGTCAATGCCTTAGGCATCGTAGCGCCGTCTTTAATTTGCATCAACGCAGTGTCGTGCATGGAGTTAGAAGAGGCGAAAAGCAGGTTATTGCCGTCGTAAACGCTGATCGCTCGCACAATATCCGAATGGGTACGGTGCAAGCGATCGATCAGCCTGGTAATGGGCGCTCGTTCACGAAATGTCATCCCGTACTCACTTGCCACGGCCAACGGCTCTATAATACTGGCACCCGAATCGATAAGCTGATTCTGCAACTCGTTGTAGCGATGCACTACAAAGAAGGTGCTGAGCAGCAAACCGATCATCAAGGTCGGTGCCAGAATTAAAATCATCATCCTTGCCCGCAGGCTATATTTGGTCATGAGGTTCCAATGTGGGAGAATTGGTAGCTGACATCGAGTAACGGTAAATAAAGTTGTCGTTGAGAGGCAACGCCAGGTACGAAATGTATAGACTATATCAATCAGTGTGCCAACGACATTGACCTGATTCAACTCTGCCGATGAGTGCGTGACAACTCTGCAAATGCCGGTTGCGACAACGATAAGTATAAAACTGGCGCGAACTTTGCTTAGAGTCTACTTTAAGTTTGCATTAAGTCAGCCTGTGCCGCACGAAAGCAGGTAGAGGTTCAGGTTAGAAGAAGTTGCCACGCTGGTGGTGAATGGGCAAGATAAGGCCAGGCGTAAAGGATGGTGCCTATGCCGGTGAGTTACCCCGCATAGCAGGCATCACCGAACCGATGGCTTTGTTTATCAACCAGTCTGGTGCTTAAAATAGATACCCACGTAATGGGAGTGAAAGCTTAAGTACGATGGGTATACCAGAAACGTAGGGAGTGGTTATGGTTGCGGTACGAAGTGCACATTTGAATACGGCTGGCGAATTTGCGCTTGACGAGTGGATCACGACTTTAGGCATCTCCAGCCAGGAATCATGTGAGCGTTTAGCCGCAACGTGGCGCTACTGCGAACAACAAACTCAAGGGCATCCCGATGCCTCTCTGCTGCTTTGGCGCGGCCTGGAAATGGTCGAGATCCTTTCTACGCTGAGCATGGACAACGACAGCATGCGCGCGGCGCTGCTTTTCCCGTTGGTCGATGAAAACGTTATCGATGAAGA
This sequence comes from uncultured Serratia sp., assembly GCA_963922555.1. GTDB lineage: Bacteria > Pseudomonadota > Gammaproteobacteria > Enterobacterales > Enterobacteriaceae > Rouxiella. Next base: position 34,046 of record CAWUIY010000002.1, on the reverse strand, counting down.
TACGCTGACAAAAGATTTCGGGAAAGAAATCACCTATCTGGTGCATGGCGTGCGCGATATGGACGCTATCCGTCAGTTAAAAGCCACGCAAAATGACTCCATGGGTTCGGAGCAGGTCGACAACGTTCGCCGTATGTTACTGGCGATGGTCGAAGACTTCCGCTGCGTAGTGCTCAAGCTTGCCGAACGTATCGCTCATCTGCGCGAAGTCAAAGACGCGCCGGAAGAAGAGCGCGTGCTGGCGGCCAAAGAATGTACCAACATCTATGCGCCTCTGGCAAACCGTCTCGGCATTGGTCAGCTGAAATGGGAGCTGGAAGACTTCTGCTTCCGTTATCTGCACCCGGATGAATACAAACGCATTGCCAAACTGTTGCACGAGCGCCGTATTGATCGCGCCCAGTACATCGATGACTTCGTCTCTACCGTGCGTAACGCGATGGCGGAAGAGGGCATCAAGGTCGACGTCTACGGTCGTCCAAAACATATCTACAGCATCTGGCGCAAGATGCAGAAAAAATCATTGTCTTTTGACGAGCTGTTCGACGTGCGCGCGGTACGCGTGGTGGTCGAACGTCTGCAGGACTGCTATGCCGCATTGGGGATTGTGCACACGCATTTCCGCCATTTACCCGACGAGTTCGACGATTATGTCGCCAACCCGAAGCCCAATGGATATCAATCGATTCATACCGTTGTCCTTGGCCCGCGCGGTAAAACGCTCGAGGTGCAGATCCGTACTCGCCAGATGCATGAAGACGCCGAGTTGGGCGTCGCCGCACACTGGAAATACAAAGAGGGTACGGCAGTAGTCGGCGGTCGCAGCGGTGGCTACGAAGGGCGTATTGCCTGGCTGCGTAAGCTTATTGCCTGGCAGGAAGAGATGGCGGATTCGGGCGAGATGCTCGACGAAGTCCGCAGCCAGGTCTTCGACGATCGTGTTTATGTCTTTACCCCGAAGGGCGATGTGGTCGATTTGCCAACCGGTTCAACGCCGCTGGACTTTGCATACCACATTCACAGCGACGTGGGTCACCGCTGCATCGGCGCAAAAATCGGTGGACGTATCGTGCCGTTTACCTATCAGCTGCAGATGGGCGACCAGATTGAGGTCATCACTCAGAAGCATCCTAACCCAAGCCGCGACTGGCTAAATCCGAGTCTGGGGTATATCACCACCAGCCGCGGGCGTTCGAAGATCCAGAACTGGTTCCGCAAGCAAGATCGCGACAAGAATATCATCGCCGGTAAGCAAATCCTCGATGATGAGCTAGAACGTCTTGATATTTCGCATAAAGATGCAGAGAAGCTGCTACTGCCGCGCTACAACTTCAACTCTTTAGACGAGCTGCTGGCGGCGATTGGTAACGGCGATATTCGTCTCAATCAGATGGCGAATTACCTGCAATCGCAGTTGAAGAAACCAAGTGCGGAAGAGCTGGATGAAGAGGCGCTGCGTCAGCTGACGCTGAAAACCACTCGTGCACCGGTACGCAGCGGTTCTAAAGAAAATGGTCGCGTTGTGGTAGAGGGCGTAGGCAATCTAATGCACCACATTGCTCGCTGCTGCCAACCGATCCCGGGCGACGAGATTATTGGTTTCATCACCCAGGGCCGCGGAATTTCGATTCACCGTGCCGATTGCGATCAGCTGGAAGACCTCAAGTCACACGCACCGGAACGTATTGTTGATGCGGTGTGGGGCGAGAGCTATTCCAGTGGCTACTCGCTGGTGCTGCGCGTGGTGGCGAACGACAGAAGCGGTCTATTGCGAGACATCACCACCATTTTGGCTAACGAAAAAGTTAACGTACTTGGCGTGGCCAGCCGTAGCGATACCAAAAACATGATGGCGACCATCGATATGGATATTGAAATCTATAACCCGCAGGTGCTGAGCCGGGTTATCGCCAAGCTCAATCAGCTGCCGGATGTTATAGAAGCCAAGCGTTTACACGGCAGCTAATCTTCGCCGTCCCCGAAGCTGCAGTGGTGTTAGCGTGCTGCAGCTTCTGGACCTGGAGATTTCTTTTTTTGCTATTTCGGAATACTCAATGACTTCATCACTCCCGCTGCAACGTCTGCTCTCTATCATGAAAACTCTGCGCGATCCCAATGCCGGATGTCCCTGGGACAAAGCGCAAAGCTTTCAGACTATCGCCCCTTACACGTTAGAAGAAACCTACGAAGTACTGGATGCCATCCAGCGTCAGGATTTCACGGACCTGCGCGACGAACTGGGTGACTTGCTGTTCCAGGTGGTTTTTTACGCGCAAATGGGCAGCGAGCAAGGGCTGTTTAATTTCGATGATATCTGCACCGCGATCTCCGACAAGCTGGAACGCCGTCATCCGCATATTTTCAATGCTGATGAAAATACCGCAAGTAAAGACAAGGCTCAGGTGCTGCTGGACTGGGAAAAAGGCAAGACCCGAGAGCGCGCAGACAAAGCGTTGTATTCGGCCCTCGATGATATTCCTGCGACCCTGCCTGCCTTGATGAAAGCGCATAAAATCCAGAAACGTTGCGCTAACGTAGGTTTTGACTGGGACACGCTGGGGCCGGTTCTCGACAAAGTCTATGAAGAGATCGACGAGGTGATGTTCGAGGCGAAACAGGCGGTGGTCGACCAGGAAAAACTGGGCGAAGAAATCGGTGATTTGCTGTTTGCCACGGTCAACCTTTCACGTCATTTGGGCCATAAAGCCGAGAGTGCGCTTCAGGCTGCCAACATCAAGTTCGAGCGTCGTTTCCGTCAGGTTGAACAGATCATTCGTGAAGGGGGTCTGACAATGGAAAACGCCAGTCTGGAACAAATGGAAGAAGCCTGGCAACAGGTCAAGCAGACGGAAAAAACAGCAGCAAAATAAATTCAATCTTACTGTGATCGACATCAAAACCCGGTCACAGCAGCCTGCTAACATAGCTCGGGATGATGAATTAGCTTCAAATGATAAAAATTTAATAAATTGAATTATAAAGCCTTTTTTCATTGAGTAAACACGGTTTTTATCAAAATTTATTGAATAATCTATTGTTTTATATAGGTTTTGTGATGTTGAGGTCTGATGTGTTAGCGAGTGGTTGGTCGGGAAGGCTACTGGGTGAGGAGAGTAAAACGATCGTTTGTGAGGCATCGAAGGTTCGGGTATACTATTTTCCCGTCTTGGTTCTTCCATCGTCTTTAAACCTAACCTCTCAGGTTCAGCATGACAACTAATTATATTTTTGTGACCGGCGGGGTTGTATCCTCTCTGGGTAAAGGCATTGCCGCAGCCTCTCTGGCGGCTATTCTCGAAGCCCGTGGTTTGAACGTTACCATCATGAAACTCGATCCGTACATCAACGTCGATCCGGGTACCATGAGTCCGACCCAACACGGTGAAGTCTTCGTTACCGAAGATGGCGCTGAAACAGATCTCGATCTGGGTCACTACGAACGTTTCATTCGCACTAAAATGACCCGCCGTAACAACTTTACTACCGGTCGTATTTACTCCGACGTCCTGCGCAAAGAACGCCGTGGCGATTATCTCGGCGCGACCATTCAGGTTATCCCGCACATCACCAATGCCATCAAAGAACGTATCATTGAAGGCGGTGAAGGTCATGACGTGGTTCTGGTTGAAATCGGCGGTACCGTCGGTGACATCGAGTCCCTGCCATTCCTTGAAGCGATCCGCCAGATGGCGGTTGACGTTGGCCGTGAGCACACGCTGTACATGCACCTGACTCTGGTGCCTTACATGGCAGCTGCCGGCGAAGTCAAAACCAAACCTACTCAGCACTCGGTTAAAGAACTGCTGTCTATCGGTATTCAACCAGACGTGTTGATCTGCCGTTCGGACCGTTCAGTTCCTGCCAACGAACGCGCAAAAATTGCTTTGTTCTGTAACGTGCCTGAGAAAGCGGTTATCTCTTTAAAAGATGTTGATTCAATTTATAAAATTCCAGCGCTATTGAAATCACAAGGTCTGGACGATTATATTTGTAAACGTTTCAGCCTGAGCTGCAAAGAAGCCGATTTGGCCGAGTGGGAACAGGTTATCTATGAAGAAGCCAACCCAGGCGGCGAAGTTAACATCGGTATGGTCGGTAAATACACCGAGCTGCCAGATGCCTATAAGTCGGTTATCGAAGCGCTGAAACACGCAGGTCTGAAAAATCGCCTGACCGTGAACATCAAGCTGATCGACTCGCAAGACGTCGAAACCCGCGGTGTTGAAGTGCTGAAAGATCTGGATGCTATCCTGATCCCGGGCGGCTTCGGTTACCGTGGTGTTGAAGGCAAGTTGATGACCGCGCGTTATGCGCGTGAAAACAACATTCCTTATCTGGGCATCTGCCTGGGTATGCAAGTTGCGCTGATCGAGTTTGCTCGTAACGTCGTTGGAATGGACAACGCGAACTCGACAGAATTTGTGCCAGACTGTAAGTTCCCTGTCGTGGCGCTGATTACTGAATGGCGTGATGAAAACGGCAACGTCGAAGTGCGTTCCGAAGAGAGTGATTTAGGCGGCACTATGCGCGTCGGTGGTCAACAATGTCACCTGACCGAAGGCAGCCTGGTCCGTCAGATGTACGGCGAACCAACGATAGTTGAACGTCATCGTCACCGTTATGAAGTAAACAACATGCTGCTGAAGCCAATTGAAGAAGCAGGTTTACGCATTGCGGGTCGCTCTGGCGATAAGCAACTGGTGGAAATTATCGAGCTGCCTGACCATCCGTGGTATGTAGCTTGCCAGTTCCACCCGGAATTTACGTCAACGCCGCGTGATGGTCATCCGTTGTTTGCAGGCTTTGTTAAGGCAGCCGGTGAGTATCAGAAGCGTCAGGTAAAATAAAATATAGGACCCACGACAGGCCGCGGGAATGCAGTCTGTCGTGGAGTCTGAAGCTTTAGTTAACTTGTACTGAGGAAATCCTAATGTCCAAAATCGTTAAAGTGCTCGGTCGTGAAATCATCGACTCTCGTGGTAACCCGACCGTAGAAGCTGAAGTTCATCTGGAAGGCGGTTTCGTAGGTCTGGCTGCTGCACCATCTGGTGCATCAACGGGTTCTCGCGAAGCTCTGGAATTGCGTGACGGTGATAAATCTCGTTTTCTGGGTAAAGGCGTAACTAAAGCGGTTGACGCGGTTAACGGCCCTATCGCTCAGGCTCTGCAAGGTAAAGACGCAAAAGACCAGGCTAACATCGACAAGATCATGATCGAGCTTGATGGTACCGAAAACAAATCCAAATTCGGCGCTAACGCGATTCTGGCTGTTTCCCTGGCTGCTGCTAAAGCTGCTGCTGCCTCTAAAGGTCTGCCACTGTACGCCCACATTGCGGAACTGAACGGCACTCCAGGCAAATATTCTATGCCACTGCCTATGATGAACATCATCAACGGTGGTGAGCACGCCGACAATAACGTCGACATCCAAGAATTCATGATCCAGCCTGTTGGTGCGAAAACCCTGAAAGAAGCCGTGCGTATCGGTTCAGAAGTTTTCCACAACCTGGCTAAAGTTCTGAAAGCCAAAGGCCTGAACACGGCTGTTGGTGACGAAGGTGGTTATGCGCCAAACCTGAGCTCTAACGCAGAAGCTCTGGCTGTAATCGCTGAAGCGGTTAAAGCGGCAGGTTACGAGCTGGGCAAAGACATCACTCTGGCGATGGACTGTGCAGCTTCTGAATTCTACAAAGACGGTAAATACGTTCTTGCTGGTGAAGGCAACAAAGCTTACACCTCTGAAGAGTTCACTCACTTCCTGGAAGACCTGACCAAGCAGTATCCAATCGTTTCTATCGAAGACGGTCTGGACGAATCTGACTGGGCTGGTTTCGCTTACCAGACTAAAGTTCTGGGCGACAAAATCCAGCTGGTGGGCGACGACCTGTTCGTCACCAACACCAAGATCCTGAAAGAAGGCATCGATAAAGGCATCGCTAACTCCATCCTGATCAAATTCAACCAGATTGGTTCTCTGACCGAAACTCTGGCTGCAATCAAGATGGCTAAAGATGCAGGCTATACGGCTATCATTTCTCACCGTTCAGGCGAGACTGAAGATGCAACCATCGCTGACCTGGCGGTAGGTACTGCAGCTGGCCAGATCAAAACCGGTTCTATGAGCCGTTCTGACCGCGTAGCTAAATACAACCAGCTGATTCGTATCGAAGAAGCGCTGGGTGATTCTGCTCCGTTTAACGGTCTGAAAGAAGTTAAAGGTCAGTAAGTTCTGACTTCTGATTCCTGACTTCATAAAACCCGCTTCGGCGGGTTTTTTTATATCTGTCGATAATTAATCGCTCAGCGTCATGCTTTCCTTTTAAAAATTGTACTTAATCGTTCTGTTATATAATTAGATTCGAAAGTCGATAGACTCTTGGAGTTAATGAGGCTATTTACATTATTGACTATAATTTAAAAAATATGGCTGAAATGGGTTGTGCTTAATAATAATTTTACACCATAAATAATGCTGTTAAATATTAATGGAATTTATGAGTAGGCGTTCAGAGATATAAGGAAGAAAGAATGTCAGACCAGGGTATCATCTCCAATTCTTCTGTGGTTTCAAGGTTAAGTCAAAACGTTCCTTCAATTATACACAATAATACGACAGGACATTTCATTGGTGCGACGGGTTCGCCTTTACAGCCACAAAGCTTATTTGGTTCGGTAAAGGAGAGAAATATATCCCAATCCAGAGTGTCTGGCAGTACTTCATTCGCCTTAGGGGAAAGGCGTTCGACAGTAATGAAAAATCGGGAAGAAACCGTTAGCAACATGCGAACGCCGGGTTATTGGCATCGTGATACAGCTGATATCACTATTAACGCGCTCGCCGATGTATTGAAAATTCAAATCCTTTTTAAAGAGCCCTTTGGCTTTTGCAGTATTGGCAATGTAAATGCCCCTTGTAAGGTAATAATTAAACGATTTTCTAAGGCTAATTATGAGCATTACAGCCTGGTTCAAGGCAATGACAGGCCATTTTACTCCTTCGATGGCAACAGTTTCTTTCGAGTAGTCTCTCAAGCTTTACATGGTGATGATAAATGCGCTGAGCAATACCGTAACATGGTGGCAGACCACGTAGATGAAAACTGGCAAGATTATGCAAACTCTGCGGGTCACTCTTCCTGGGGCTTGAAGCCCTTAGACGAGTTGCCTGGAAAATTGGCAATACTAGATAGTTCGTATCCACAAATTAAAGAAAAAATACTATCTAATATGCAGGAGATATTGATTTCTGAACTTCATGCTATGCGTAAACCGGAGGCTGAAAAGTCTTTAACTACTGAGCAGAAGAAAAGAGTCAATGAAATAATAAAGCATTTTATGGTATTTGAAAGTAAAGAACGTATAGAATCTTTGATTAGACTTATTAATAAGAGCGAAAGCAATGCACAAAAGGCAATAGTGAATAATTATCGCCTAAATGAAATACGTACTCAGCTTGATGAAAGCCAGAATTTATTAAAATTAAAAATTAATGATTCGATGAAGTTTGAAAATATTATTGGATCCGAATCTTTACTTCTTTCTCTTTTCAATCAAGACATCACCCATCTTGCAATACGTAAAGGCATGACCTTTTTACAGTTAAGCAATGCATTACAAGATGAGCAACTTGCATTAATGATGGATTTTTATGCATTAATCGGCGTGAAAAGCCTTGACCTAACAAATGCCATTAATGAATTACAGCTAGAAGCTCAAGATGTTAACTCAATGGAAGTCATCGCCCCCGTCTTGATCAGTAAAATAAAAAGCGTCTATACCTTCTTTTTTGAAAGCATTCGACCCTATTTACCTGATGAGCTTATGGATCATAACATGAGGTCCAATACGCAGGTACAGGAAATGGATGACTACCATCTCGATAATTATGATTATCAAACGCCGCTGGCTGAATTAATCAATCGGGGAAATGCCATAGAAAACGAGGTGATAGCAAACAGGTTGCTAAGGTTACTTGAAATACGTTTTTTGATGAGACAACCTCTACTTAATCTTATGGAATCAACTGCCAATAATTCTCCCTTGCTACAGCAAAGGAGCATTGTTGGTGAGCATGAACAGAGACTCTTTTTGGCAGGGCATCATGCATATACAAATATTATCAACGTATTGAATGATAATCGCCTCGAACGGTTGAGAATACTGCTCGGCGGAATGCCAGTTGCGCCGTTAATACTTGGTGACGATTATCCCATCACAGAGATTAATATAGAAGGGCTTCCTTATGGAGCGCGAGGGTTGAGCCTTTCACTGATTGAAAAGTGGCTCAGTGATGAGACTATTTCTGATGCACGACTTTCATGTATAGGCTTTTACTGCTGTACCGCGATGTCCGAGATTACATGCACAGGGGATGTCGATATAAGCTGGATGAAAAATCTCCACGATGATACCTTAATAAAGGTTTTTCAGACTTTGCCCAATCCGAGACTCCACAATCAACCCAGCGTTTTTACTTTGATAGAAACACTTATCTATATTGGGGGGGCATTCGATAGTTCGTCGCAGGACCAACCGCCATTAACTACTCTTTTCAAGCATAGCCAGCATGAAATACAGCGCTTAGGCAATCAGACTCTTGATGACAATCAGTTGGTATATTTACTCGTTGAAGAATATAAAAATGACATTTTGGCTATAGCGAGCCAAATATATGATGAAAATGTACAACTTAATCAACCTGCACAAAAATGGGCAAAGTTAATTGCAAAAATGGCAACTGATAGCCAATTGATACAAAAGATAGAATTTTGCCCAAGTGAAGCCTCCGATATAGTGCAAGGCCTTTCCGAAGAGGCGCTGTTGCGTACATTTGCCCAGATAAAAAATATCGCTATTGGAAAAGGTTTTATTAAGAATAACTTTAGCAATTATCTCAATCCCGCGGGAGAGCGCAGTTATACGCTGGCCACGCTGCCTACCACCTATATTAATGTAATGCCTGATAAGTTGTACCTAATGCATTCTCCGCAACTCGAAAACAAATTTAAAGGAGATGTGGCGATAGTGCCCAGGAAAGCTATGCATGATAACCATCAGTTGTTAAAAGACTTTATTGAGCTAGCTTTTGCCAATGATGCTGGACGCCAGCAGACACTGATAATCAGCCAAGAGAAAATTCAGGCATATTTGGCACTAGTCAGGCAGATTGCCGACAGTTCTCAACTTTCCGGGCCTGTGCCGAGTCATTACGATGCTGAGAAAAACCAGTCCCGATTCAAGCGTAAGCGTGATGAGGATCGAGACGGTGAAGGAGGGGCATCTTCTTTGGGGATTGCGGGACCATCCGGTTTGCAAACTCTTGCCGCCGCCACCAGCACAACGCCTGCAATACTGCCCAGCGAACAAAGTAAGGAAAGGACTCAGCATGATGTGCTGGGGATTACGCCTGAAGTGTCGCTACAAAAGCGCCATTCCCTGCTGCTTGCAGAAAATGCAGATCTCGAATTTCATCATAATGCGTTATCACTGATTTCTGGCTACGAGACGTTGCTTAAATGTGCGAGCGCTGCTGAGACTTCGCCCAAAAAAGCCGCTGAGTATTTAAAACACAGCGCCAGCACAGGCATTGGACTGGCAACAATTTGTGGATATGTTCAGCCTGTAGATCAACTTTTGTCGTACTATTTCGAACTTATTCATCAACTATTTGACGCGCAGGCCCTGACATCGCAAGACGTTTATGCACTGACCCTTGACCATTCAGCATGGGACGTTTCTCCGGCAACGCGCGCGCTGACTCTTATTAATAATGAAAAGTATCAAACCAGTAGTAAATTTATTTACCTGTTGCTTGCCGTAGGTCAGTCAGAAGGCTCACACCGAGAATTAAAAAATTTCCTCAACACCCGTAAAAATGACTTTTCACATTCTCTGGTTATGATGCAATCCAGTCGAGACGGGTTAAATCGCATCAAACATGAAGCCTCGAATGATTGGCTGAGAAAACCCGGTCCTCTGTCGCATCAGGCGCAGCAAATCTTGACATTGTTGGGGAACTACCAGCTTCTCGACAACGATCGGAAAATTGCCTCGCTGTACAAAAAGAGCCGTATTACCACAACGAGGCCTTCTGCTAAGACCTTGGTGCAGGCAAATCCGCAGCAGGCAATTTTTACACGCATTATGGCTGGGCAACACGAGCTAGAATCCACGCTATCGGCTGAATATTTGCGATTGGGAAGCCAGGAGAAATATTCTAGCGTTCAACAGGACAGCAAAATTATTCATAAAGACCGAGGTGCGCCTCTGCTGCGATTTGTTTCACTGCTTTCCGATGTGCTGACAGATTTTAGACAAATGACAGTTCACGCAAGCAGCGCCACGCGTCAAAAAGATTTGTTGTTTGAGGAGCAAGAGATTGTAAGACAGCTAGAGATGAATTCTTCTTCGGAGCAACCTTCGCCGATAAATTTAATCCCGCTTTTATTAACGGAAATTTTGACCCACGTAACTCAATCTGCAACGGGTGTCACGTCTGCGCCGATCGGGCCAAAAAGCGGTTTTTCAAATCAACAGCATGATATTCAGCCGTCTGGTGAGAGTCGAGACAGTCTGTCCGAGCAGCTATCACAGTTGAATTTCATGTCTGAGCAGTTAAACATAACAAAAGATGACGACGTGACTATTCAATCTCTGACAGCGCGACTCGCAAGGTTACGAAGTAATGATATGGCTTGGGATAAGTCAGAGGCTATCGAAAAAACCATTGAGCAAGCTTTAAATAGAAACACCAGCAATACTGCAGCGCTGGAATTAACCAGGTTGAATTATCGTACTGAGGTCGTTAATCAGGAAATTAAGGATATTAAAAATAGGGGGCTAAAACGACAGATGCAGAGTCAGCATGGCTTCAGCCAATAAACCTTTTGCGTTGCTGAAAAACTTTAGCTAAGTGAAAACCGCTAAACTCCCAATACCTTCAGACAGATGCGCTAGCCCACACAATTTTGCATTATGCGATAGGTTTGGCTCAAGGCAAGATGTCTGCGATAATGCACCTTGATCCCTTTAAAACCGAGATACGCATGCAGTACCCGATTAACGAGATGTTCGAAACCCTGCAAGGGGAAGGCTATTTTACCGGCGTGCCGGCTATTTTTATTCGTTTGCAAGGCTGCCCTGTGGGCTGCAGCTGGTGCGACACGAAACACACCTGGGAAAAATTTGCCGATCGTGAAGTCGATATGCAGCGTATCCTGGTTAAAACCGAGGAAAGTGACGCGTGGGGCAATGCCAGCGCTGAACAGCTTTATCAGGTTATCCAGAATCAGGGATGGACAGCGAATCACATCGTGATCACCGGCGGAGAGCCGTGCATTTATGACTTGCAGCCGCTAACCGAGCTGCTGGAACAGAAAGGCCTCAGTTGCCAGATTGAAACCAGTGGCACGCACGAAGTCCGCTGCTCGGCCAAAACCTGGGTGACTGTTTCACCAAAAGTGAATATGCGTGGGGGCTACGACATCCTGCCCCAGGCGCTACAGCGTGCCGATGAGATTAAACATCCGGTGGCTCGCCAGCGTGACGTCGACGCTCTTGAAGAACTGCTGGCAACACTGAATGATCAGAAAGCGCGAATTATCGCCCTGCAACCGATCAGCCAGAAGGATGAAGCCACAAAGCTATGCATCGCGACTTGTATCGCGAAGAACTGGCGGTTGTCGATGCAGACACATAAGTATCTTAACATCGCCTAATTTTCTTCGCCCTTGTCACTGTGGCAGCGTTGCTTCGCTTGCTCGCCCGAATCACTGACTTATGTCAGCTCATCGGGACTTGCGCGCTGTGCGCCTTGCCACAGCAACAATGGCTTTGAAAATTCATTCTGTGCTCTTGTCACTGTGGCAGCGTTGCTTCGCTTGCTCGCCCGAATCACTGACTCATGTCAGCTCATCGGGACTTGCGCGCTGTGCGCCTTGCCACAGCAACAATGGCTTTGAAAATTCATTCTGTGCTCTTGTCACTGTGGCAGCGTTGCTTCGCTTGCTCGCCCGAATCACTGACTCATGTCAGCTCATCGGGACTTGCGCGCTGTGCGCCTTGCCACAGCAACAATGGCTTTGAAAATTCATTCTGTGCTCTTGTCACTGTGGCAGCGTTGCTTCGCTTGCTCGCCCGAATCACTGACTCATGTCAGCTCATCGGGACTTGCGCGCTTGCCGCCACGTTACATCACCAATGGCTTTGAAAAATGGTGCTGTAACGAGGGCTTACAGGTATTTTGTGAGCTTGAGGATATTTCTGGGCGGGCAGTTTAACCGCGATAAACGCAGCCGGCGGTGCAGGTTTCTTTGATGCGCACTGCGCTCAGCATTGGCAATTGAGGCTTCATCTTGTCCCAGATCCATTTGGCGAGCACTTCGCTGGTGGGATTTTCAAGACCTGGGATATCATTAAGATAATAGTGATCCAGGCTATCCAACGTAGGCGCGAACGCAGCTTTCAGCTCGGCAAAATCCATTACCCAGCCAGTGTGTGGATCGACTTCACCGGTGATCTCCAGGCGCACGGCAAATGAGTGCCCATGCAGACGACCACACTTGTGCCCAGCGGGAACGTGAGGCAGGTGATGAGCGGCTTCGAACATAAAATCTTTAAATAATGTAGTGGTCATGACACTGTCTCGTTGACTGCAAAAAACGCGGCATATTAACGGAAAGTGGCCCGTTACGCCATGAGTTATCTGCTCTGCGAATATACAGTTATTGCGCTTTGGTGTATTTACTCCAGATGACCCGATGACTTACATTGGGAGCGTTAGAACTAACCTATTGAGATAGTGAATGATTAGAGCGCTGCGTTTGGCCGTTTTGTTGCTGATTTTTTCTGCAACAGTTGAAGCCGATAATTCATCGACGATGAACTCCTTGCCTGCTGCAACTGATGCTGCTGCGGCAAACCACAGTGCGCCCGCTGCACCGGTTTCCCCTGTCCCGGCGACAGCAACGCCAGCGGTCCCGGTAACGCCTGCAGCTCCTGCGACAACAGCGGTTCCAGCAAACTCTACACCTGCGGCGACAACGTCCGCCCCAGCAGCTGCTCCTTCACCTTCGGCCGAGGCACCGGCTAATTCTGCGAAATCAGCGGCTGTAAAACCCGCGCAGTCAAAAGTGGCTCCGGCGAAAGCACCGGCTAAGCCAAACGGAATTGTGTTGAAAACTCTGGCTGACGGCACTGGCAGTTTCTACTTTCCTGCCGGTGGCAATAAAAAGCCGCTTGAGGTCTTTACCTATCAACCGGCCGGAACCGACGCCAGTACGCCAGTCATCATGGCGATGACCGGTGTCGATCGCAACGCGGCGGCCTATCGCAATGAATGGATAAAAGTCGCCGATCAGTATCATTTCCGCATCGTGGTGCCGCGTTTTACCGATCAGGATTTCCCTGGTAGTTATGGCTATACCCTGGGCAATATTCAGGATCCTAAAACTCATCACCGTCTTCCAAAGGCGCAGTGGGATTTCACACTGGTCAACGATATCTTCAGCGCCATGCATCAGCAGGGTATTACCACTCAGTCACAGTACTATCTGTTTGGTAGCAGCGGAGGCTGTCAGTTTGTGCATCGTATGTTGACGCTGCTCCCGCAGCCGCAGGTCAAGGCCGCAATTTGCGCAGCTGCAGGCTGGTGGACGCTGCCGGATACCGATCAACGCTGGCCGTACGGGCTGCGCGCATCGCCAATTCGGGTCGATCAGAACCAGCTGGCTGCCTACTTTGCCAAACCCATCTTGATTGCGGTGGGTAACAGCGATGACGACCCTGAGAATCATCAGCTACTGCATTCAAAAGGCGCAATGGCTCAGGGCACCAATCGACTGGAGCGTGCGGAGAATTTCTTTACCACTTCTCAGCAGCAGGCGGAACAAAACTATATGCCGTTCAACTGGCATTTCGTGGCGTTGCCGGATGTTGGCCATAGCGATATTAAAATGTCGATTTACGCTGCGGGCCAGTTCTCGCGTTTCGAACAGCAGCACGAATTCAACCCGTAATTGCCGTTCAGCCTCGCGGCAAACCGGTGAACGGAAAGAAAAAGTTAGCCCTGCAAATGCGGGGCTTTCTCATTTATAGCCCCCCATTTATTTATATCGAATAACCCTGATTTTTTTATTAGTTATTTCAGTAGCCTATAAACGCTGCTTTACCACTTTTACTGGTTGATCCTATCTGAAAAAACACTTAGTCATTATGGTTATTTAATATTCCCATCACTTATTTAATTGTTATGATCCTGCTGGTTAACCTTACAAGCTATCAAACTCTTAACCATTTAACGGCCCATTGATACTGGCTTAAGCAATAAGGGAATTCGTACCGCGATGACGACTCAGGCACCTCCTACTTCTTTGCTCCCCTTGAACCCGGAGCAAATGGCACGGCTGCAATCGGCGATTGGAGACTATTCGCCGACCCAATTAGCCTGGCTTTCCGGTTATTTTTGGGGATTGACCAACCAGCAGTCGGGCGTGGTAGCAGCGCCTGCTCCCGTTGCCGCGGCAGCGTCGATTACTCTGATCTCTGCATCTCAGACCGGCAATGCGCGTCGCCTGGCCGAGCAGCTGCGTGATGCACTAGTTGAAGCTAAGCTTAATGTTAATCTGGTGAATGCCGGTGACTACAAGTTCAAGCAGATCGGCCAGGAAAAACTGCTGGTAGTTGTGGCGTCGACGCAGGGTGAGGGCGAGCCTGCCGAAGAGGCGGTGGCGTTGCATAAATTCCTGATGTCCAAGAAGGCACCTAACATGGCGGATAGCGCGTTTGCGGTATTTGGCCTCGGTGATACTTCTTATGAATTCTTCTGCCAGGCGGGCAAAGACTTTGACACCCGTCTGGGCGAGCTGGGCGCAGAGCGTCTGCTCGATCGCGTCGATGCAGATGTCGAATACCAGGAACAAGCAGCAGAGTGGATCCAGCGCGTGGTTGACGCGTTGAAAAAACGTGTCCCTGCCGAATCTCCGGTGGCTCAGGCGGCATCTGTCGCCGGTAACGTAAACCTGGTTGATAGCAGCCCTTATACTAAAGAAGAGCCGCTGACTGCGCTGTTGTCTGTAAACCAAAAGATCACCGGTCGTGATTCGGATAAGGACGTGCGCCATATCGAGATCGATCTGGGTGATTCCGGTCTGCGTTACCAACCGGGCGATGCACTGGGCGTATGGTTCGAAAACGATCCTGCCCTGGTCAGGGAATTGGTCGAGCTGCTGTGGCTCCAGGGCGATGAACCCGTAGAAATTAACGGCAAAACCTTGCCATTAAGCGAGGCGTTGCAGCATCACATTGAGTTGACGCAAAACACGACGGTAATCGTCGATAAATATGCCGCCGTTTGTCGCGATGCTGATTTGCTGGCGTTACTTACCGATAAGAGCGCGTTGCAGCAATATGCTCACAATACGCCGTTTGTTGATATGGTGCGCCGCGCGCCGACCGAACTCCAGCCGCAACAGCTGATTGACCTGCTTCGCCCGTTGACGCCACGCCTGTACTCTATCGCGTCGTCCCAGGCCGAGACTGAGTCGGAAGTCCACATAACCGTTGGCGTCGTGCGTTATGACATTGATGGTCGCGCCCGCAGCGGCGGTGCTTCGGGCTATCTGGCCGATCGCCTGGAAGAAGACGGCGACGTGCGCGTGTTCATCGAACACAACGATAACTTCCGTCTGCCTGCCGACTCGCAAGCGCCGGTGATTATGATTGGCCCAGGAACCGGCATCGCGCCATTCCGCGCCTTTATGCAACAGCGCGACAACGACGGTGCGGGCGGCAAAAACTGGCTGTTCTTTGGCAATCCACACTTTACCGACGATTTCCTTTATCAGGTTGAGTGGCAGCGTTACGTAAAAGATGGCCTGCTGACCAACATCGACCTGGCCTGGTCTCGCGATCAGTCAGAAAAGGTTTACGTGCAGGATAAGCTGCGCGCCAAAGGTGCCGAAGTTTGGCAATGGCTGCAGGAAGGTGCACACATTTATGTCTGCGGTGACGCAAACCGTATGGCAAAAGACGTAGAACAGACACTGCTTGAGCTGATTGCCGAGCACGGTTCGATGGATCTTGAAGCCGCCGATGAATTCTTGAGTGAACTGCGCTTCGAGCGTCGTTACCAGCGAGATGTCTATTAATGAGCAACGAAATTATGAACGAAAAACATCCAGGACCTTTGGTAGTCGAAGGCAAGTTGACCGACGCAGAACGTCTTAAAAAAGAAAGTAATTTCCTGCGCGGCACCATTACCGAAGATCTGACTGATGGTCTGACCGGTGGCTTCAACGGCGACAATTTCCTGTTGATCCGTTTCCACGGTATGTATCAGCAGGATGACCGTGATATTCGTGCCGAACGTGCCGAGCAAAAACTCGAACCGCGCCATGCGATGATGCTGCGTTGTCGTCTGCCGGGCGGCGTGATGACGCCAGAACAGTGGCTGGGTATCGACAAGTTTGCCGAAGACAGCACGATTTACGGCAGCATTCGTATCACCAACCGTCAGACGTTCCAGTTCCATGGCATTCTCAAGCCAAACGTCAAGCCGGTACATCAGTTGCTGAACAAGCTGGGTCTTGACGCGCTGGCGACCGCCAACGACGTGAACCGTAACGTGCTCTGCACCTCTAACCCCGTTGAGTCCGAGCTGCATTTCGAAGCCTGGCAATGGGCGAAGAAGATTTCCGAGCACCTGCTGCCGCGCACTCGTGCCTATGCCGAAGTGTGGCTGGATCAGGAAAAAGTCGAAACCACCGACGAAGAGCCGATTCTGGGTTCAACCTATTTGCCGCGTAAGTTTAAAACTACGGTGGTGATCCCGCCGCAAAATGATGTGGATTTGCACGCCAACGATTTGAACTTTGTGGCTATTGCGGATAACGGCAAGCTGGTCGGTTTTAACGTGCTGGTAGGTGGCGGACTGTCTATCGCTCACGGCGACAAGGCAACCTACGCCCGGACTGCCAGCGAGCTGGGCTTTATTCCATTGGATAAAACGCTGGCCGTCGCTGAAGCCGTGGTAACCACACAGCGCGACTGGGGCAACCGCACCAATCGTAAGAATGCGAAAACCAAATATACCCTTGAGCGCGTCGGCGTTGAGACCTTTAAGGCGGAAGTCGAGAAGCGCGCCGGGATTACCTTCGGTGACGTTCGTCCTTACGAATTTACCGGACGTGGCGATCGCATCGGTTGGGTCAAAGGTATCGACAACCAGTGGCACCTGACGCTGTTTATCGAAAATGGGCGTATTCTTGATTATCCGGGGCGTCCGCTGAAAACGGGTCTGGCCGAAATTGCTCGTATCCACAAAGGCGATTTCCGTCTCACCGCAAACCAGAACCTGATCGTTGCTGGCGTGAATGAGAAAGATAAAGACGCCATTGAAACGCTGGCCAGGAATCATGGGTTAATCGACGATAGTGTCACCGAACAGCGTAAAAACTCGATGGCCTGCGTGTCTTACCCGACCTGTCCGTTGGCAATGGCCGAAGCCGAGCGCTTCTTGCCAGAGTTCGTGACTCACGTTGAAGGCATCATGCACAACCACGGCGTCGGCAAAGAGCACATAGTTCTGCGCGTAACCGGCTGTCCAAACGGCTGTGGGCGCGCGCTGCTGGCCGAAATCGGGCTGGTGGGTAAAGCGATGAACCGCTACAACCTGCATCTGGGCGGCAATCGTGAAGGGACGCGCATCCCGCGTATGTATCGCGAGAACATCAGCGATGTAGAGATTCTGGCGATTATCGATGAGCTGGTCGGTCGCTGGGCTAAAGAACGTGAAACCGACGAAGGCTTCGGCGATTACGTAATCCGCGCCGGCATTATCAAGCCGGTGCTCGATCCCGCTCAAGATTTCTGGGACTGACAGGAGGCGATATGACCGTACTCTCCCTTACAGAACTCAATGCATTGCCTAAGTCCGGGCAAGTATTGGCACTGGCCGAAATCAACGGCCAGCTGGAAAAACTCTCGGCTGAAGAGCGCGTGAGCTGGGCGCTGGAAAATCTGCCGGGCGAGTTTACGCTTTCCTCAAGCTTCGGCATTCAGGCGGCGGTGTGTCTGCATCTGGTCACCCGCCAGAAACCCGATATTCCGGTGATCCTGACCGATACCGGCTATCTGTTCCCGGAAACCTATCAGTTTATCGATTCGTTAACCGAACAGCTGGATCTCAACCTCAAGGTTTTCCGTGCCGAGCATTCTGCTGCCTGGCAGGAAGCGCGCTACGGCAAACTGTGGGAGCAGGGCGTCGAAGGTATCGAGAAATATAACCTTATCAACAAGGTCGAGCCGATGAACCGCGCTGTAGAAACCCTTGGCGTGCAGACTTGGTTCGCCGGTCTGCGTCGCGAGCAGTCAGGCAGCCGGGCTAATTTGCCAGTGCTGGCGGTGCAACGTGGGGTGTTCAAGGTTCTGCCAATCATTGACTGGGATAATCGTCAGATCTTCCAGTATCTGAAACAGCATGGGCTGAGCTATCACCCGCTGTGGGATCAGGGCTATCTGTCGGTAGGTGATACGCACACCACTAAAAAGTGGGAAGAGGGCATGAAAGAAGAAGAGACCCGTTTCTTCGGCCTGAAACGCGAGTGCGGGTTACACGAATAAACCCTGAGCGGCCTATTCTCCTGTCCTGCAACCCTTCCTTTTATAAGGAAGGGCCAGGACAGGGGAGCAATAAACGCGAAATCTTTGCCGCGCCTTTTAAGCCTCTCCGCGCGGATTAGCTAATTCTTTCAGTAAAGGCAGCAGAATTTTGACGCTGTCTTTTTCACGTCTGGCGAGGCGTCCCGGCAATACGCGATCAAGATATTGCAGATTATCAATCTGTCCCTGATAGCGGCTGGTGCCTGCCGGGAAATGCTTGCTCAACGGGCGCTGCTGTTGGCCGTCTTTTTTGCCTAATGCCCAATCGCTGGCAGAAACTAGCAGCAGGGGAATATGTTCATTGTCGAGGGACTGTAAACCTTCGCAGCAGCTAGTCCCGGTTGGGCTGGTGGCCGCGGCAATGCCCATTCGACGAGCAAGGTTTAAGGCTTTATCGCGCGACAGTTTAGCCACTGCCGATGAGGTGTTGAGGCCGCTGTTGAAATACAGGCGATCGCCGACAATCAGCGAATTAATATTCACCACCAGCAACGTGCTTTTTTTCTCTTCCGGGCTGAGGGTGGCGAGATAATCTTTCGCTCCTTGCTCTCCGGCTTCTTGCGCGCTGAGTGCGACGAAACGCAGGCTGTAATGAGTCGGGACTTTACTCATCCGCTCTGCCAGCTCAAGCATTGCGCCGACGCCGGACGCGTTGTCATCAACGCCTTGCAGAGTCAGGCCGCCAAGATTGTGGTCACTGTCGGCGTCACTTTGCGGCAGATAAGTATCAAAATGCGCCATCACGACGATTTGCTGTGGGACTTTACCGGGGTGATCGGCAATGACTGATGTCGCCTGAACACTGTGCCAGTTCTGGCGGCCGTCCTGGCTGGTATAGAGATAACGGGCATCAAAAGCATGAAGTCGGCTCTGGTAGCCCATTTTGCTGAAGCTTTGATGCAGATAATCGGCGGCGATGATCTCTGCCGGACTTCCGGCCATACGTCCGGGAAAATAGGTGGCGATGTGTCGCGCTTGCTGGTCGGCATAGTGGCCGATTGGCTGAGTTTTTAAGGGTTGGCCCACGGCACCGGTTGCAAAAAGGCCGCTCAGCGTTAAAAGCAGGGCTGAACGCGCTACGTGGCGGAGAAAGAGCATGCTAAAAAATCCTTATCAGGCGTCCTTGGAAAGTCTGGGCATAGTATGCGATTCAGCGGAAAAATTAACAATTTACAGTTTTCTCAAAACGAGCTTTTTCGGGGCTATATTCCATTCTGGAACTAATCATTCCATTTCATCATTTCATATGGAACGCGGCCAAGCCGTATAGTCATATTATGGATTTACTTATGCTAAAAGGTTGCTGTGGACTATCTCCCTATATTTGCCGACCTTAAACAACGTCCGGTACTGGTTGTTGGCGGCGGAGAAGTGGCTGCACGAAAAATTGATCTCCTTCTGCGCGCAGGCGCGCAAGTGAGAGTAGTTGCACAATCACTTTCCTCAGAAGTCGAACATTTACATCAGCAGTCGGCCATTCAATGGCTGGCGCAGTCTTTTATTGCCGATCAACTGGACGACGTTTTTCTGGTGATTGCCGCAACGGATGACCCGCAGTTAAACGCCGAGGTGTATGAGGAAGCGAATCAGCGCCGAGTGCTGGCCAACGTCGTGGACGACCAGCCCAAGTGTTCATTTATCTTTCCTTCTATCGTTGATCGTTCGCCGATTGTGGTGGCTATTTCTTCCAGCGGCCAGGCGCCGGTGCTGGCAAGAATGCTGCGCGAAAAACTGGAAACGCTGCTGCCCGCCAGTCTGGGCAAGATGGCAGAAATTGCAGGCAGCTGGCGCGGTCGCGTCAAACAGCGCTTTAGCAAGATGTCTGCCCGTCGACGTTTCTGGGAACAGGCTTTTGACGGCAACTTCGCTTCTTTGACCGCTGGGGGGCAGTTCAAAGAGGCGGAGCTGGCGTTACAAGCGCTGATCGATGCCCCAGACGAGGCAACTCATCAGGGCATGGTGACGCTGGTAGGGGCGGGGCCGGGCGATCCGGGGCTGCTGACCTTGCGTGGTTTGCAGGTTATGCAGCAGGCCGATGTGGTGTTGTATGACTTTCTGGTCAGCCCTGAAGTGCTGGATCTGGTGCGTCGCGACGCGGAGAAAATCTGTGTTGGCAAGCGTGCCGGAAACCATCTGGTGATGCAGGAAGAAACTAACCGCTTGCTGGTCGAGTTTGCCAGACAGGGTAAAAAAGTGGTCAGGCTGAAAGGCGGTGACCCGTTTATTTTTGGACGCGGTGGCGAAGAGCTTGAAGTGGTCGCAGCGGCTGGCATTCCTTTTCAGGTGGTGCCGGGAATTACTGCCGCAGCGGGCGCGACGGCCTATGCCGGTATTCCTTTGACCCATCGTGAACGCGCGCAAAGCGTGATGTTTATTACTGGCCAAATCCGTACTGACGGCAATGGCCTGCAGTGGTCCGAACTCGCCAGAGGGCAGCAAACGCTGGCGATATACATGGGGGCGATGAAAGCCTCGGACATCAGTCAAAACCTGATTGCTCACGGGCGAGCCGCCGATACGCCAGTGGCGGTGATTGGTCGCGGCACGCGCCCTGACCAACAGGTGTTGACTGGAACATTGCAAAATCTAGAACAATTAGCCCAACAGGCGCCTTCACCGGCCCTGCTGGTGATCGGTGAAGTCGTTGAACTTCATCACCAACTCGCCTGGTTTGGGCATCATCCAGAGACTGCCGGTGCAGAGCGCCCGTTGGTCGTGAATTTGGCTTAAGGATCTGATATGGACGAAAAACGACTCACCCATTTACGACAGCTGGAGGCGGAAAGCATCCATATCATCCGCGAAGTTGCGGCTGAATTCGCGAACCCGGTGATGATGTATTCCATCGGTAAAGACTCGTCGGTGATGCTGCATTTGGCGCGTAAGGCCTTCTTCCCAGGCACGCTGCCATTCCCGCTGCTACACGTCGATACCGGCTGGAAATTCAAAGAGATGTACGAATTCCGCGATCGCACGGCAAAAAACTATGGTTTTGAGCTGCTGGTGCACAAGAATCCGGAAGGCGTCGCGATGGGCATCAACCCATTCGTGCACGGCAGCGCCAAGCATACCGACATCATGAAAACCGAGGGCCTGAAACAGGCTCTGAACAAATACGGTTTTGATGCTGCCTTTGGTGGCGCGCGCCGTGACGAAGAAAAGTCCCGTGCCAAAGAACGTATCTACTCGTTCCGTGATCGCTTCCATCGTTGGGATCCGAAAAACCAGCGTCCTGAGCTGTGGCACAACTATAACGGCCAGATTAACAAGGGTGAAAGCATCCGCGTATTCCCGCTATCTAACTGGACCGAGCTGGATATCTGGCAGTACATCTATCTGGAAAATATCGAGATTGTGCCACTGTATCTGGCCGCGCCGCGCCCGGTGCTGGAACGTGATGGTATGCTGCTGATGATCGATGACGACCGTATCGATCTGCAGCCGGGTGAGCAAGTTGAAGAGAAAATGGTTCGTTTCCGTACCCTGGGATGCTGGCCGCTGACCGGCGCGGTGGAGTCCGAAGCGCAAACGCTGCCGGAAATCATCGAGGAGATGCTGGTTTCAACCACCAGCGAGCGTCAGGGGCGTGCCATTGACCGCGATCAGGCGGGTTCGATGGAGCTTAAAAAGCGTCAAGGGTATTTCTAAGGAGCACGGACTATGAATAACGCAATTGCACAACAAATCGCTGAGCAGGGTGGCGTTGAAGCTTACCTGCATTCACAACAGCACAAGAGCCTGCTGCGCTTTCTGACCTGCGGCAGCGTCGACGACGGTAAAAGCACCCTGATCGGTCGCCTGTTGCATGACACGCGCCAGATTTATGAAGATCAGCTGTCTTCATTACATAACGACAGCAAGCGGCACGGCACGCAGGGCGAGAAAATTGACCTGGCATTGCTGGTAGACGGCTTGCAGGCCGAACGCGAGCAGGGCATCACCATCGACGTGGCCTATCGCTATTTCTCGACTGAAAAACGTAAATTTATTATTGCCGACACGCCGGGACACGAGCAGTACACCCGCAACATGGCAACCGGAGCGTCGACCTGTGATTTGGCTATTTTGCTGATCGATGCGCGTAAAGGCGTGCTGGATCAGACCCGTCGTCACAGCTTTATTGCAACGCTGCTGGGCATTCGCCACCTGGTGGTTGCCGTGAATAAAATGGACCTGGTGGATTACAGCGAAGAAGTTTACGAGCAATTCAAACAGGATTACCTGGATTTCGCCCAACAGTTGCCGACCGATCTGGATATCAAATTTGTGCCGCTGTCTGCGCTCGAGGGCGACAACGTAGCAACCCAAAGCGAGAAAATGGCGTGGTACACCGGCCCAACTCTGCTAGATGTGCTTGAAACTGTTAATGTTATTAATATCCGCGAGCAGCAGCCAATGCGTTTCCCGGTGCAATACGTTAACCGTCCAAACCTCGATTTCCGTGGCTATGCCGGTACGCTGGCGTCAGGCTCTGTGCGTGTAGGTCAGAAAATCAAGGTGTTACCATCGGGCGTTGAATCTACCGTTGCGCGTATTGTGACTTTCGATGGCGAACTGCAGGAAGCCTGGGCCGGTGAAGCGATTACGCTGGTGCTGGATACCGAGGTGGATATCAGCCGAGGCGATCTGCTGGTAGATGCCAACGAAACGGTGAAGCCGGTACATAACGCCAAGGTTGACGTGGTGTGGATGGCCGAACAGCCGCTGAGCGTCGGCCAAAGCTACGACATCAAAGTCGGTGGCAAGAAAGCCCGCGCTCGCGTGGAGAACATCGAGTATCAGGTGGAAATTAACTCCCTGACTCAGCGCGTGGTTGAAAGCCTGCCGCTGAACGGTATCGGCCTGGTTGAGCTGGCGTTTGACGAGCCGCTGGTACTGGATAACTACCAGCAAAACGCGGTGACAGGTGGCCTGATCTTTATCGACCGTTTGACCAACGTCACTGTCGGTGCGGGTCTGGTGCGTGAAGCGCTGGAGCAGGTTTATCATGACAAATCCGAGTTCAGTGCCTTTGAGCTGGAGTTGAACGCATTGGTTCGCCGTCACTTCCCTCACTGGGGCGCTCGCGACCTGTTGGGTGGTAAATAACATGGCGTTGCAGGACGAAAATATCGTCTGGCATCCGCATGCAGTAACGCGTGCGGATCGCGAAAAGCAGCACGGGCATCGCGGCGCGGTGCTGTGGTTTACCGGGCTTTCCGGCTCCGGTAAATCTACCGTTGCCGGTGCGCTGGAACAGGCATTGTTCAGTTTGGGCGTGAGTACTTATCTGCTTGATGGTGACAATGTAAGACACGGGCTTTGTCGCGATCTGGGCTTTACCGATGACGATCGCCGTGAAAATATTCGTCGTGTCGGTGAGGTTGCCAGGCTAATGGTCGACGCGGGGCAACTGGTGCTTACCGCGTTTATTTCGCCGCATCGTGCCGAACGCCAGATGGTGCGTGAGTTATTGGATAGCGGCGAGTTTATCGAGGTGTTTGTCGATACGCCGCTGGAAATTTGCGAAGCGCGCGATCCTAAAGGCTTATACAAGAAAGCCCGTGCCGGGGAGCTTAAAAACTTCACCGGTATCGACTCGGTTTACGAAGAGCCGTTGCAGGCCGATGTGCACCTGGATGGTGAACAATTAGTAACACATTTGGTCCCGCAATTATTAGATGTGCTCCGTCGTAGAGGTATTATCAATCCCTGAATGTTGCTGACAAAAACGCCACAGAGCGTGTCAGTCTACAGCGAATAACCAGGGGGTTGAACGATGCAAACGATAAGTCAGTTTTTCCATGACATCACCGGTAAGAAGCCAGAGGCTGAAAATAGGGAAGAACCTTCCTATTCGATGATCGGCGGCTGTACCGGTTTTGTGTTCTTCTGGCTGGCATTGGCAATCCCTTTTATCATCTATGGCTCTAATACGCTGTTTTTCTTGCTATATACTTGGCCATTTTTCCTTGCGCTGATCCCTATTTCAGTGCTGATTGGCATCGCGCTAAGTACCTTATTTGGCGGCAGCCTGTTAAAAGCCTTACCCTTGACGGGTTTAGTGGTGATGTGCGTATTCTGGATGGTGTTCTCTTTCCTCAGCGGCTGGTAATTTCCTGCGCCGTTCCTGTGAGCCGTTTTCGTGCTGACGATTTTATGTCCGGTTTTATGCCGTTTTTCCCCGCACTGATGTAAACCATTGTGTCATTCTCGCGCTTATTCTTAACTTAACTCCTAATCTGCATGCCAATTTCTGCTTGAGTGTGGAGTCAGAGTGAAAGTTGTGGGATGATTGAACGGCTTTTTCAGGGGGCGGAATGGGCAAATTAACGCTGCTATTATTGATTATACTTGGCTGGCTACAGTATTCGCTGTGGCTGGGTAAGAACGGTATTCACGATTACGTGCGTGTTAACGACGATGTTGAAGTGCAACAAAATAGCAACATCCAACTTAAATCACGCAATGACCAACTCTTCGCAGAGATCGACGACCTAAACGGTGGTCAGGAGGCGATTGAGGAACGCGCACGCAACGAGCTAGGCATGATTAAGCCTGGCGAGAGCTTCTATCGCCTGGTGCCAGACCAAAATAAACACAATCAGGCTTCCAACACCACGCAAGTAAGAATCAACAATAATCCATGAGTCACAACGCCGTCTCCTCGGCCGATATCGTCGCGGTGTTACCCGCCGCCGGTATTGGCAGCCGCATGCAAAGCGAACTTCCAAAACAATATCTGAGCATCGAGGGTAAAACCCTGCTGGAGCACGCAATTGCTGCGCTGCTGCGCAGTCATCGCGTGCAGAAGGTCATTGTTGCTATTAGCCCACAAGACACCTTTTTTGCTCAATTGCCGATTGCAACCGATCCGCGGGTTCAGGCAGTCATTGGCGGCGCCCAGCGTGCCGACTCGGTGATGGCCGGACTGCAACACGCCGGTGATGTTCACTGGGTGCTGGTTCACGACGCCGCACGCCCTTGTTTGCATATCGATGATTTGAATCGGCTGTTGGCTATCAGCGAAACCAGCAAAATCGGCGGTATCCTGGCCGCGCCGGTGCGAGACACCATGAAGCGCGGTGAGCCGGGCATTGAAAAAATTGCCCATACCGTCGACAGGCAAGACCTGTGGCACGCGCTTACGCCGCAGTTCTTCCCGTTGGATCTGCTTAAATCCTGCCTGACTCGCGCGTTAAACGAAGGCGCAAACGTCACTGACGAAGCCTCGGCGCTGGAACATTGTGGTTATCATCCGCAGCTGGTGGCAGGAAGATCCGATAATATTAAAGTTACCCGTCCAGAAGATCTGGCACTGGCAGCATTCTATTTAACTCAGTTGCACCAACAGGAGAGCGCATAATGCGTATCGGTCACGGTTTTGATGTTCATGCATTTGGAGGCGAAGGCCCTCTGGTGATCGGCGGTGTGCGTATCCCTTTCGACCGGGGATTACTGGCGCATTCCGACGGTGATGTTGCCCTGCACGCGGCAACAGATGCCCTGCTTGGCGCAGCGGCGCTGGGTGATATCGGTAAGCTGTTCCCTGATACTGATCCAGCCTATAAAGGTGCCGATAGCCGCGAACTGCTGCGTGAAGCCTACCGCCAGATCAAAGCCAAAGGTTACCGCCTGGGTAACATCGACATTACTATCATTGCGCAGGCGCCAAAAATGCTGCCGCATATCCCGCAAATGCGCGTGTTTATTGCCGAAGACCTTGGCTGCCACATGGACGACGTCAATGTGAAAGCGACCACCACCGAAAAGCTCGGTTTTACCGGTCGTGGCGAAGGTATTGCCTGCGAAGCCGTAGCCTTGTTGATCAAGGACTGACGCCGTGGATATGAATAATCTGACCTGGCTGTATGGCAAGCCGCTGTCTAACGGTACGCTCAAGGCCAATGCAGAGGATTTCATCGTTGAAGAAGACCTCGGTTTTGAGCCGGACGGTGAAGGCGAGCATCTGCTCGTCCGCATCCGCAAAACCGGCTGCAACACCCAGTTTGTGGCCGAGCAGCTGGCTCGCTTTGCCGGTGTGCATCCACGTTCCGTGAGCTATGCGGGGCTTAAAGACCGCCACGCGGTGACCGAACAGTGGTTCTGCGTACATTTGCCTGGCAAAGAAACCCCCGATCTCAGCCAGTTCCAGCTGGAAGGCTGCGAGGTGGTGCGTCATTCCCGTCATCTTAAAAAGATGCGTATTGGTACTCTTAAAGGCAACGCCTTTACTCTGGTGCTGCGCAATCTGACCAATCTTGCCGACATGCAGCAGCGACTGGAAAAAATCGTCGAACAGGGCGTGCCGAACTATTTTGGCGTGCAGCGTTTTGGGCGCGGCGGCAACAACCTGATCATGGCAACGCGATGGGCGAATGACGAAATTCGCGTTAAAGAGCGCCCTAAACGCAGCTTTTACCTTTCCGCCAGCCGTAGCGCGATGTTTAACATCATCGCCAGCCAGCGTCTCGCCAATGGATTGATGAGCGAAGCGATGCTCGGCGATGCGCTACAGCTTAGCGGCCGTGGCAGCTGGTTTGTCGCAAAAGAAGATGAGCTGGCGTCCGTGCAGGCTCGCGTTGCCAGCGGCGAATTGCTGATCACTGCACCGTTGCCGGGGGATGGTCCGCTAGGATCGCAGCAAGAGGCTGAAATTTTTGAGCTAAGCTGCATAGAAGACCAAACGGCGCTGTTGTCCCTGCTGAAACGCGAGCGCGTGGAACCGGCGCGCCGGGCTATCATGCTGCATCCGCGTAATCTCGCCTGGCAAGCGCTGGATGAATCGACGCTGGAGCTTAAGTTCTGGCTGCCGGCGGGCAGTTTTGCCACCAGTCTGGTCAGAGAACTGATGGGACAAGATGCAGGCGAAGCCGACATCAGCGAATAAGATCTGACGTGGAGAATAACGCATGACATCCCTGATACGGATATTACTGAGTAATGATGATGGCGTTACCGCTCCTGGCATTCAGACGCTAGCCTCGGCATTGAGAGAGTTCGCCGAGGTCACCCTCGTTGCGCCAGACAGAAATCGCAGCGGCGCTTCCAATGCGCTCACGCTGGATTCACCGCTGCGCATCCAAAAACATGACAACGGCGATACGGCGGTGATTAACGGTACGCCGACCGACTGCGTTTATCTGGGGGTAAATGCGCTGATGCGCCCGCGCCCGGATATCGTGGTTTCCGGTATTAACGCGGGGCCAAACCTGGGTGATGACGTGATTTATTCCGGCACCGTTGCGGCGGCTATGGAAGGGCGTCATCTGGGCTACCCGGCAGTCGCCGTTTCCCTTGATGGCCACAAGCATTATGACACCGCTGCGGCAATCACCTGCCGTATCGTGAAAATGCTGGCTGCCGAGCCGCTGCACACCGGCCGTATTCTCAACATTAATGTTCCGGACCTGCCGCTGGATCAAATTAAAGGCTTTCGCGTTACACGCTGTGGTAGCCGTCATCCGGCAGAACAGGTATTTTGTCAGCAAGACCCGCGTGGTCACGATATGTACTGGATTGGTCCGCCGGGCGAAAAGTTTGATATTGCACCGGACACTGACTTTGCCGCCGTGTCGCAGGGGTATGTATCGATTACCCCTCTGCACGTCGACCTGACGGCCTATGCGGCGCAAGACACCGTCAGAACATGGTTAGCCAAAGCCGAGGTGAACGGGAATGGTGATTAAGCCGATGTACAACCTGCTGGAACAGCTGCGAAAACAGGGCATCTCTGATGAGAAGCTGCTGCACGCGATGGAAACTGTACCGCGCGAACGCTTTGTCGATGAAGCCTTCCAGCATAAAGCTTATGAAAATACCGCATTGCCAATTGGCCTTGGGCAAACTATTTCTCAGCCTTACACCGTGGCCCGCATGACCGAGCTGCTGCGTTTGACGCCGCAGTCGCGCGTGCTGGAGATAGGCACCGGCTCAGGTTATCAGACCGCTATTCTGGCGCATTTGGTTGAGCACGTCTTTTCCGTTGAACGCATTAAAGGTCTGCAATGGCAGGCAAAACGTCGGCTGAAACAGCTGGATCTGCACAATGTTTCCACCCGCCACGGCGACGGCTGGGAAGGGTGGCCATCGCGCGGCCCTTTCGACGCCATTATCGTTACCGCGGCCCCTCCTGAAATCCCTCAAGATCTGATGACCCAGCTTGCCGAAGGCGGGATCATGGTATTGCCCGTCGGTGAACAAAATCAGACTTTGCAACGTATCCAGCGACGTGCCAACGACTTTACAATTGAAACGATTGAAGCCGTACGTTTCGTACCGTTAGTAAAAGGTGAGCTTGCCTGACGGCTATTTTTCACGCTGTTGAGCACTAAACCCTTAAAATTTAAATACAACTCATTTATGGTGCTAAAGTTGCGTTGTTGATAGCATTCACTACAGTTTTTTATTGCCACAGTTTTTTTAACTATCGCCAGTTGGCTGACACGACTTCAGCCAGCATGTAAATGGCAGTCCTGACGTTGTTTAAAGGCTTCGAACAAAGCCGCACAGCGTCTGGCCTAAGCCGCGATAGATTCTGATATTGCCGTCATGGGGGAGTTATGAGCACGGGAAGCCCAATTAAAACCTTAGGCCGCATTGCGGTATGTACATTTGTTGGTGCCTGGCTCGCGGGATGCTCCAATAATGCCTCGACTACTGCTCCAATCAGCAGTGTAAACGGCGGTGGAGGCATGCTTCGCAGCAATTCGGGAGGTCAGATTACTCCTAATTATGGTGGCCAAACGGCCCCAAATTCTGCCGATAATGCCCCAATGATCAACGCGCAAGGACACATCGTTTATAACCGCAGTTATAACAGTATTCCTAAGGGTACCTATAGCGGTAAGACTTATACCGTTAAGCGCGGCGACACCCTCTTCTATATAGCCTGGATCACCGGTAACGACTTCCGTGACCTGGCTGCGCGCAACAATATTCCAGCCCCATATGGCCTGGAAGTTGGGCAACGAATTCAAATCAATAACGTTTCTTCAGAAGTCAGCGCTAACAGTGGCACGTTGGTGGCCACCGACGCAACACATGGTGGGGTTCCGCGAGCGCCTTCTGGTGGCATGATGCAAGGGACAGTGGTTGCATCTCAACCAACTACCACGTATTCTGAAACTTCAAGTAAACAGAATGTAGGGCACATGTTGCCTACAGCGGGCGTTGTTGCTACAACTTCTGCACCTGTTACCGCACCGTCTACTCCTGTCGAAAGCACTACAGATAATGGCGGCCCAGTCTCCTCGTGGAGATGGCCGACTGACGGGAAAATTATCGATAACTTCTCTGCCTCGGAAGGCGGAAACAAGGGTATCGATATTGCCGGTTCACGAGGACAACCTGTGTTAGCAACCGCCAGTGGGCGTGTGGTTTACGCAGGTAATGCGCTTCGTGGTTACGGTAATCTGATCATCATTAAACATAATGATGACTACTTGAGCGCCTATGCACACAATGATTCAATGCTGGTCCGGGAACAACAAGAAGTGCAGGCGGGTCAAAAAATAGCGACGATGGGTAGCACCGGAACCAGCTCAGTAAGATTACATTTTGAAATTCGTTACAAGGGGAAATCCGTAAACCCGCTGCGTTATCTTCCGCAGCGATAAGCCGGGCAGAGTCTCCGATTCTGTCCTTGGGACCACGGGTAGGAGCAGCTTATGAGTCAGAATACGCTGAAAGTTAACGAGTTACACGATGATGTAGATTTCGACGAGAACAGCGCTGAAGCCTTTGACGAAGAGAAAGCAACCGTCGAGGAGTCTGTTGAGATTGACGCTTCTGAAGCAGAAGAAGAGTTACTCTCACAGGCTGTAAGCCAAAGAGTGCTGGATGCAACTCAACTGTACCTTGGTGAAATTGGTTACTCTCCTCTGCTGACAGCAGAAGAAGAAGTTTATTTTGCACGACGTGCGTTACGGGGTGATGTTCCATCACGCCGCCGCATGATCGAAAGTAACCTTCGTTTAGTGGTTAAAATTGCGCGCCGCTACAGCAACCGCGGCCTTGCACTGCTGGATCTGATTGAAGAGGGCAACCTCGGCCTGATCCGTGCAGTAGAGAAATTTGACCCTGAACGTGGTTTTAGATTCTCAACGTACGCAACCTGGTGGATCCGCCAGACGATTGAACGGGCGATCATGAATCAAACCCGTACTATTCGTTTGCCGATCCACATCGTTAAAGAATTGAACGTTTACCTGCGTACTGCACGTGAATTGGCACACAAGCTCGATCATGAGCCAAGTGCTGAAGAAATTGCAGAGCAGCTCGATAAGCCGGTCCATGACGTCAGCCGTATGCTGCGCCTGAATGAGCGTATTACCTCTGTCGATACCCCATTGGGTGGTGACTCAGAAAAAGCGCTGTTAGATATTCTGGCGGATGAGAAAGAGAACGGACCGGAAGATACAACGCAAGACGATGATATGAAACACAGCATCGTTAAGTGGTTGTACGAGCTGAATGCCAAGCAACGTGAAGTCCTGGCGCGTCGTTTTGGCCTGTTAGGCTATGAAGCGGCAACCCTTGAGGATGTCGGTCGAGAAATCGGTCTTACGCGTGAACGTGTTCGCCAGATTCAAGTTGAAGGGCTGCGTCGTCTGCGTGAAATTCTGCAGGGGCAAGGTCTTAGCATTGAAGCACTGTTTCGTGAATAACTCTTTTTAAAGATGAGTTTGACGAGCAAGTAGCTTCTTGCACAGTGAGTTTCGTGAAGGATTAGTTCCAGAGAAAACCAGTTTTACGACGAGCAAATTGAGTCGATGGTTTAACGAGACACAGCTAAGCAGCACAAAAAAGGTGGGCAATCTGATTGCCCACCTTTTTTCATTTCTAAATGCCTGTCAGATCATGGTCTTTAGGCGGTAAATCCATTCTAGCGCCTGTCTTGGCGACAGCGAATCTGCGTCTAAAGCTTCCAATGCTTCAACCGCCGGAGAAACCTCTTCACTCAGCAGCGGCAACTGCGGGCCGTCTACCTTGCTGGCGGCAGCGTTGTTTGACAGCGTTTCCAGTTCCTTGAGCTTTTGTCTGGCACGCTTGATCACTTCACGCGGCACGCCGGCCAGCGCCGCAACAGCCAAGCCGTAACTCTTGCTCGCCGCGCCTTCTTGCACGCTGTGCATAAAGGCAATGGTGTCACCGTGCTCAATGGCATCCAGATGAATGTTCACCGTGCCTTCCATTTTTTCTGGCAGCGTAGTCAGCTCGAAATAGTGAGTGGCAAACAGCGTCATCGCCTTGATACGACTCGCCAGATTTTCGGCACAAGCCCAGGCCAGCGACAAGCCGTCATAGGTCGAGGTACCACGGCCAATTTCGTCCATCAATACCAGACTGTTTTCGGTCGCGTTATGCAAGATATTGGCCGTTTCGGTCATTTCTACCATAAAGGTCGAACGACCCGAGGCCAAATCATCCGCTGCGCCGACGCGAGTAAAGATTCGGTCAATCGGGCCTAAGGTGGCCTGCTCGGCGGGAACAAAGCTGCCGATGTGTGCCATCAGCGCAATCAAGGCAGCCTGGCGCATATAGGTACTTTTACCGCCCATGTTAGGCCCGGTAATAATCAGCATCCGGCGCTGCGGAGACATCTGCAACGGGTTAGAGATAAACGGCTCGCTCAATACCTGCTCGACCACCGGATGGCGTCCGCCGACGATGTTAATCCCCGGTTTTTCGCTCAGCGTCGGGCAGCAATAGTTTAGCGTGTACGCGCGTTCTGCCAGCGTATTCAGCACGTCGATTTCGGCCAACGCCGCCGCACTTTGTTGCAGGGCTGAAAGATGCGGCATCAGCAGGTCGAACAGCTCCTCATACAGCGCCTTTTCCAGAGACAATGCTTTGCCTTTTGAGGTCAGAACCTTGTCTTCATACTCTTTTAACTCGGGAATAATGTAGCGTTCGGCATTTTTCAGCGTCTGGCGACGCACGTAATGAATGGGTGCCAGATGACTCTGACCGCGGCTGATTTGGATGTAATAACCGTGAACGCCGTTAAAGCCGACTTTCAGCGTATCCAGGCCAAGCTTTTCACGTTCACGAATTTCCAGACGATCCAGATAATCGGTCGCGCCGTCGGCCAACGCACGCCATTCATCAAGCTCGGCGTTATAACCCGGAGCGATGACACCGCCGTCGCGGACCAGCACCGGCGGTGATTCAATAATCGCGTGCTCTAGCAGGGAAATCAGCGCATCGAATTCACCGGCCTGTTCCACCAGCGACTGAATATGCGGCACCTCAATCGGCTGAAGCAGGGCGCGGATTTCCGGCAACTGTTGCAACGCGTGGCGCATACGAGCCAGGTCGCGCGGACGCGCACTGCGTAGCGCCAGGCGAGCCAAAATGCGTTCCAGATCGCCGACCTGGCGCAGAACCGGTTGCAGGTCGGCGGTAAAATCTTGCAAGCTTCCCACGGCCTGCTGGCGATTGTTCAGAACGTTGAAATCGCGAGTCGGCATGTGGATCCAGCGCTTGAGCATACGGCTGCCCATTGGCGTTACGCTTTGATCGAGAATAGCTGCCAGCGTGTTTTCGACACCACCGGCCAGATTCTGGGTCAGCTCGAGGTTACGGCGCGTTGCAGCATCCATAATGATGCCGTCCTGCTGCCGCTCCATGGTCACGCCACGAATGTGCGGCAGCGAGGTGCGCTGAGTATCTTTCACGTATTGCAGTAGACAGCCTGCTGCGCGCAGGGCTTGTGTCGCCTGCTCGACGCCGAAACCGCTGAGGTCACGGGTACCAAACTGCAGATTCAACTGCTGGCGTGCGGTTTCCAGCTCGAACTCCCACATTGGCCTGCGACGCAGACCACGGCGGTTGTCGATGAGCGACATTGACTCGAAGCTTTCCGGATACAGCAGTTCTGCCGGATTGGTGCGTTGGATCTCGGCCGCCATGGTTTCAAGATCCGCAGGCTGGGCGACACGAAAACGGCCCGAGCTAATGTCCAGCGTGGCATAACCAAAACCGCGTCCGTCTTGCCAGATAGCGGCCAAAAGGTTGTCCTGACGCTCGCTGAGCAAGGCTTCATCGCTAACGGTGCCGGGCGTGACGATGCGTACGACTTTGCGCTCGACCGGCCCTTTACTCAATGCCGGATCGCCGACCTGCTCGCAAATAGCGACGGATTCGCCGAGGTGTACCAGCTTTGCCAGGTAACCTTCAACGGCGTGATAAGGCACGCCGGCCATCGGGATAGGTTCACCGGCAGAGGCGCCGCGCTTGGTCAGCGAGATATCCAGCAACTGGGAGGCTTTCCTGGCATCGTCATAGAACAACTCGTAAAAGTCGCCCATGCGATAGAACATCAAAATTTCAGGATTCTGTGCCTTGAGACGCAGATACTGCTGCATCATCGGGGTGTGGGCATCTAAATTATCGCTATTACTCAT
>CAWUIY010000001.1:0-57818 GCA_963922555.1 uncultured Serratia sp. | reverse complement strand
TTGCGTGGCTGATTATGCGTATATGGCCGTTTTGCGTCAACAAGTTTTTTGCCAAAAATTCGCAGATCGGGTTCATTTGTGCAGGTTATGAGCGCTACGGCGATTAATTCAACAAAAGATAGTATTTTCAATCAATTTAAACATAAAAAAACGGGCCTATAGAGGCCCGTGATATTGATAAAACGTCGGTTATTTATAGGCAGATGAGTGAACACCAACGGCACGACCCGATGGATCGTTCATGTTTTTGAATGATTCGTCCCACTCAACGGCTTTCGGGGAAGAACAGGCAACGGTTGGGCCGCCTGGTACACATTCAGCTGCACTAGGAACCGGGAACAGTTCTTCGAAGAGGGTACGATACAAATACCCTTCTTTAGACGTCGGGGTGTTGTACGGGAAGCGGAAATGCGCGGTTTCGAGCTGTTGATCGGTAACCTGCTGCGCCGCCACTTCTTTTAAGGTATCAATCCAGCTGTACCCTACGCCGTCAGAGAACTGCTCTTTTTGGCGCCAGGCTACGCTGTGCGGCAGGTAAGACTCGAAACACTCACGCAGGATGTGTTTTTCCATTTTGCCGTTGCCGCACATTTTGTCTTTCGGGTTGATGCGCATTGCTACATCGAGGAATTTTTTGTCCAGGAACGGGACGCGAGCTTCCACCCCCCACGCTGACATCGCCTTGTTGGCGCGTGCGCAGTCGTACATGTGCAGGGCCAGCAACTTACGCACGGTTTCTTCGTGGAATTCCAGTTCGTTTGGCGCTTTATGGAAGTACAGATAACCACCGAATACTTCATCGGCACCTTCACCAGACAGCACCATCTTGATGCCCATTGCCTTGATCTTACGCGACATCAGATACATCGGCGTTGATGCACGAATGGTGGTCACGTCGTAGGTTTCGATGTGGTAAATCACGTCACGAATCGCGTCGAGGCCTTCCTGCACGGTGAAATGAATTTCATGGTGCACGGTGCCAAGATGGTTTGCCACTTCCTGCGCGGCACGCAAGTCCGGTGAACCTTCCAAACCTACGGCAAAGGAGTGCAGCTGTGGCCACCAGGCTTCGCTTTGATCTTTGTCTTCAATGCGACGACCGGCAAATTTCTTGGTAATAGCAGAGATAATAGAAGAGTCCAGACCGCCGGACAACAACACGCCGTAAGGCACGTCAGACATCAAGTGGCTTTTCACTGACTCTTCAAGCGCTTCTTTCAGCTCGACTTTATCGGTCACGTTGTCTTTAACGTTGTCGAATTCAAACCAGTCGCGCTGATAATACTCAACCACTTTACCGTCCTGGCTCCAGAGATAACTACCGGCCGGGAATTCCTTAATAGTGCGGCAAACGGGCACCAGTGACTTCATTTCTGACGCCACGTACAGGTTGCCGTGTTCGTCGTGACCCATATACAGCGGGATGATACCCAGGTGGTCACGGCCAATCAGATAGGCATCTTTTTCTGTGTCATACAGAATAAAGGCGAACATGCCCTGCAGTTCGTCGAGGAATGCCGGACCTTTCTCCTGATAAAGTGCGAGGATCACTTCACAGTCAGATTCGGTCTGGAATGCATACTTTTCGCCAAGAGAAGCACGTAGCGCCTGATGGTTGTAGATTTCACCGTTAACAGCCAGAACGTGAGTGTGTGCTTCGTTGTACAGAGGCTGCGCGCCGTTGTTGACGTCAACAATTGACAGACGCTCGTGACAAAGAATCGCTTTGTCGCTGGCATAAACGCCAGACCAGTCTGGACCACGATGGCGCATCAAGCGTGACAGCTCTAGCGCCTTTTTGCGCAGCTCGACGGAGTCGGTTTTAATATCGAGCACACCAAATATAGAACACATATAACTCTCCCTAACGGCTTTTTTCTTAGGCGGTGATGTTGTTTTGCATAACCAGTGTTTGTTTGTGCGGCGTTGCCGAATTCACAATTTTTTTCGGACTTCGCTGCGTCTCTGATAATGAAAATGCGTAAAAGCGCGATCCTTTGCAAGTAATTTAGTGATTGTTTGAAAAATAGTTGGTTGACCCTCTCGGTTTCTTAACGGATTAGCAATTTTCAGGGGGTTAAATTGTCGAATCGCTAAAAAATGCCGGATGGCGGCGGTCTGCACTCAAAAGAGGCAGCACTATTTTGTAGAAACAAAAAACGCCCGTTTTTGAGGCGAGCGTTTTTTTAAAGCAGCGGATTGAAGATCAAATGACGTCAATATCAGCGATGGACGGATAAATCCAGGTCGGGCGGAACGGCATATTTTCAACATCATTTAAAGTTGAAACCCCCGTCAGCACCAGAATGGTTTCCAGCCCTGCCTGAAATCCGGCCAGAATATCGGTGCGTAGGTTATCGCCGACGATCACTGTATCTTCTGAATGTGCCTGCATTTTGTTGAGGGCAGAGCGGATAATCCACGGGCTGGGCTTACCGACCACAAACGGCTGGCGACCCGTGATTTTTTCAATGGGTGCGCACAATGCCCCGCAAGCGGGAACAAAACCGTGGCCGTGATAATCGGGGTTAGTGGCAATAAAGCGTGCGCCATTGGCAACAAAATAGGCGGCTTTATGCATCATGTCCCAGTTATATGACCGTGTTTCGCCGACGATAACGAAATCTGGATTAATATCGGTGATGGTGAAACCTGCATTGTACAACTCGTGAATCAGTGCGCCTTCGCCAATGACATAGGCTTTTTTCCCTTCCTGACGTTTCAGAAAATCTGCCGTAGCCATCGCCGAGGTGAAAAAGGCGCTTTCGGGCACGTCCAATCCCGCCGCGGCAAAGCGATTAGACAGGTCCTGCGCGGTTTGAGACGGGTAGTTGGTGAGGATCACCAGCGGCATTTTTTGTTCCTGAATGCGGGCTAAAAACAGGTCCGCACCGGGCACTGCCGTGTTGTCATGCATCAATACGCCGTCGATATCACAAATTACATTCTTAATGGCCATGGTGATCTGTCCGTCCTTGCAACGTTAATGCAATAGCCTGAACCCCGCTATCAGGCTGATATCGGGGCAGAAATAAGGTTGATTATTGAGCCGAGTTTTCCAGCAGGCGCTGGAGTAAAACGCCGTTAAGCATTGCGCGTTTTACCAACGCAAAGGCGCCAATCGCCGAACGATGGTTAAGCTCCGAGGTGACAATCGGCAGGTTGCGGCGGAAATCTTTCAGCACCTGGGCATTGATGCAGCTTTGCAGCGCGGGCAGCAGAATTTTATCTGCTTCGGTAATCTCACCGGCGATCACCACCTTTTGCGGATTAAACAGGTTGATGGCGATAGCAATGCTCTTACCCAGATGACGGCCAACATATTCAATCACTTCACAAGCCAGCTGATCGCCACGGTTGGCGGCTTTGCAGATGCTGCTGATGGTGCAATCATCCAGAGACAGCTTGCTCGGATAACCCTGGGTCAGCAGGTTGCGGACCCGGTTTTCAATCGCCGAGTTAGCCGCAATGGTTTCCAGGCAGCCAAAGTTACCGCAATGACAGCGTTCGCCTAGAGGATCCACCTGAATGTGACCAATTTCGCCGACGTTGCCGTTGCTGCCGAGGAAAATTTGCCCATTGACCAGGATCCCTGCACCGGTTCCGCGATGCAAACGAACTAAAATTGAGTCCTGGCAATCGCGAGTTGCACCAAAGTAGTGCTCAGCCAGTGCCAGACTGCGAATATCGTGGCCGACAAAACTGGTAACGGCGAATTTATTTTCGAGAATATCAACCAGCTTCCAATTATGGACACTGATGTGCGGCATATAACGCACGATGCCTTTTACGGGATCGACCAATCCCGGCAGGATCACCGAAATGGCGATCAGCTCGCGGATCTTGCGTTGATTTAATTCGATAAAATTGACGATCGCCGCGATCAGGGCGTTTTCCAGCGTTTCCTGAGTGCGCTCCGGTAAAGGATAATGCTGCTCTGATAAGGCTTTGGCGCTCAGATCATACAGCGTCAGCGTTGCGTCATTTCTTCCCAGACGAACGGCGACGGTCTGGAAAGGCCGGGTTTCGGTGATAATTGAGATGGCGCGTCGGCCGCCAGTCGAGGCTTGCTGATCGACTTCCTTGATCAGGCCTCGCTCAAGCAGCTGGCGGGAAATTTTGGTGACACTGGCGGGGGCTAGCTGGCTGAGTTCCGCGATTTGAATTCGTGAAATAGGGCCTTGCTGGTCAATCAGGCGATAGACGGCAGCGCCGTTTAACTGCTTAACCAGATCAACGTTACCGATTTGTGCCTGCCCGCCTGTGTTCATCCATTGCTCTCTGCTGTTACACCTCGTCACCGTTGACGAGTGTTTTAGTTATTTTGAAGTCGTGGGTGAAGGCTGTGAGGTTAGCCACTTTCCCAGCTTCAATGCTGCCAAGTGTGCTTTCCACACCCATAGCGCGAGCCGGATAAAGTGCCGCCATGCGCAGCGCTTCGTCTAACGGGATCCCTACGTGTTCGACGCTGTTTTGCACCGCTTCGATCATCGTCAGTGCAGAGCCGCTGAGCGTTCCGTTTTCATCCACACAAAGGCCATCCCGATAGTATATTGTTTTACCAGCAAAAATGAACTCTTCAATATCGGCACCTGCTGGCGCGGTGGCATCGGTCACAAGAACCAGCTTTTCGCCTTTGAGTTTTTTGGCATTGCGAATACTCGGCCAAGCCACGTGATGACCGTCGACGATAATACCGGTATACACTTCCGGGGTATCAAAAATTGCCCCCATCAGGCCTGGCTGGCGTCCTGAAATAGGCGGCATGGCGTTATACAGATGGGTGGCGAAGCTGATCCCAGCGGCAAAGCCCTC
Source organism: uncultured Serratia sp. (assembly GCA_963922555.1). GTDB lineage: Bacteria > Pseudomonadota > Gammaproteobacteria > Enterobacterales > Enterobacteriaceae > Rouxiella. The sequence continues at coordinate 53,003 of CAWUIY010000001.1, read as the reverse complement.
ACGAGCCTGCTCGTAGCTTGAGTTGGAGTGACCAGCAGAGACGATAATCCCGGCTTCCGTAAGTTGGCGAATAAAGTGGGCATCGACCTGTTCAGGTGCCAGGGTGATTTTGGCGATCACGTCGGCGTTCGCGCAAATATAATCGATCATCGCAGCGTCCGGTTTTCGAATAAATGCCGGATTATGCGTGCCTTTTTTCTCGACGCTAAGATAAGGTCCTTCAAGATGCAGACCTAATGCCCGATGGGAATATTGGCCCAGATACTCGCGCATTACCTTGATACCGTGCTTCATGTAGTCATCGCTACAGGTGATTAGCGTCGGTAAATAGCTGGTACAGCCGGATTTTTCGTTGGCAGCCTGCATGATTTCCAGCGTTTCCACGGAAATCGCCTCAAGGGAATCATTAAACTGCACGCCGCCACAGCCGTTAAGCTGCAGGTCGATAAAGCCAGGAGCGAGCGTTGCACCTTCCAGACTGCGCGTTTCAATATCGGCGGGCAAGGCGTCAATCGGGCAAACAGAATGGATCAGCCCGTCAGCGATAACCACCGCGTGGTTGTCCAGAATATCGTGGCCGGTATAAATCCGACCTTCAACTAATGCAAACATCACTCCCTCCTTTCCCCTTCGTTCTTGACGCTGTCACTGCGTAAGCTGCTCTCAACGCCCGATTTGCTGATAGAGCTCGCTCATCGGGGCTTTCTTGTTTGCCGCCTTGTCACAGCGCCACTCACCGTGGGGAAATATGTTAGTTACTTTATAAAGCTGAAAATCGAAGGCCTGCATAATCAGAACCCATGAGCATGTCTTTCTAATGCTTACTAATCGGTTCTGTATCGCTTAATCAAAGACCTTTCATATTTTCCGTTTCCAGCTCGCGGAAATATTTAACAGTTTTAATTTTTAATTCCATCGTAGCCGGTTCGTCACAGACGATGACGGCCTTGGCATGCAGCTGTAAGCAGCTAATAGTCCACATGTGATTAACGTTGCCTTCTACCGCAGCTTCAAGAGCCTGCGCCTTCGCGTGGCCAGTCACCAGAATCATCACCTCTTCGGCATCCAGCAGTGTGCCAACGCCGACAGTCAGGGCAAACTTTGGCACCTGAGAAACGTCGTTATCAAAGAAACGTGAGTTGGCGATACGAGTATCGTGGGTCAGCGTTTTGATGCGCGTGCGTGAGGCCAGAGACGAAGCGGGTTCGTTAAAAGCAATGTGTCCATCATTGCCCACACCGCCCATGAAAAGGTTAATTTTGCCGTAAGACTTTATTTTTTCTTCGTATTGACGGCACTCTTCATCGACGTCGGCAGCATTGCCGTTTAACAGATTAATGTTTTCCGGCTTGATATCAACGTGATCAAAGAAATTTCGATACATGAACGTGTGATAGCTTTCCGGATGCTCCTGCGGCAACCCGACATATTCATCCATGTTGAAGGTTACCACGTTTTCAAAACTGACTTGGCCTGCTTTATGCATAGCAACAAGATGTTTATAAGCCTCGAGGGGGGTACCGCCGGTCGGCAGTCCCAGCACAAACGGGCGCTCGGCGGAAGGGTTGAATGCATTGATACGCTGAACAATATGACGTGCCGCCCATTTACCAACTTCAGTGGGAGTATTCAGGGGAATAAGTCTCATCGCACACCTCTTGGTTTTAAAATTGCTTATATATTTTGGGTATCCACCGCGCAGGGCGATGGATTAAGAATCAGTTGCTTCATGCGCTAACGGTTGTGACTTTACACAGACCTGATTAACGCTGATGATCGGCATCGTGCCGTGTCGATATTTTTCATAATAAAATAAGTTTCGGGTGAAGACCAGTGTTATGGCTTGTTATGACCTAAATTTGGTGATAACAATCACAAATAGTGCGCTTTTAATTTGCGTAGCGAATTAATTTTTTTACACTGCGCAGTATGACTTTGGTGAGTCAGGTATTAAGCCGTTTTTGCGACAGTACGACAGGTAGTACAACATTCTAATTAAACTACTTTGGTGATTCGTCTACAGGCGAATAGGGGGATAAGTGAATATTCTTGGCTTCTTTCAACGTTTAGGCAGAGCGCTTCAGCTGCCGATAGCTGTACTACCCGTCGCGGCACTGTTGCTGCGGTTTGGTCAACCTGACCTCTTGAATATGCCTTTCATCGCGCAGGCCGGTGGTGGGATTTTCGATAACCTGGCACTGATTTTTGCCATCGGCGTGGCTTCGAGCTGGTCTAAGGATAGCGCAGGCGCTGCGGCTTTGGCGGGTGGTATTGGTTATTTCATCCTGACCAAGGCGATGATCACCATCAACCCGGCAATCAACATGGGCGTACTGGCCGGGATTATCACCGGTCTGGTCGGCGGCATGGTCTATAACCGCTGGTCTGATATCAAGCTTCCTGACTTCCTGAGCTTCTTCGGCGGAAAACGCTTCGTGCCTATCGCGACCGGTTTTTTCTGTCTTATTTTAGCTGCGATTTTCGGTTACGTCTGGCCGCCGGTGCAGAATGCTATCCACGCAGGTGGTGAATGGATCGTTGGCGCTGGCGCATTTGGCGCGGGTATTTTCGGCTTTGTTAACCGTCTGCTGATCCCAACCGGGTTGCATCAGGTGCTGAATACCATTGCCTGGTTCCAGATTGGCGATTTCACTAACGCTGCGGGTACGGTATTCCATGGTGATATCAACCGTTTCTACGCGGGTGATGGCACCGCGGGCATGTTTATGTCCGGCTTCTTCCCAATAATGATGTTTGGCCTGCCGGGTGCGGCATTCGCCATGTATTTCGCTGCGCCAAAAGAGCGTCGCCCGGTTGTTGGCGGCATGCTGCTCTCCGTGGCGCTGACCGCGTTCCTGACCGGAGTGACTGAGCCATTAGAGTTCCTGTTTATGTTCCTGGCTCCGTTGCTGTATCTGGTGCACGCGATCCTGACCGGGATCAGCCTGTACATTGCGACGGCGCTGGGTATTCATGCCGGCTTCTCGTTCTCTGCCGGGGCAATTGACTACGCGTTGATGTACAACCTGCCGGCGGCCAGTAAAAACGTCTGGATGCTGTTAGTGCTTGGGGTGATCTTCTTTATCGTCTACTTTATCCTGTTCAGTGTGATCATCCGCGTCTTCAACCTGAAAACGCCGGGTCGTGAAGATAGCGTTGCCGATCAGGGCGTGCAGGAAAGTAATAGCAACACCGAAGAGGGGATGAACCAGCTGGCGCTTAACTATATTGGCGCGCTGGGCGGTTCTGACAACCTTAAAGGTATCGATGCCTGTATTACTCGTCTGCGCCTCAACGTTAAAGACTCGGCATTGGTTAATGAACCACTGGCCAAGCGCCTGGGCGCCTCGGGCGTTATTCGTCTGAACAAGCAAACCGTGCAGGTCATTGTGGGGACTCGCGCAGAAAGTATCGCCGGAGCGATGCGTACCGTGCTGACCTCTGGGCCAATTGCTGCAACAGCCGCTCAGGTATCTGCTACAGCAGCAGCGACTGATTTCAAACCGCAGGCCGTGCCGAACGGCCCGAAAGCCACCGTGGAAACCCTGGTTTCGCCAATCAGCGGTGAAGTCATTAATTTGGCTGACGTGCCTGACGAAGCTTTCGCCAGTGGTGCAGTAGGTGAGGGGCTGGCTATTCGTCCAACCGCCAAAACGGTGGTATCTCCGGCGAATGGCGTGGTGGTGAAAATCTTTAATACTAACCACGCGTTCTGCCTGGAAACTGAAGCCGGTGCCGAAGTTGTGGTGCACATCGGCCTCGATACGGTGGCATTGAACGGTCAAGGCTTTACCCGACTGGTGGAAGAGGGCGCGACCGTAATGGCTGGTCAACCGGTGCTGGAACTGGATCTGGATTACCTCGACGGCAATGCGCGTTCGATGATAAGCCCAGTGGTCGTCAGCAATATGGAAGAGTTCTCCGGTTTGGCTCTGCTGGCGGGAGGCTCTGTCGTGGCGGGCGAGAGCAAGCTGTTCGAGATCAAAGCCAAATAAGACTGCCGTTTTAACAGGCAAAAACCCGGCGGGAAGAGAGCGATCTCTTCCCGTTTTTTATTTTTTGCGGCTGTCTTTCTGGCTTTACGATAAAAATAATTTTAATAAATCCATTTTTAACACATAAGGGTTGTTTCCCGGCGTGGCTTGTTGGAACATATGCGGTTAGTCTTTCGAGCTTTCGTTCGCGTAGAGGAATTGAACAATGAGTGAGGCTGAAGCCCGCCCAACAAATTTTATCCGTCAGATCATTGATGAAGATCTGGCATCGGGAAAACACGCGTCTATCGTGACCCGTTTCCCGCCTGAGCCAAATGGCTACCTGCATATTGGCCACGCAAAATCGATCTGCCTGAACTTTGGCATCGCACAAGACTATCAGGGCCAATGCAACCTGCGTTTTGATGACACCAATCCGGTAAAAGAAGATATCGAATTTGTCGAGTCGATCAAAAAAGACGTACAATGGCTCGGCTTCGAGTGGAGCGGTGAGGTTCATTACTCATCCGACTACTTCGATCAACTGCATCATTACGCGGTTGAGCTTATCCAGAAAGGCCTGGCTTACGTCGACGAGCTTTCGCCGGATCAGATCCGTGAATATCGCGGCAACCTGACTGCGCCGGGCAAAAACAGCCCATTCCGCGATCGCACCGTGGAAGAAAACCTTGAGCTGTTCGCCAAAATGCGCAACGGCGAGTTCGCAGAGGGTACGGCCTGCCTGCGCGCTAAAATTGACATGGCTTCGCCGTTCTTCGTGATGCGTGATCCGGTGCTATATCGCATCAAGTTCGCCGATCACCACCAGACCGGCAACAAGTGGTGCATCTACCCGATGTACGATTTCACCCATTGCATTTCCGATGCGCTGGAAGGGATCACCCACTCGCTATGTACTCTGGAATTCCAGGACAACCGCCGTCTGTACGACTGGGTGCTGGATAACATCAGCATTCCGTGTCATCCGCGTCAGTACGAATTTTCGCGCCTGAACCTCGAATACGCCATCATGTCCAAGCGCAAGCTGAGCCTGTTGGTGACCGAGAAGATTGTCGAGGGTTGGGACGATCCGCGTATGCCAACGGTTTCCGGCCTGCGTCGTCGTGGTTACACTTCGGCCTCTATTCGCGAGTTCTGCCGTCGTATCGGCGTAACCAAGCAGGATAACAACGTGGAAATGGCCGCGCTGGAATCCTGTATTCGTGACGATCTGAACGAAAACGCACCGCGCGCGATGGCGGTAATCAATCCGGTTAAAGTGATTATCGAGAACTTTAGCGGCGATGCGGTTCAGTGGGTTAAAATGCCAAATCACCCAAACAAGCCAGAGATGGGTTCGCGTGACGTGCCATTTACCGCTGAAATCTATATCGATCAGGCAGATTTCCGTGAGGAAGCCAACAAGCAGTACAAGCGTCTGGTGCTGGGTAAAGAAGTCCGCCTGCGCAATGCGTATGTCATCAAGGCCGAGCGTATCGAAAAAGATGCCGAAGGTAATGTGACGACCATTTTCTGTAGCTACGACATTGATACCTTAAGCAAAGATCCTGCCGATGGCCGTAAAGTCAAAGGCGTGATCCACTGGGTTTCTGCTACCGAAGGCAAACCGGCCGAGTTCCGCCTGTACGATCGCCTGTTCAGTGTGGCAAATCCGGCTCAGGCTGAAGACTTCCTGACGACGATTAACCCGGAATCTCTGGTTATCGCCAACGGTTTTGTTGAACCAAGCCTGGCAAATGCCGAAGCCGGTGTAAGCCTGCAGTTCGAACGTGAGGGTTACTTCTGCGCCGACAGCACTTACTCCAGTGCCGAACATCTGGTATTTAACCGCACCGTTGGCCTGCGTGACAACTGGGAAAGCAAACCTGCTGTTTGATAACCCGTTGTCGCTCTAAAAAAAACGCAGCGCATCATGGCTGCGTTTTTTTATGGCTGTCAGTAAATTTCAGGCATAAAAAAACCGCCTTTCAGCGGTCATTTTATATCCGGACTTGCTCTTATCCTTTAGATACAGGCCCGGTCAGGCATTAGCCTTTACCGTGCAGCGTTTCATCTTCCAGGCAGTTGCCGTTTTCGCAATGACCATAAAGATAAAGGCTGTGGTTAGTCAATTTAATACCGTGAGTCTTGGCAATATCACGCTGACGCGCTTCGATGTACTCGTCACGGAATTCGATTACGCGTCCGCAGTCGAGGCAGATCAGGTGATCGTGGTGATGCTGCTGAGTCAGTTCAAATACTGACTTGCCACCTTCGAAATTGTGACGGGTAACAATGCCGGCGTCGTCGAACTGGTTCAGAACACGGTAAACCGTGGCCAGACCAATCTCTTCGCCCATATCAATCAGTTCTTTGTACAAATCTTCCGCACTGACGTGATGACCTGCCGGAGCTTGCAACACTTCCAGGATTTTCAGGCGTGGAAGCGTGACTTTTAAGCCGGCTTTCTTCAGTGCGGTGTTGTTGTCAGTCATGCGGATTTAGTCCTGTCACTATGCTAATCACGTTAATGAAAACGGTGGGCTGTTCACAACCATCGTCCCAACCCAAAATGTTTATAACCAAAGAGGTCTACGCCCAAAGGAGGCGGAACGATAAAAAACAGATACAATAAGTGTACCTTGATCGGGCTGAAAGTTACAATTTTGTAGAAGTTAAATTGTTAATTTCAGTGATAGTTTGGCCCTTTCACGAATAACCTCAACGTTTCAGGGCCTTAGCCTTTGTGTGGGATTAGCCGATGATCTCAGCGAGGCTCAATTCTTCAGAAATCTGCTTAACCCAGGCATCAACGCGCTCGTTGGTCAGCTCAGGTTGACGGTCTTCGTCAATGGCCAGACCGATAAAGTGCGTGTCATCAGCCATACCTTTTGATGCTTCGTAGCCGTAACCTTCAGTAGACCAGTGACCAACAATCACGGCACCGCGAGGTTCGATGATATCGCGCACGGTACCCATCGCATCACAGAAGTATTCTGCGTAGTCTTCCTGATCGCCACAGCCAAAGATCGCAACCAGTTTACCTTCAAAATCTACCTCTTCCAGCGTCGGGAAAAAGTCGTCCCAGTCACACTGTGCTTCACCGTAGTACCAGGTCGGGATGCCGAGCAGCAGAATATCGTATTTTTCCAGATCTTCCTTGCTGCTTTTGGCGATGTCCTGCACGTCAGCAACATCTTTACCCAACTGCTTCTGGATCATTTTTGCGATGTTTTCGGTGTTTCCGGTGTCGGAACCAAAGAAGATACCTACTACTGCCATAAGCTTATCTAACCTCTTGTTCTGCAATGGACTCTATGAGTCTGCTTGTTCGTCCGCGTCGCGCGAGTCATTTGAATTTGCCGTATAGTTTATCGGGCAATTCAGGCAAGCGTTATCGCCTTTGTGTGTTCTGTTGCGGGTTTGGGTATTAATGCGGACTGACCGAAAACTTTTCAAGCGGGTGGTGCAAGATGAACAACAGCAACGGCGGGCAACCTTTAAAGTTACCCGCCCGAATCGGTCAGCTTTCCTGATTGTTCAGATGAGAGAGCAGCATCTGTTCGATCAGTTCGCTACGACTGATATTTTGTTGTTCCGCCAGCTTATTAAGCGCATCTACAGCGTCGGCATTAATTTTCAGCTCAACGCGACGTAAACCGTTGTTTTTGTCACGGCGAAGCTGATTACGCTTGTTAATCCTAAGCTGTTCATCGCGAGAAAGCGGATTTGTTTTTGGACGTCCCGGACGGCGATCGTCTGCGAACAGATCAAGCGTCGTGCGATCCAGTTGTTCTTTTGCCATAGGTAGCGGTACAACTAGGGAAGTTACATCGAAAAGCGACTTACGCCCTTTTCAGATGAGATGGTTACACATTTCGGGTTAATAAACCCTAACCCAATTTACCTCCAACGCCCGAGAAATACCGACTCGACGCAGGGGCAAAATTACAGCGCGCAATCATACCCTAGCGTATACCCCTCCACAACGCCTAACTGCCCTGATTACACGCTAAGTTATTATGATTAGCCCTTTTTTGAACAGTTACGCCTGAACAGGTCAATGCAAAGCGGGAATTTTACCCGCTTGCACATTCATTGCTCATTAATCACGGAACATCAATGAAGCGATGGATGGCGCGTAGCACGGCGTCTGGTTTCTCGGCGTGCACCCAATGACCGCTTCCCGCTACGACATAGGCGCGGGCCTGAGGGAACTGGCGGGCAATGGCCTCGCGGTAACTGTCTTGCACGTAAGGAGATTCGCCGCCACGAATAAACAGGGCGGGATGTGGCCAGGCAGGAACGTCTTGCCAGCCAACGATGTTGGCATATTCGGCCAGCAGCACGGGAACATTGAAGCGCCATTCACCCTGCGAGAAGGACTTCAGCAGAAACTGAATCACACCGTCTTCTTTTATATACTGTTGCATCAGTTGCGTAGCGCCTGCGCGGTCTTTGATCCCCGCTTCGCTTACCGCTTTGAGAGCGGCAAAAATCTCGTCGTGGCGGCGAGTCTGATAATCGACCGGTGCCATATCAATCAGTACCAGTTTCTCAATCCGTTCCGGCGCGATCGCGGTCAACGCCATTGCGGCCTTTGCTCCCATTGAATGTCCGATAACAATGACCTTTTCCAGCCCAACCTCGTCCAGCGTGTCGAGCAGGTCTTGCGCCATTGTCTGATAAGTCATCTCGTTCGAGCGATCCGATAGCCCGTGATTACGCAAATCTACCTGTAGCACACTATGCTGTTGTTTCAGGTCACGTGCCAGTACGCCCAGGTTGTCCAGCGTGCCGAACAGGCCATGGATCAGTAACACCGGAAGGGCCTCAGGATGGGCAGATTCAGCTTGTTGCAGTCGATAATGTAATTTCATGGCAAGGTCCGTGCAGACATTTATTACAGGTAAGGATCTCATTAGGTTATCATGAGTCGCGGAAGAATTTCTGTCACAACCGGGTGCGAGATAAACCAATGCGCACGCTGAGGTTAATCAGGATATAAGGTTTTGTCTGCTTTTTGGAGAATTGGGTGATTTCGCCTTTTTGTTCACGCAGTTTAATTTGTATAATCCTTTGAATAAATTAAGTAGAAAAACAGTACTGGATAAAGATGAAAACGATTGAGGTTGATGAAGAGCTTTACCGCTATATCGCGAGCCACACGCAGCATATCGGTGAGAGTGCATCAGACATTTTACGGCGGATGCTGAAATTTACTGCCGGCCAGGAAATACAGGCTCCTGTCAAAGCCAGCGCCAACGCGGCATCAGCTGAAAAAACCGTAGCGCCAGTGGTTGCCAATACCCCGCGCAATCGCGTACGTGCAGTACGTGAACTGCTGTTGTCTGACGAATATGCGGAGCAGACGAAAGCGGTTAACCGTTTCATGCTGGTCCTCACCACATTGTATACGCTTGATCCGAAAGAATTTGCGGTTGCGACTGACTCTTTGCATGGCCGCACTCGCACTTATTTTGCTGGCGACCAGCAAACGTTGCTGCAAAACGGTATTCATACCAAGCCAAAGCATGTACCTGGAACACCTTATTGGGTAATCACCAATACCAACACGGGTCGTAAACGCAGCATGATCGAACACATCATGCAATTGATGCAGTTCCCAGCCGAACTGACCGATAAAGTTTGCGGCACCCTTTAATACAGCATTAGGGAGAAATGCCAGTGGCTAACAACCCCCGCGCAGGGCAACCTGCTCAGCAAAGCGATTTGATTAACGTTGCACAACTTACGTCGCAGTATTATGTGCTGCAACCAGATCCGGCCAACAGTGCCCATGCGGTGAAATTTGGTACTTCTGGACATCGCGGCAGCGCCGGACGCCACAGCTTCAACGAATCACACATTCTGGCGATTGCTCAGGCAATCGCAGAAGTGCGCAAGGAGCAGGGGACCACGGGTCCATGCTACGTAGGTAAAGACACCCACGCGCTGTCTGAGCCGGCATTTATTTCCGTGCTGGAAGTTCTGACTGCCAATGGCGTTGACGTTATTGTTCAAGAAAACAATGGCTTCACTCCAACGCCTGCGGTATCTCACGCTATTCTGACCCACAATAAAAAAGGTGGCGTCAAAGCTGACGGTATCGTAATTACCCCGTCGCATAACCCACCTGAAGATGGCGGGATCAAATACAATCCGACTAACGGCGGCCCGGCTGACACCGATCTGACCTCAGTGATCGAGAAGCGCGCGAATGCGCTGATTGCCGATGGTCTGAAAGGCATCAAGCGTCAGACACTGGATAAAGCCTGGCAGGGCGAGCACCTGAAAGAGCAGGATCTGGTGCAGGGTTACGTTGAAGATTTGGTTAACATTATCGATTTCCCGGCAATTCAAAAAGCTGGCCTGAAACTTGGTGTTGATCCGCTGGGTGGTTCAGGAATCGAATACTGGAAGCGCATTGCCGAGCATTACAAGCTGGACCTGACGCTGGTTAACGACTCTGTCGATCAGACTTTCCGCTTTATGCACCTCGACCACGATGGTGTGATCCGCATGGACTGCTCATCCGAATTCGCGATGGGTGGCCTGCTGGCGCTGAAAGACAAATTTGATTTGGCATTCGCCAATGACCCGGATTACGACCGCCACGGCATCGTTACGCCGAAAGGCCTGATGAATCCAAACCATTATCTGGCGGTGGCAATCAACTACCTGTTCCAACATCGTCCACAGTGGGGCGCTGATGTCGCCGTCGGTAAAACGCTGGTTTCCAGCGCGATGATCGATCGCGTAGTCGCTGACCTTGGCCGTAAACTGGTTGAAGTACCGGTTGGCTTCAAGTGGTTCGTTGACGGCCTGTTTGATGGCAGCTTTGGTTTCGGCGGCGAAGAAAGCGCTGGCGCATCTTTCCTGCGCTTCGACGGCACCCCGTGGTCAACTGACAAAGACGGCATCATCCTGTGTCTGCTGGCGGCAGAAATCACCGCAGTGACGGGTAAAAACCCTCAGCAGCATTACGATGAGCTGGCGGCGCGCTTTGGTGCCCCAAGCTACAACCGTATTCAGGCTCCGGCGACTCACGCGCAAAAGGCCGCGCTGTCCAAGCTGTCTCCTGAGCAGGTCAAAGCCGATACGCTGGCCGGTGATCCTATCACCGATCGTCTGACCAAGGCGCCGGGTAATGGCGCATCCATCGGCGGTCTGAAAGTGATGACTAAAAATGGCTGGTTCGCGGCACGCCCATCGGGCACGGAAGAAGCTTACAAAATTTACTGTGAAAGCTTCCTGGGCGCAGAGCATCGCCAGCAAATCGAAAAAGAAGCCGTAGAAATCGTTAGCAAAGTTTTAGCCGACGCTAAATAATTCCTCCGGTTCATATCAAATCTAAATAAGGCGCTGTTTATACAGCGCTTTTTTTATGCCTGTTTTTTACCGCAGAAAAGATAGTTAAAAAAGATATATCGAAATGCGCAACAACACTTGCGATCGTGCAAAAGGTGATCTAATTTAGATATATCGAAACTGTTTCGATATATCTAAATAAAGGAAATACTATGTTTGCAAGATTTATGGAAGGCCGCCATCGCGGTCACGGAGAACGAGGTCGTCGTCATGGCGGCGAACGTGGCGAAGAGCGGGCGGAGTTTGCCGATCGTCGTCGTGCAGGGCGTCATACACCATTGGGTGAGGATAGCGGTGACAGGCACGGGCGTGGAGAAGGTCGTGGTGAGCGTGGGCCGCGTCGCGGCGGCGGTCGTGGTGACAGGCAGCGTCTGTTCGAGCACGGCGATCTGCGTCTGGTGTTACTGGCGCTGGTGGCTGACAAACCAAGTCACGGCTATGAGCTGATTAAAGCCATTGAAGAGAAGTCATCCGGTCTGTATGTGCCGAGTCCGGGAGTGATTTACCCAACGCTGACACTGCTGGAAGAGCAGGATTTTCTGCAGCCGCTGGTTTCCGATAAAGGGCGTAAAAGCTATCAGTTAACGCAAACGGGTCAGGCCGAGTTGGCCGCGCATCAGGCCGTGGTAGATGCTATTTTTGCCCGCCTTGCAAGGCATGAAAAGCATCGCAGCCGTGGCGGAAATTTGGCCGAAGGTATTGAAGAAGGGTTGCACAGTCTGCGCAGCGTTTTGCGTAGCCATTTTATGCGCGACGATCTCAGCGCCGAACAGATTGCCAGTATTAATAGCACGCTGTTGCAGGCTGTCGCCAATATTGAAGCCGAGTTGGCAACGACTCAATCGCAACCAGACGCGAAACCTGCTAATGAATGAGGTCAGGGCATAAACCGATAGCCAACGCCGGTTTCGGTCAGTAAATGGCGCGGACGGGCGGCATCCAGCTCGAGCTTCTGCCGCAAATGTCCCATATAGATGCGTAGATAATGGCTGTGCTCCACGTAGTTTGGGCCCCAAACGTGACTGAGCAACTGCCGCTGAGTCATGACTTTACCGCTGTTTGCCAACAGTTCGGCCAATAGGCGAAATTCAATCGGTGTGAGATGCAGGTCTTCTCCATTACGCTGCACGCGCCGGTTGATCAAATCGACCGTCACGTCGGCAAAACACACCTGCGGGCTTTCCTGCTGACCGCCCGCGTGGCGGCGCAGAGAGACGCGTACCCGAGCCAGCAGTTCACCAACGCCAAAAGGCTTGGTAAGAAAATCGTCAGCACCCGCGTCGAGCGCGGCAATTTTGTCCTCTTCGCCGGTGCGGGCTGACAATACAATAATTGGGATACTGCTCCAGTGCCGCAAGTCGCGGATGTAGTCCAACCCGTCGCCGTCCGGCAGGCCGAGATCGAGAATAACCAGATCCGGCTTGCGGGTCCCGGCTTCAATCAATCCACGCTGCAGCGTTTCGCTCTCGAAAACTTTCATACCTTCCCCCTCCAGCGCTGTGCGAACAAAGCGACGGATCTCTTTCTCATCTTCGACAATCAGAATGTTAATCGGGGTCAGGCTCATTTATGGGGTGTCTTTTGGTAGCGATTCTATGGATTCCAGTTCCATTGAATCAAGAACTGGCAGCTTTTCAAGCGGCAGCGTGAAGCAGAATTTCGCTCCGCCGCCTGGGTTATTTTCGGCCCAGATACGCCCGTCGTGTACTTCTATAATGGCATGACAAATAGCTAATCCCAAGCCAACGCCGGGAATAGCAGACTCTTTATTGCCACGCGAAAATTTTTCGAATATTTGCCGTTCGCCGCCAGCAAGAATACCGGGTCCATTATCCGCCACGGCGATTTCGAGCCACTCATCGCCTGCTCGCGCCCTGATGGTGATATTCGCCCGCGCCCCGGCATATTTATGTGCGTTTTCCAGCAGATTGATAAACACGCGTTCAATCAGGCTGGCATCGCAGTTAACCAGTAACATTTCATCGGGGAGATCGACCTCTATCTGATGGGTGTTGAGCATCGGCTCAAGCATGCGCAGCGCACTGCCGATAATCTCTTCAACTGACTGCCACTCTTTGCGCAGATTAAAGCCGCCGGATTGTATACGCGCCATATCCAGCAGGTTATTGACCAGTCGCGTGGTGCTTAACACCTGCTGGCGGATCTGATTGGCCTGCGGGGCATAAGCGGATCCTTCGCTGGCTAAATCCAGAGTCAGAATTTCAGCCTGACCGAACAATACTGTCAGCGGCGTGCGTAAATCGTGGGAAAGCGCCGCCAGCAAAGAGTTGCGCAGCTGTTCGCGTTCGGTTTCAAGGCGCGCGCTTTCGGCGGTGGCCGCCAGCTGTAAACGCTCCAGCGCATTGGCGATCAACACGGTAAATGTTTGCAGCAGGCGTTGCTGCTCGGGTACCAGCAGCTGGCGCACGTTAGCGGGTTCTACCGCCAGCAGACCCAGCGTTTTCCCTGAGGCGACCAGCGGAAGCAGCTGATATGGCACGCCGGGAAGGGTATCGGTACCGGCTCCGGCGGGAGATTGCTTGTCAAAACTCCAGCGCGCTATGGCCTGGTCGACCACGATGGTCTGTCCGGCAGCAACCTCGTGCTGCTGCAGGTCCAGCGTGCCTTCCTGATTTGAGCGCGGCAATAGCACCGCCGTTTTTGCCATCAGGGTGGTGGAAATAAAGTGGCGGCTGGTTTGTGCCACCGCGTCAGGGGTCATTGCCTGACTCAGCCCCTTGGACATCTCATAAAGGTGCTGCGCGCGTTTTTCACGGTGGCGGGCGATACGTGCCTGATAACGCACGCCAGCGGTCAAATTACCAATCAGCACGCCAACGATCAGCATTATTGCAAAGGTCAGCAGATATTGCGCATCGGTGACCGCAAAGGAACCGCGTGGCTGCACCAGAAACAGGTCAAAACTGGCAACGTTGATCACGGCCGCCAGCACTGACGGCCAGCGGCCATAAAACAGCGCGGTGATCACCACGCCGAGCAGGTAGACCATAATCAGGTTGGCAGGATCGAAGAAGGGCACCAGAAACTGTGAGATAAAAGTGATAATGGCGCAGACCAGTATCGCCACGGCGCAGCCTTGTAACTGGCGGCGAAAACGTTCGCTGAAGCCGCGTGAGTCGGTTTCTTTGCGCACGCTGGCGGGGTTGCTTTCGTCGAGACTGACGATGAGCAAATCTAGCTCGGGGCCGATTTTTGCCAGCCGGTCAGTCAAGGTTGCGCCCCATTTGAAACGACGTTCTTTGCGACGCCCCAGCACGATTTTGCCGAGATGATGATCGCGAGCATAGCGCAGGATCGCCTGCTCCTCCTGAGGTTCAGAAAGCGTCGCGGTTTCGGCACCCAGTTCTTGAGCCAGTTTCAGCGCGCGAAGAATCGCACGACGCTGGGCTTCGGGCAGACGATGCAGGCGCGGCGTTTCAACATAGATGGCATGCCAGGCGCAGCCCAAGCGCGCCGCCAGCCTGGCCGCCACGCGCACCAGTTTTTCGCTGCCGCTGTTATGACCGATACACAGCAACAGTGCGTCGCGAATGTGCCAGATACGTTCGCGCCCTTGAGTATCGCGGAATTCACGCATCTGCTCATCGACGCGGTCGGCGGTGCGGCGCAGAGAAAGTTCGCGCAAGGCGATAAGGTTGCCTTTGCGGAAAAAATGTTCAATTGCCCGTTCAGCCTGACCCGGAATATAAACTTTGCCTTCTTTCAGGCGCTGGCGCAGGTCATCGGGAGGAAGATCGACCAGCACGACTTCGCCTGCTTGATCAAAAATATGATCGGGCACGGTTTCGCGAATGGTAATGCCGGTAACGCCGCTGACCACGTCATTAAGGCTTTCAAGATGCTGAACGTTAACGGTGGTGAACACGTCGATTCCCGCGTCGAGCAGTTCTTCGATGTCTTGCCAACGTTTAGGGTGACGAGATCCGGAGGCATTGCTGTGCGCCAGTTCATCCATCAGGATCAGGCCCGGATGACGCGCCAGTGCAGCATCGAGATCAAATTCGAGCAGCTGGCGGCCACGGTGGGAGATACGTTTTGGGGCGAGCAAATCCAGGCCGGGCAGCATCGCCTCGGTCTCATTACGGCCGTGAGTTTCTACAACGCCGACCACCACGTCGAGGCCGGTCGCGCGCAGCCGTTGGGCCTCTTGCAGCATGGCGTAGGTTTTCCCTACGCCAGCGCAGGCGCCAAAGAAGATTTTTAACTGACCGCGCGGCTTTTCGTTGGCCAGCGCTAACAGGCTGTCAGGATTGGGCCGCTGCGTCTCTTGGTCTACCATACGGTCTCTTCTTAATGAGTGGTTAACGCATCCAGAGCCAGATTTAATTGCAATACATTAACCACCGATTGCCCGGTAAACGCGGCCAATGGGGTAAAGGTATTTTCTGCAATCAGTTTGTCCACCTGATCCCGACTCAGATTTCTGGCGCTCGCCACGCGCTGCGCCTGCCAGAGTGCGGCATCGACGGAGATTTGCGGATCGAGTCCGCTGCCCGAAGCCGTCACCAAATCAACGGGCACCTGGGGTGAGCTGGTTGGGTTTGCCTTGCGCAATACCGCCACGCGATCGGCCACCGCTTTGTCGAGTGCCGGATTGCTGACCGCAAGATTACTGCCACCTGATGCCATCGCATTATAGGCGCTATCCGAGGTGGCGGAAGGGCGTCCCCAAAAATAATCCATGCGGGTAAATGACTGACCAATCAGGGCGGAACCCACTGGTTGATTGGCAGAATAAATTAACGACCCCTGCGCCTGCGCATGAAACAGCAGTGCCGACAGGCCAGTGGTCAGCAGCGGATACGCCACGCCGGTGATTAACGTAAACAGCAACAGCAGCACCAGTGACGGGCGAATATAGTGATGGCGAATAGCAATACTCATTTTTAGGTTCCTTCTTTTATCCGGTAAAAGTGGTGACTTACCAGGCCAGATGCAGCACGGTAAGGATCAGGTCAATGCCTTTGATGCCCACAAACGGAACCAGCAGACCCCCGACGCCATAAATCCACAGATTGCGGCGCAGCAGGGCAGCAGCACTCATCGGCTTATAGCTCACGCCGCGCAGTGCCAACGGGATCAGAAACACGATCACCAGCGCGTTAAAGATAACCGCCGACATAATCGCCGATGAGGGCGAGTGCAGTTGCATCACGTTCAGCGCGTTGAGCTGCGGGTATGTTGCCGCGAATGCCGCCGGAATTATGGCAAAGTATTTCGCCACGTCGTTCGCAATACTGAAGGTCGTTAACGAACCCCGCGTCATCAGCATCTGTTTGCCGATATGGACGACCTCGATAAGCTTGGTCGGGTTGGAGTCCAAATCGACCATGTTTCCCGCCTCTTTGGCGGCCTGTGTCCCGGAGTTCATCGCAACGGCGACGTCAGCCTGCGCCAGTGCCGGGGCATCGTTGGTGCCGTCACCGGTCATCGCGACCAGACGACCCTCTGCCTGATACTGACGAATCAGCGCCAGTTTGGCCTCCGGTGTTGCTTCAGACAGGAAGTCATCGACACCGGCCTCAGCGGCAATGGCGGCGGCGGTTAACGGGTTATCGCCGGTGATCATCACCGTTTTGATCCCCATTTTGCGCAATTCGTTAAAGCGTTCCTTAATGCCGCCTTTAACGATGTCTTTAAGTTCAACAACGCCAAGCACGCGGGCGCCTTCAGCAACCACTAAGGGGGTCCCACCCTTGCGGGCAACGGTTTCAACCAGGCCTTCCACCGCTGGCGGGAAGTGTCCCTGATTCGTTTCCACATGGCGGCGAATGGCATCCACAGCACCTTTACGAATGATGCGATCGCCGACGTTCACGCCGCTCATGCGGGTTTGTGCTGAGAAGGGCACGAAGGTGGCATTCAGCGACTTGATATCGCGTTCACGCAGGTTAAAGCGCTGTTTTGCCAACACCACAATGCTGCGGCCTTCCGGCGTTTCATCGGCCAAAGAAGAAAGCTGCGCCGCGTCGGCCAGTTCCTGCTCGCTTACCTGAGGCGCAGGTAAAAATTGCGCTGCCTGGCGGTTGCCGAGCGTGATGGTACCGGTTTTGTCCAGCAGCAGCACGTCGACATCACCGGCAGCCTCGACCGCACGGCCGCTGGTGGCTATCACATTGGCCTCGAGCATACGGCTCATCCCTGCCACGCCGATGGCCGATAACAGGCCACCGATAGTGGTCGGGATCAAACACACCAGCAGCGCGACGAGTACCGTCACGGTAACCGGCAACCCGGCGTGGCTGGCATCAACGCTAAACAGCGAGAACGGGTACAGGGTAGCGGTCGCGAGCACAAAGACCAGCGTCAGCGCGACCAGCAGGATAGTCAGCGCGACCTCGTTCGGCGTTTTGCGACGTTTTGCGCCTTCCACCATGGCGATCATTCGGTCGAGGAACGTTTCCCCTGGATTCACTGTGCATTCAACGATCAACCAGTCGGACAGCACGCGAGTCCCGCCAGTGACCGATGAAAAGTCGCCGCCTGATTCGCGGATAACCGGAGCCGATTCGCCGGTGATGGCGCTTTCGTCAACCGATGCGCCGCCTTCCAGCACTTCACCGTCGCAGGGCACGGTGTCACCGGCTTCGATCAGCACAAAGTCACCTTTACGCAGGCTATCGGCGGCCACTTTAATCGGCGGGGATTCGTAGCGCGCCTCATAAAGTTTTTTTGCCCAGCTGGTTTTCTGCACGCCTTTGAGGCTTTCTGCCTGTGCCTTGCTGCGGCCTTCGGCCAGCGCTTCGGCGAAGTTGGCAAACAGCACGGTAAACCACAGCCACAGGGACACGCTGCCGGTGAACCCGGCGCTGCCCTCGGTTTTACCCATCAATATCGCCAGCCAGATAAGCGTGGTCAGGATGCTGCCCAGATACACCACGAACATCACCGGATTGCGCCACTGGACGCGCGGGTCCAGCTTTTTCACCGCGTCGAATGTCGCGGTGCGGATCAACCGCGGTTCAAACAGGGCACGTGTTTTGCGAGTCATCGTCTTCTCTCTTAACCATCTGTTGTGCAAGGTGTCTGGGTTACTTCGCCAGCCACACCTGTAAATGTTCTGCCACCGGACCCAGCGCCAGCGCCGGAATAAAGGTCAGCGCGCCGACCAGCAAAATGGTGCCAATCAGCAGGCCGATAAACAGCGGTCCCGAGGTGGGCAGCGTGCCATTACCTGCCGGTTGGCGTTTCTTGGCGACCAACGAACCGCAAATCGCCAACACCGGTAAAATCACGCCGAATCGGCCCAGGAACATGGTGACCGCCAGCGTCAGGTTGTAGAACGGCGTGTTGACGCTCAGGCCAGCAAAGGCGCTGCCGTTGTTATTCGCCGCCGAGGAGTAGGCGTACAACACTTCGGTAAACCCGTGGGCATTTGGGTTGGCGATGCCTGCCAGACCCGCCGGGCTGATTAATGCCAGCGCGGTGCCGAGCAGAACCAGCGTCGGAGTCACCAGAATGGCCAGCGCGGTCATTTTCATATCGAAAACGTCAATCTTTTTACCGAGATATTCCGGCGTGCGGCCAATCATCAGACCCGCGATAAACACGGTCAGCAGCACGAACAGCAGCATGCCGTACAGACCAGAACCAACGCCGCCGAACACGACCTCGCCAATCTGCATCAGCCATAGTGGGATCATGCCGCCAATCGCGGTAAACGAGTCGAGCATGGCATTGACCGCACCGCAGGACGCGGCGGTAGTCACCACGCTAAACATGCTGGACGCCAGAATGCCGAAACGCGCCTCTTTGCCTTCCATGTTGAAATTGCTGGCTGCGCCAAGAGCCGTCAGGTGTGGGTTGCCCTGGAGTTCAGAGGCCATCACGACAACGACACAAATCACGAAGATCAGCGACATCGTCCACAGCAGTGCGTGACCCTGGCGGTTATCACCTACCACGCGACCAAACGAGAAGCACAGCGAGCAGGGGATCAGGAAAATCGCCAGCATCTGCACCATATTGGTCATCGCGGTCGGGTTCTCGAACGGATGTGCCGAGTTGGCCCCGAAGAACCCCCCGCCGTTGGTGCCGAGCATTTTTATTGCCTCCTGAGAGGCGACCGGTCCCATCGGCAGAATTTGTTTGGCGCCTTCCAGCGTGGTGACGTGCTGATAAGCTTCAAGATTCTGCAGCACGCCCTGACTCACGAAATACAGCGCCAGCAGCAGGGCGAGGGGGAGCAGTAAATACAGCGTGATGCGAAGAATATCGGTCCAGGCGTTGCCCAGCGTTTTACCCGCTGGACGGGCAAAGGCGCGGATCATCGCAAAGGCCACCGCAATCCCGGTTGCTGCCGACAGGAAGTTTTGCACCGTCAATCCCACCATCTGGCTGAAATAGCTCAGCGTGCTTTCGCCGCTGTAGGCCTGCCAATTGGTGTTAGACACAAAGCTTACGGCGGTATTGAACGCCAGATCCCACGACAGATTTGGCATGTGTTCTGGGTTCCACGGCAGCACGCCTTGCAGCATCAGGATCGCCATCAGCAACAAGATGCCCAGCAGGTTGAAGCTGAAAATCGCTAACGTGTACTGTTTCCAGTCCATTTCCCGGTCGCTGCTGCCCGCGAGGCCGAGTAATCGACGTTCAAAGCCGCCTAGAGCGACGCCAACCTCTCCCTCAATCAGTCGGGCGATAAATTTGCCCAGCGGATGAGAGAGCAGCAGTAAAACCAGCATAAAGCTGGCGATCAGTAAAAAAGCGGGAGCGGCCATTTAAAACTCCTCCGCATTGAGCAGGGCATAGACCAGATAGCCGATCAGTAAAAGCACCAGCAGTGCGCCGCAAATAACACCTGTGTTCACAAACCACCCCTTGGATTGATCCCCCCTTCATCCTTACCGGATTGCTAGACCGGAAATGATTTCGGGAAATGTTTAATTCAGTAAGGCGAGTGTAAAGATCGGCCTCTAAAGAACCTGAAAAGAAGCGGGGGGCGGGTGTAAAAAAAGTATAAAAATGGGGGAGGGATTGTTTAATTAACCGGCGGTAAGTAGGTTTTTAACAAGACTGTAACTTTATTACGCGACTAGGGCCGAATTGTGCTTTTTATCGCCAAATAAGTGGTCTGATCAGTAGTAAAATTACAGGCTATAGGATAATATTTGTTCAATAAACCATCTATGTATTTTCCCAGTCTTAGTCCTTGATGACGTTATGGACCCTCAGACTGGCCGTTTTGGAGAACTACCATGTCTGACTACACCCCATACTCACTGTCTCGCCTGTTTGTGCGCCGTGCGGCCGTCATACTTATCGGCATTTTTGCCCTGCCGGTGATGTTGTTTCGTTCCGACCGCGCGCGTTTTTACAGTTCGCTGTATCGCGCCTGGGCGCAAACCAGTGATAAACCCCTCTGGCTAGCGCAGGTTGAAATGGCCGGGCAATATTTTTACTAATCTATTCATATGATTAGCTTGTATAGCTGACCAGGATCCTCAAACTCCAAAATAACCAGCCCGTAAAAACGGCTGGTTTTTTTGTTTTCAGACATTTTGCTGTGCCTGATTGCGTGTGAAAACTTGTACAAATACCATTTTTTGTATAACTTTAGATAGGGCTTTGTACATTTTACAAAGCCATTAAAGTCACACCGCCAGGAGTCGCCAATGAGTGAACAAATTCCGATTGGGATCAGCGCCTGCCTGCTGGGAGAGAAGGTTCGTTTTGATGGCGGACACAAACGCCTGGCCTTTGCCGTCGAGCAACTTGCTCCTTACGTCCGCTTTGAGGCCATCTGCCCTGAAATGGCAATTGGCTTGCCTACACCTCGCCCCGCATTGCGGCTGGTTCAAACAAAAGACAGCGTGCGCATGCAGTTCAGCAACGACGCCGACGTCGATTTGACTGAAAAAATGCAGACCTATTCTGAGCAGCGCGTTGCCGCGCTGGATCATCTTTGTGGCTATATCCTTTGTGCTAAATCCCCTAGCTGTGGCATGGAGCGGGTGCGTGTTTATCGCGAAAACAGCAAGGACAACAGTAAAAGCGGTGTCGGTATTTATACTGCCGAACTGCAAAAACAGCTGCCGTGGTTGCCGATTGAAGAAGATGGACGCCTTAACGATCCGCTACTGCGCGAGAATTTTGTGGAGCGCGTGTTCGCACTTTATGAGCTAAAAATGTTGCGCCAGTCGGGCCTGACGCGCGGCAAAATGATGGCTTTCCACAGCCGCTATAAGCTCTCGCTGTTAGCGCATTCTCAGCCTGAATATCGCGACCTTGGGCGTTTTGTTGCATCAATGGACAAGTGGGCCTCGCTGGACGAGTATTTTATTGAATACCGCAATCGGCTGATGCATTTGATGAGCCACAGGGCAACACGCCGTAATCACACCAACGTATTGATGCACGTGCAGGGCTATTTCCGCAAGCAGCTTAGCAGCGGGCAGCGTCAGGAATTGACGCAGCTGATCGACCATTATCGTCAGGGAATGCAGCCACTTCTGGCACCGATCACTCTGCTCAAGCACTACATGCATGAATATCCTGATGCCTATTTACAGCAGCAGCGCTATTTCGAACCGTATCCCGAGGCATTGCGCTTACGCTATGGACATTAAACGTATAAGGACTGTTTTGTTATGACCACCCATCTGGTCTGGTTTCGTAACGATTTACGCGTGACCGATAACCGTGCGCTTTCCGCCGCCTGCGAAGATGTTAATGCCAGCGTTATCGCAGTTTTTATCGCGACGCCAGGGCAGTGGCGCAAGCACAATATGGCTCCCCGCCAGGCAACGTTTATCTATCAGCATTTGCTGGCCTTACAGTCTGCGCTGAAAGAGCGCGGGATCCCGCTGTTTTATCATCAGTGTGATCTGTTTTCCGACAGCGTTAAGTGGCTAGGGAAATTTGCTAAAGAACAGCAGGTTGACGCCCTTTTCTATAATAATCAGGTTGAAATCAACGAGGTCAAACGTGACGCCACAGTCGACAAATCGCTATCATCCGATCTGCTCATTCACCGTTTTGATGACAGCCTGCTGCTGCCACCCGGTTCAGTGACGACCGGCAGCGGCGAAATGTATAAGGTCTACACGCCGTTTCGACGCGCTTTTCTTCAGCGTTTAAGTGAGTCGGATACTCGCTCCTTGCCCGCTCCGCACCCACGCAAAAGAGCCCATCAGGGGCCTGAAGAAAAGATCAAATCGTTTGATTATCCGCATCAGGACATCGGCGACGATTTCCCTATTGGCGAAGACGCTGCGCGCGATCGCCTGCGACGTTTCTGTCGCGAAAATGTTCAAGATTATATTGAACAGCGAGATCTGCCGGCGATTGACGGGACCAGCACGTTGTCTCCTTATTTGGCGATAGGCGTCCTCTCCCCGCGTCAGTGCTTCAACCGCCTGCGTACCGAACATCCTCATTTGCTTGAGAAAACCGACAGCGGTGCCTTTAGCTGGCTCAACGAGCTGGTATGGCGTGAGTTTTATCGTCATCTGCTGGCGAACTGGCCGTCACTGTGTAAGCATCAGCCGTTTGTCGACTGGACGAAAGGCGTGCGCTGGCGCGATGCACCGGAAGAATTAACCGCCTGGCAACAGGGTAAAACCGGCTATCCCATCGTGGATGCAGCAATGCGCCAGCTTAATGCCACTGGCTGGATGCACAACCGACTGCGGATGATTGTCTCGAGTTTTCTGGTTAAAGATTTGCTGATCGACTGGCGTCTGGGTGAGCGCTATTTTATGTCGCAGCTGCTTGACGGCGATCTGGCGGCCAACAACGGCGGCTGGCAATGGAGCGCCTCTACCGGCACTGACTCTGCGCCATATTTCCGCATCTTTAATCCGACCACTCAGGGCGAGCGTTTCGACAAACAGGGGCGTTTCATCAAGGCCTGGATCCCCGAGTTAGCTGAGGTGCCGGAGAAAGATATTCATCAGCCACATCGATGGGCCGAGAAACATAAGCGCGTGCTAGACTACCCCCATCCGATTATCGACCACGCTCGGGCGCGTAAGGATACGCTGGCGGCCTTTGAGGAAGCCAAGCGTCGTGCTCAGCCAGAGGATTAGGGCTGCGGTCCTGATCGCCTTTCAGCACGACATGGAGCGATGTGATGAACTCAGGATCTCGGAATACGGCAAGTTTGCGTGCAAACAAATGGATTAGAGCCGGTGTATTGGCGGCAGGATTAGGTTGGGCCTTTAGCGCCAGCGCCGGTTTTCAGGTGGTTGCCCTGGGCGTTCACGGCGGTGTTGAGGAGGGCAATCTTACCTCCTACCTAATCCGCAGCGACTCGCAAAAGCAGTTTCTGGCACTGGATGCCGGATCGGTGTTGCCCGGCATCAGCAAGGCGCTGGAGAAGGGCAGCTTCCCCGATGTGACGGTTGAAAACTCCGCACCACTTACCCCACAGGGTGCGGTTTTCCGAAATCTTATCAGCGGTTATTTCATCAGCCATGGTCATCTCGATCACCTCGCCGGTTTAATTATTTCCTCACCGCAGGACAGTAAAAAACCTGTTTACGGCTCGAACGAGACTATCGGCGTCCTGCGGCAATACTATTTTAACTGGAAGGTGTGGCCGAATTTCAGCGATTCCGGCAGTGGCCAGCGGCTTGGAACATACCGTCTTAATGCACAACGGTTCGGGCAGCGTTTTTCATTGGCCAATGTGGGGCTGAACGGCGTGATGTACCCGCTTAGCCACGGTGGCGTGAGTTCATCGATGCTGCTGATAAGCACCGCAGCCAGTGCAAAAACACAGGAGTCCTTCGCCTTCTTTGGTGATACCGGTGCTGATAAGCAGGAAAAATCCCGCGATCTTGACGCTATCTGGCGTGTGTTGGGCGAAGAGGTCAGACAGCATCGACTGAAAGGGATGATTATTGAAACCTCCTTCCCCAATGGTATCCCCGATGGACAACTGTTTGGTCATCTGACCCCGGCATTATTGCTCGGCGAGCTGGCTCATCTGCAGCAGTACGCGGGAGGTGAAGGCGCATTGAAAGGGCTGAAAGTTGTGATCAGCCATATCAAACCCAGCCTGATGGCGGGAGCCGATCCGCGGGCTGAAATCATGCGTCAGCTTGAACAGGGCAATCACCTCGGCGTAAACTTTATCTTTATGCAGCAGGGCGATAGCCAGACCTTTTAGACGGTCTGAGAGCTTTGGTAGCCGTTTTTTAATCGTCTGGCGCGAAGCTGGCATCGGACAAACTGGAAAAGTGTGATGAACAATATTGAGTTGGAAAAGTTAATCGATCAGAAACTGGCGGTGCATACCTTCAAGGATTACGCGCCGAATGGTTTACAAGTGGAAGGCGGCAGCGATGTTAAGCGTATCGTCACCGGCGTAACCGCCAGCCAGAAACTGCTGGATGCGGCGCTCGAGCATGGCGCTGACACGATTATCGTCCATCATGGCTATTTCTGGAAAAACGAACCGGTAGCGGTAAGGGGGATGAAGCGCACTCGCCTGAAAACCTTGCTAACCAATGATATCAATCTTTACGGTTATCACCTGCCGTTGGATGCACATCCAGAATTAGGCAATAACGCCCAGCTTGCCCGCCTGCTGGGAATAAACGTACTGGGTGAAATCATGCCGCTGGTGCCTTACGGTAAGCTGCCGGTCGCTGTGCCAGCCGAGGCTTTTCATCAGAAAATCGAGCAGCAGCTGGGGCGTAAAGTGTTGCACAGCGCCGAGGGCGGTCCGCAGGAAATCCGCCGCGTAGCCTGGTGTACCGGAGGCGGCCAGGGCTATATTCAGCAGGCTGCCGATTTTGGCGTGGATGCGTTTATTACCGGCGAAGTGTCCGAGCAAACCATTCATATTGCCCGCGAGATGGGGCTGCATTTCTTTGCCGCCGGTCACCACGCCAGCGAGCGCTACGGCGTGAAAGCTCTGGGCGAATGGCTCGCCGCAGAGCAGGGTTTGGATGTGACTTTTATCGATATTGACAATCCCGCCTAATCAGCCGCGTTAACTATCGACCCTGCTGTGCGACCTGGTGTTGCACAGCATCTATCTCGTCTTCCTCTTCCTCCAACGGCGATTGCGAAGGAGGGGACTCGCTGTCCTCCAGCATGATAAACGCCCGTTGCAAGCCGGTATCGGCGTCCGGATCCGCGCCCTGTGGACGAAGCTCTGGCTCCGCGTCTGTCTCAACCGCCGGATCATTTTGCTCGGCAATTTCTGGCGCTGGCATCTGATCGTGGATCATCTGTTCGTCAATATTGGGGTTCAGTGCTGGAGACAGCGGCGAGCTGCTCAGGCTGTCGGGCATGGCGATATGCGGCACCGGCGCATCTTCGGCCATTTGGGTCTGCTGTTCTTTTGCCGAACTGCGGCTCAGCCCCACAATAGCCACACCGCAAAGCGCAAAGAAGGCATAGAGAATATTGCCGCCCAGCGGCTCAATCAGTGCGCCGACGGCCAATGGCCCGATACAGGCCCCGACCCCAAAAGCCATCAATAAACAGGCAGATAGCGAGACCCGCCGCTCAGGCTCAATCATGTCATTTGCCAATGCAACAATCAGTGGGTAGAGCGTAAATTGCATCAGGCTGACGATAAAGCCAGCGGCAAGCAGCAGTGGGAAAGAAATATGGCTGAAAATAGCCAGCGGCACCGCGGTGAGCGCCAGCAGCAGGGCGTTAATGCGCATCAACAGGTTGCGATTGTAGCGGTCCGATAGCCAGCTCAACGGGAACTGCGCAACCAGTCCGGCGAAGATAGCCAACGCCATAAACAGGCCGGTCTGCTGGGTCGAAAGCCCCTGCTGGTTGGAATACAGCGGGGCCATGCCGTAAAACGAGCCGACGATCATGCCAATCACCAGGGTAATCGCCAGCACTTTGGGGATAGCGCCGATAAAATATTTTAGCTCCATGGGCGCGGGCGACATATGACCCACCTTGGTGCGAGTGGTCAGGGCGATGGGCACCAGACAGAGCGCAAAACACAGTGCGATGACTAACAGCGTGCTCATCCCGAGACCGGTTTGCAGCATCAGCACGACCTGTCCCAGCGCCATGCCGAGATAAGATGCGGCCATATAAAAGCCGAAAACCACGCCGCGCTGGCTGGAATCTGATTGATCGTTAAGCCAGCTCTCTAGCACCATATATTGGCACATCATGCACAAACCGATGATCAGTCGCAGCACGACCCACACCGGAATAATCTCTGTCAGCCCGTGTCCAATCACGGCAGCGGTAATGATCCCCGAACAGGAAACGTAGGCGCGGATGTGTCCGACGCGAGCAATCAGAAAGTGTCCGACCTTGCCCCCGATCACTAGCCCGATATAGTTGGCGGCAATAATGGCACCGATCATTGCACCGCTAACGTGGATCGCGCTTAGACGCAGGGAGACGTAGGTGGTGAGCAGGCCTGAGCCTAACAGCATCAGCAATGTAGTGGTATAAAGCGGAAAAAAAACGCCAAAGGTCTTTTTCACTGTTTCTTCCTTTTCTTAGAGGCAACGCCCTGCTTATCAACGCCTTCCGGGCACGCAGAGTTTTGCAGAAACATCAGACACACAGGCGGTCTTTGTCCTACAGCCTAGCAGTTCATCTCCTGACCTTCGAGAAGTTAAGTTTTTCAGGTGGCACTTAGGGTCTGTCACTGTGGTTTAAATAACGTTATCTTTATCTCTGGCTTTCACCGTTCACCTTCTGTTAATTCTGTGGCTTAGGAGTCATCAAGTGCAACGAGCACGATGTTACTTGTTAGGAGAACGCGCCGTCGTTCTCGAGCTGGAGCCTCCGGTATCACTGGCGAGCCAGCAACGAATTTGGGGATTGGCTCAGCGCGTGGTGGATTTGCCCGGCGTCAAAGAAGTCATTCCAGGTATGAATAATTTAACTGTCTTGCTAACGGAACCCCAGACCTATGCCTCGCAGGCGGTTGAGAGCCTGCAAAGCTGGTGGCAGGAGAGTAGCTCTTTTGAACCTGAGTCGCGTCTGATCGAAATCCCGGTAGTCTATGGCGGCAAAGGTGGACCCGACCTCGAAGGCGTTGCCAGCCATACCGGCATGACGGCGCGTCAGGTGGTGGAATGCCATAGCGGCGCTGAATACATCGTTTATTTCCTGGGTTTCCAGCCCGGATTCCCATATCTTGGTGGCATGCCTGACGTGCTGGCAACCCCTCGCCACGCGGAGCCACGGCTTAGCGTGCCTGCAGGAACCGTGGGTATCGGCGGCAGCCAGACCGGAATTTATCCTTTAATCACCCCAGGCGGCTGGCAGCTTATTGGCCATACACCGCTATCCATGTTTGATCCCGCTAGCCGTTTACCCACCTTGTTACGCCCCGGCGATCGGGTACGCTTTGTGCCGCAGAAGGAGGGGGTATGTTAAAGATTTTACGTGCCGGGATGTTAACGTCGGTGCAAGATTTAGGCCGTGATGGCTATCGCCAGCTGGGCGTGAGTCAATCCGGGGCTTTTGATGCGCCAGCCTTGCGTATCGGCAATTTGCTGGTGGGTAATGATGAAAATGCCGCCGGAATTGAAATTACACTGGGTCAGTTCAGCGTCGAATTTACCAAAAAAGGCTGGATAGCCCTGACCGGAGCAGGCAGTCACGCCACGCTTGACGGGGAGTCGCTGTGGACCGGCTGGTGTTACCCGGTTAAACCCGGCCAGGTATTGAGCCTGAAAACGCCAATTCGCGGCATGCGAAGCTATCTGACGGTGGCGGGCGGTATCGACGTGCCGCTCGTGCTTGATTCACGCAGTACCGATCTCAAAGCGGGGTTTGGTGGTTTTGAAGGCCGAACGCTTAAAGATGGCGACGTTCTGTCAGCGGGCAAGACGAAAAACCCACCGAAGAAATCTATTGGCGTCAAACAGTTACTGTTTGGAAACCGCATCCGCGCCATTCCTGGGCCTGAATACGACGAGTTCAGCGATGACGCACGCGACTCTTTCTGGCGTACGGCGTGGCAGCTTAGCCCGCAAAGCAACCGTATGGGCTACCGTTTACACGGCCATGAGTTAAAGCGTAATACCAAGCGGGAAATGCTGTCGCACGGTTTGGTGCCCGGTGTGGTGCAGGTCCCTCATGGCGGCCAACCCATCGTGTTGATGGCCGATGCGCAGACGACCGGTGGGTATCCGCGGATTGCCTGCGTGATCGAAGCCGATCTCTATAATCTGGCGCAGATCCGCCTTGGCATGCCGGTTCACTTTGTGAAATGTTCGGTGGAAGAGGCGCTGTTTGCCAGCAAAGAACAAAATCGCTTTATCGAACAAATTAAGTGGGGACTGCATGCGCGTTGATTTAAATGCTGATTTGGGCGAAGGCTGTGAAAACGACGAGCCACTGTTGCAGTTGGTAAGCTCGGCCAATATTGCCTGCGGATTTCATGCTGGCGATGCTGAAACCATGCGTCAGTCGGTGCGCTGGGCAATTCAATACGGCGTGGCGATTGGTGCGCATCCGAGCTTCCCTGACCGGGAAAACTTCGGCCGCACCGCGATGCAGCTTCCTCCAGAAACGGTATACGCGCAGGTGGTTTACCAGCTCGGCGCGCTGGCTGCTATCACTCGGGCCGAAGGCGGAAAGATGGTTCACGTCAAGCCGCACGGCATGCTTTACAACCAGGCTGCCACCGATCCCCTATTATCTGACGCGATTGCTCGCGCGGTGCGCGATGTGGATGCCTCCCTGAAGCTGGTAGGACTAGCTGGCAGTGAGCTAATCCGCGCTGGTGAACGGCTTGGCCTGCAAACTCGTCAGGAAGTCTTTGCCGATCGCCGTTATCAGAGTAATGGCAATCTGGTGCCGCGTAGCCAATCCGATGCGATGATTGAGACCGATGAACTGGCGTTAGAGCAAACGCTAAGTATGATCCTCGACAAACATGTGGTGAGTCGCGATGGTGTTAACGTTCCGGTTCAGGCAGATACGGTGTGTCTGCACGGCGATGGCGCGCACGCGTTAGAGTTTGCTCGCAGTCTTCGTGCGGCCTTTGCCGAGAAAAATATCGACGTTAAAGCCAACTAATTTGTTGTCGTCACCTCCATAAAAATCGCCAATGTGCCGCGCGACCCTGTGCAGATTTCTTCCAACGGGTCGTCGTGGCCGTTAGCACAGCGGGTGCAACACAGTGCCCACGCTCAGGGGAAAACAATGCGTAAAGTTTTAGTAACCGGTTTTGAGCCTTTTGGTGGCGAGCGCGTCAATCCTTCGTGGGAAGTGGTCAGAAAACTACAAGACTTGCATATATCGGGCGTCAGCCTTGTGGTCAGGCAATTACCTTGCGTATTTGGCAAGGCGATACAGGCACTTAACCTGGCTATCGACGAGGTCAATCCGCTGATGGTGATTTGCGTTGGCCAAGCCGGTGGTCGTACTGATTTCAGCATTGAGCGAGTCGCTATCAATGTTGACGATGCACGTATCCCCGACAACGAGGGGCAACAGCCGGTGGACCAGTCAATTGTTGTGAATGGTCCGGCAGCCTATTTCTCCCGATTGCCAATAAAAGCGTTAGTTAGCGGCCTGCGAGAGGCAGGGATCCCGGCGTCGGTGTCCCAAACGGCGGGCACCTATGTTTGTAATCACGTGATGTATGGCTTGTTGCACCGCATGGCGCAGGGCGACAACAAAATCGAGAAGGGCGGTTTTATTCATGTCCCTTATCTGCCTGAACAGGCGGCTCGGCATCCGGGGAGTGCCAGTATGGCGGAAAAAACTTTGCTCAAAGCCCTTGAATTGACAATAGCAATCACCTTACATACCGAACACGATTTGGCAGTAGCAGAAGGAGCAACTCATTAATGCCTGAAGGTCCAGAAATTCGCCGGGCAGCGGATCAGCTTGAACAAGCCGTGGTCGATAAACCGCTTACCGATGTCTGGTTTGCTTTTCCAAAACTGCAACCGTATCAGCCATCGCTGATTGGCCAGCGGGTCAAGGGGATTGAGACCCGTGGAAAAGCGCTGTTAACGCATTTTAGCAACGACCTTACGCTGTATAGCCATAATCAGCTGTACGGTATCTGGCGCGTGTTTAATCCAGGTGACGTGATTGACCACGGCAAGCGATCACTGCGGGTTAAAATTGCCACGCCAGACAGCGCAATCCTTCTTTATAGTGCTTCAGATATTGAAATCTGGCCAACGGAAGAGGTCTATCAACATCCATTTTTGCAGCGCATCGGGCCAGATGTGTTAGATGCGAATCTCACCACTGAGCAAGTCAGGGCGCGGCTAACCTCGAAACGTTTTTATAATCGCCAGCTGGGCGGTATGCTGCTGGATCAGGCTTTCCTGGCCGGATTAGGCAACTACCTGCGTGCTGAAATTCTTTGGCTGGCCAGGCTGCTGCCATCGCACAGGCCATCAGATCTCAGTGACACTCAGTTAGATTCCCTTGCCGATGCCTGCTTGTCGATTGCTCGACACTCTTACGCCATGCGCGGAACGATGGATGAAAATGTTCACCATGGCGCAATGTTCCGTTTCAAGGTTTTTGCCAGAGAAGGCAAGCCCTGCGAACGATGCAGTGAAAAGATAGTGAAAACTAGCGTTTCAACTCGCCCGTTCTTTTACTGTCAAGGATGCCAGACATGATCTGGCATTTCCGTGGGCATTACGATGGTAAACGTTGTGGTTTAAACCACGGCGTTTAACTGTATAAATTCTTCATTCGCTATGCGCAGCAGTTCTTGCCTTCCTGTAAGATTATAATTCTCTTGAGATGCTTTATCTTTATCAAGATAGGCTTTATTTGCTTTATTCAAGGCGTCTTCATAATTTCCATTTTT
The DNA here is from genome assembly GCA_963922555.1 of uncultured Serratia sp. Taxonomy (GTDB): domain Bacteria; phylum Pseudomonadota; class Gammaproteobacteria; order Enterobacterales; family Enterobacteriaceae; genus Rouxiella. Next base: position 21,896 of record CAWUIY010000001.1, on the reverse strand, counting down.
CTCATTATTGATTTCCAACATTGCGTTTATCACAAAGAGTCCGCAGGCATTAGGTGAGTTTTCCTGCAAATTTTCAGAAATGATAATAAGCTCTTGTTTAACTGAGCAATATTGAGTTAATTTTCTGAAAAAATTCTGATCTGCTTGTTTTTCTATACTACGATTACTGTCATAAACTAGGGCATGTTTTACATCGTTTGCATAAAAAGTGCCAAATAAATACCAGTGATCACCTAATAAAATTGGCGAAAAATGAGCAATTTGCGATCTAGGATTATTGAACAAACCTATGGTTTTATTAGCATCAAATTTGTAGCTAGCTCCAGCATCCTTATTTATTTTAATGGGTGCCCAAGCGCCGTGAAATTGCGGTGCATTTTTATTATTTCTTTCAACGTTTTCGCGGTTAATTTTCCCAATGTAGCAATCTAATTCTGCTTGCTCGATAAATCTATTTGAGGCTGTAATAAATTCATCAATATTATTAGGGGTGTCACTCATGTAATTAGCGATGTTTTCATCTTTACTTAATCCATTCGCCTTTTTTTCTTTGTTACCAGGATTTTCGGCGATGTTGGTTTTAGCACTCGCATCAAGATTATTTTCTAGGTCAATTTTATTCGATTGAGCAACGCAAATTTCTAAAAGCCTGGCGGGGATTTTCCACATTATTTCCGGTGTGGCGGATCGATTATTATTATTTCGCTCGCTCACCGTTGTATTTTCCAGTTGAACCAACTTAACTAAATCTTGAGACTTGCCTGCTATAGTAAGTTTCTCTAAATTACCATAGAGCCTTTCATTTGGCTTGGCATATAAATATAAAATGAAGTTTTCATAAACGTTAACCTGAGATTCGCTCAGGCCCAGACCTCCACAGGCACCGGTGAAAAGTTCATCGATAGCGTCGTACATTTTATCCCATTCTCTATTCTTTTCAGTATCATCTAGTTTCTTTGCTAAACTTTCGGCTGTTTCATCTTGAGGTTCGCCATTTTCTGAAACACCAAAATATTTGCGAACCGGAGGCTCTGGGGCCTGTTGGTCAGTAGTGTTTTTTTCAATTTCAAAAGGAGATTTCTCTATTTCATCCAGTAATGAAAAATTCACAGGCTTTTTGGCAGTCTCATCAACATTGGCCTTAATTTGTGATAGCCTGGAAATATTATCAGCGTTCAGCTTGAAACCTACTATTTTAGGCAGCGTATTCTCCTCAGTTAAAGGGTCCTTAATAGGAGGTTTAATATCATTTAGTTCGCTATTTATTTTCAGCTTTGCTCTTGGGATCTTACAGCTATTGACTTGCGTTTTTAAAAGTCCTTTCTGCCTTATACTTTCTTCTTCTTCTTTAGCTTTGAAAATTGCAAGTGCTTTTGAAAAGCTAGGCATTTCTCCTTCTGCCAATTTCAGATTCTTATTTTCTGAAGAACTTTCAGTTTGAACAGGATATTTGTCTCTTACTTTGATTTCTTTTGTAGGCACATTTTTTAAGGGAGGCTCTTTAATCCCAACCAGTACCTGATCCTTGGCAGGCGCGTTTGATTCTATCGTTTTACTCGAAGGCTTGGGGCCACAGGCATCCATATAGTCTGCAAAGATATCATTAGGTGACTTTTTTTCAAGTTCCTTAATCAGGGCCAGCTTAGTTGCTGATAATGTGTCTATTATACCCATTTCGGACATTTTTCTTTCCCCAGAAAAGTATTAAGGGCCAATTATGCGGCTGAAAGGGGAAAATAAAGTAGCAAGGAACGCTTATTTTTGTACTGAAAATAAAATTATCGTTTCTTTAAATTATCAAAATAAAAGCCTCTTTACTTGCTGTCATTCAGCTTTCAAGAGGCTTATTTACTATTATTTAATTACTTCGTTGCGTTAATTATTTCTGGCCGACCTTAGATTTAAATTCACGCTTGGCGTAGCCGGTGTACAGCTGACGTGGGCGCGCGATTTTAATTCCATCGTCGTGCATTTCGTTCCAGTGGGCAATCCAGCCAACGGTACGCGCCATCGCGAAGATAACGGTAAACATTGAGGAAGGAATTCCCATTGCTTTCAGGATGATACCTGAGTAGAAGTCCACGTTCGGATAGAGTTTACGTTCGATGAAGTACGGGTCGTTGAGAGCGATATGCTCAAGCTGCATAGCCACTTCCAGCAGGTCGTCCTTCATGTTCAGCTCTTCCAGCACGGCGTGGCAGGTTTCACGCATCACGGTCGCACGCGGATCGTAGTTTTTGTACACACGATGGCCAAAGCCCATCAGGCGGAAGGAGTCATTTTTGTCCTTCGCACGGCGTACAAACTCAGGGATGTGATCAACGGTGCTGATTTCTTCGAGCATTTTCAGGCAGGCTTCGTTGGCACCACCGTGTGCCGGTCCCCATAGCGAGGCGATGCCCGCGGCGATACAGGCAAACGGGTTAGCGCCCGAAGAACCCGCAGTACGTACGGTAGAGGTCGATGCGTTTTGCTCGTGATCGGCGTGCAGGATAAGAATGCGGTCCATGGCTTTTTCAAGCACTGGGTTAACCACATATTCTTCACACGGCCTAGCGAACATCATGTGCAGGAAGTTACCGGCATAGGACAGATCATTCTTAGGATAAACAAATGGTTGTCCAATGGAGTACTTGTAGCACATGGCCGCTACGGTCGGCATTTTCGACAGCAGGCGGAACGCGGCGATTTCACGGTGACGCTCGTTTTCAACGTCAATGGAGTCGTGATAGAACGCAGCCAGTGCGCCGGTCACGCCACACAGAACGGCCATTGGGTGCGAGTCGCGACGGAAGCCGTGAAACAGACGGGTAATCTGCTCGTGGATCATGCTGTGGCGCGTTACCGTCGTTTTAAATTCTTCATACTCTTTCTGCGTTGGTGGCTCGCCGTGCAGCAGCAAGTAGCACACTTCCAGATAGTTTGATTCCGTTGCCAATTGGTCAATCGGGAATCCGCGGTGAAGCAGAATGCCTTCATCGCCATCAATGTAAGTAATTTTAGATTCGCAGGATGCGGTAGAGGTAAAGCCAGGGTCAAAAGTGAAATATCCTTTTGAGCCGAGGGGGCGAATGTCAATCTCGTCTTGGCCCAGCGTGCCTGATAGCACGTCGAGTTCAATAGGATCATGACCCTGTAGGGTAAGTGTCGCTTTCTTATCAGCCATTTACAGTCTCCTTAGCGCCTTATTTTAATAATCTCTAACAACTCTGTCCTTGGTCTGGTTGCAGAACCCGGTACTGCCTGTGTGCTATCTCCGCCGTTATTATGTGAGGTCATCGCTGCGCCAAATGTGGGCGTAATGCGAAGCCGTGTTACTGCCACTGCGAGCAGTTTATGGCGGCCAGGCGGCCTTTCATTGTTGTTATTGATCAGATATCTTTGCTCAGTACCTACGACAAGTATGAGGGCATACACGAGCTACACTTTTGCACAACTCGGCGTCGCAGGGAAGCGGATGTGTTGATCTGGAGTAAATCTCAAGGATGAACCTTGTTGTAATTTGTAATAGAAATGTTAGCACAGTGTCAAACAAGATAATTTATTTTGTGTATAATATGAAAAATGCGACGCAAATCACTGTTTCGCAGAAAAGTGACCAAACATTTTGTAGGGGAATTGTAATAGGAATGTGATCCTCCTATACTCCTCCAAGGTCTCCGGAACACCCTGTAGTAGGAGCACCCAGCGTTAAATAGAACGCGCCGTTTAAGCACAGTGGATGTCGATGTTTGAGCGCGTGACGTGAAGGGCCTTTGGCTCTTAACGCTGTCTGATTTCTGCCCAGGCCGGAGGAAGGAAAATAATAAGCGCCATTCAAGACGTACTGCGCTCGGTCTGCTGTGTTAAAACAAGCACAAATCGCCTCTTTACTGAGTTAATGTGTAAACCGGCTTTGCCGCTTTTTTTGCTTTGCTGTACCCCGCAGGATGTTTATGAACAGGCTCTAAGGGCTGTGTGGGCAAAACCGTGAAAAAACAAAGACCTGTCAATCTGGATCTGCAAACGATCCGGTTTCCCGTTACTGCGATAGCGTCCATCTTACACCGCGTCTCCGGCGTAATAACCTTCGTTGCTGTCGGTATCCTCCTTTGGTTGCTTGGTACGTCTCTTTCCTCCCCGGAAGGATTCGCGCATGCTGCCGAAATTATGAACAGCTTCTTCGTCAAGTTCATATTTTGGGGGATCCTCACCGCTCTTGCCTATCACGTATGCGGCGGAATTCGCCACCTGCTGATGGACTTCGGCGTCATCGAAGAGAGTTTGGCTGTCGGTAAACTGTCGGCATACATTGCCATCGGGATTACCGTGCTGTTGTCAATTCTTGCTGCCGTATTCGTAGGGTAAATAAAGTATGGTTAACAATGTTTCTGCATTGGGACGTAATGGCGTTCATGACTGGCTGCTGGTGCGCGCATCAGCTATCGTAATCACTCTCTACATCCTCTATATATTGGGCTTTGTCGTTATGGCCCGAGACATTAATTTCGAAGTCTGGCACGGCTTCTTTGCCTCTTCCATTACAAAAGTATTCACCTTGCTGACATTGCTGTCGATTCTGGTTCACGCCTGGATCGGGATGTGGCAGGTGTTAACTGACTATGTCAAAAACCTGGCAGTACGTCTGGTGCTTCAACTCGCCATCGTCGTCACTCTGGTGGTTTATCTACTTTATGGAACAATAGTTGTGTGGGGAGCGTAGTAAATGAATCTGCCAGTCAGAGAGTTTGATGCTGTCGTAATCGGTGCGGGTGGCGCCGGTATGCGCGCTGCATTACAAATTTCACAGTTAGGCATGTCGTGTGCACTGATTTCCAAAGTGTTCCCAACCCGTTCGCACACGGTTTCTGCACAGGGCGGTATTACCGTTGCTCTGGGCAATACCCATGATGATGACTGGGAATGGCATATGTATGACACCGTTAAAGGTTCCGACTATATCGGCGACCAGGATGCCATCGAATATATGTGCAACACCGGGCCAGAAGCCATTCTCGAGCTTGAGCACATGGGACTGCCTTTCTCCCGTTTAGACAACGGCAAAATTTATCAACGTCCGTTTGGCGGCCAGTCGAAAAACTTCGGCGGCGAGCAGGCGGCACGTACAGCGGCAGCGGCCGACCGTACCGGTCACGCGCTGTTGCATACCCTTTATCAGCAGAACCTGAAAAACCATACCACTATCTTCTCGGAGTGGTATTCGCTGGATCTGGTTAAAAATCAGGACGGCGCTATCACCGGCTGTACGGCTATCTGTATCGAAACCGGTGAAGTGGTGTACTTCAAGGCGAAAGCGACCGTGCTGGCAACCGGCGGCGCGGGCCGTATTTATCAGTCAACGACCAACGCCCACATTAATACCGGTGATGGCGTAGGCATGGCTCTGCGTGCGGGCGTGCCAGTGCAGGATATGGAAATGTGGCAGTTCCACCCGACCGGCATTGCTGGTGCGGGCGTTCTGGTCACCGAAGGCTGTCGTGGTGAAGGCGGTTATCTCCTTAATAAGGATGGCGAACGCTTCATGGAGCGTTATGCGCCAAACGCCAAAGACCTGGCGGGTCGTGATGTGGTTGCGCGTTCTATCATGATCGAAATTCGTGAAGGTCGCGGCTGCGACGGCCCTCTGGGTCCGCACGTTAAACTGAAACTTGATCACCTAGGTAAAGAAGTTCTGGAATCTCGCCTGCCGGGCATTCTTGAGCTTTCGCGCACCTTTGCGCACGTTGACCCTATCAAAGAGCCGATCCCGGTAATTCCTACCTGTCACTACATGATGGGCGGTATTCCGACTAAATATACCGGTCAGGCGCTGCGGGTTAACGCGAAAGGTGAAGATGAAGTTATCCCTGGCCTGTTCGCGGTAGGCGAAATTGCCTGCGTGTCGGTTCATGGTGCTAATCGTCTGGGTGGAAACTCACTGCTTGACCTGGTGGTCTTTGGCCGCGCGGCAGGGGTGCATCTGCAAGAGTCATTGCAGGAGCAGGGCGAAGTCCGCAACGCTAGCCAGTCAGATATCGACTTCTCCCTGGAGCGTCTGAATCGTTGGAACAACACTCGCTCTGGTGAAGATCCGGTGCAAATTCGTAAAGACCTGCAAGCCTGCATGCAGAATAACTTCTCGGTATTCCGCGAAGGTGATGCGATGGCGAAAGGTCTGGCAGATCTGAAAGTGATCCGCGAACGTTTGCAGCATGCCCGTCTCGACGATACATCAACCGAGTTCAACACTCAACGTATCGAGTGCCTGGAACTGGATAACCTGATGGAAGTGGCATTCTCTACAGCGGTATCGGCTAACTATCGTACTGAGAGCCGTGGCGCACATAGCCGCTTCGACTTCCCGGATCGTGATGACGCGCAGTGGTTATGCCATACGCTTTACCAACCGGAAACCGAAAGCATGACTCGCCGTGAGGTGAACATGCAGCCTAAGCTGCGCGCGGCATTCCCGCCGAAAGCACGTACCTACTAGGCCGGTGATCAGGAGCATATAAATGAAACTCGAATTTTCGATTTATCGCTATAACCCGGACGTAGACGACGTTCCTTACATGAAAGACTATGTGCTGGAGGTCGGCGAAGGCCACGACATGATGCTGCTGGATGCGCTTATCCAGTTGAAAGAGCAAGACCCGACGCTGTCGTTTCGTCGCTCCTGCCGTGAGGGCGTTTGCGGCTCTGACGGTCTGAACATGAACGGTAAAAACGGTCTGGCCTGTATCACGCCGGTATCTGCTCTGCGTAACGGCAGTAAGAAAATTGTTATTCGTCCTCTGCCAGGCTTGCCGGTTATCCGCGATCTGGTGGTCGATATGGGGCAATTCTACAAGCAGTACGAGAAGATCAAGCCATACCTGATTAACGACGGTACTAATCCTCCGGCGCGTGAGCACCTGCAGCAGCCGGAAGAGCGTGAAAAGCTGGATGGCCTGTACGAGTGTATTCTGTGCGCCTGTTGCTCAACGTCTTGCCCGTCATTCTGGTGGAACCCTGACAAGTTTGTTGGACCTGCGGGCCTGCTTGCCGCCTATCGTTTCCTTATTGATAGCCGTGACACAGAAACGCAATCGCGCCTTGATAACCTCGACGATGCTTTCAGCGTATTCCGCTGCCACAGTATCATGAACTGTGTCAGCGTATGTCCTAAAGGGCTAAACCCGACTAAAGCAATCGGGCATATCAAGTCCATGCTGCTCCAGCGCGGCGCCTAAGAAAAAAACGCAAAATAGCGGGAACTCAGGTTCCCGCTAATATTAAGGGAATAGGGTGTAACATTTACGCAACAAAATATACACGTTGTCTATCATTAACTTGATGAAATTTCAGGATAAAGAGCAATAATTTTCTCAGGTTAACAGGCATAATTAGCAACATTGCAGGGAAACGCCAAAAGCCGGAGCACAGCGTGAACGCGCCCGCTTTTGGAGGTTCCTTGACCCGATGACAGGACATCATTTCTGTCCGTTGAGTGAACTGTTGTATGGAAAACCGTCTTACCTGGATGTTTGACTTTCAGCATCTAAAAGTACCACGGTGATTTTATTAACCACGGCGAAATCTAAAGCTTTCAAAGCTTAAGGGATCACGATGCAGAACGGCGCAATGAAGGCCTGGCTGGATTCCTCCTATCTGGCGGGCGCGAACCAGTCTTACATAGAGCAGCTCTATGAAGATTATTTAACAGATCCTGGTTCCGTTGACGATAGCTGGCGTTCAATTTTCAAACAGCTACCGACAGTCGGTGTCAAACCAGAACAACTCCATTCACAAACGCGAGACTACTTCCGCCGCCTGGCGAAAGACGCCTCGCGCTATAACTCCGCTATCAGCGACCCGCAAACCGATGCGAAACAGGTTAAGGTGTTGCAGCTTATTAACGCCTTCCGTTTCCGTGGTCACCAGAATGCTAACCTCGATCCACTGGGATTATGGCAACAGGAAACTGTGGCTGATCTGGATCCGGCTTACCATAATCTGTCAGAAGCTGATTTCCAGGAGACCTTCAACGTTGGCTCGTTTGCTATCGGCAAAGAGACCATGCAGCTGGGTGAACTTTACGCAGCGCTGAAGCAGACCTACTGCGGATCAATTGGCGCCGAGTACATGCACATCACTAATACCGATGAAAAACGCTGGATCCAACAGCGCATCGAATCTGTGGTTGGCCGTGCCAAGTTTTCCGAGCAAGAGAAGAAAACCTTCTTAAAAGAACTTACCGCCGCCGAAGGTCTTGAGCGCTATCTGGGCGCAAAATTCCCGGGAGCCAAGCGCTTCTCTCTGGAAGGTGGTGATGCTCTGGTCCCTATGCTCAAAGACATGATCCGCCATGCTGGTAAAAACGGCACGCGTGAAGTGGTTTTGGGCATGGCGCACCGTGGCCGTCTGAACGTATTGATCAACGTGCTGGGTAAAAAGCCCCAAGACCTGTTTGATGAATTCTCAGGTAAGCATAAAGAGCATTTGGGTACCGGCGATGTGAAATATCACATGGGCTACTCGTCTGACGTTGAAACCGAAGGCGGTATGGTTCACCTGGCGCTGGCGTTTAACCCGTCGCACCTCGAGATCGTCAGCCCGGTGGTTATCGGTTCCGTTCGTGCCCGTCGCGATCGTCTCGACGAGGCGCGCAGCAACATGGTTCTGCCAATCACCATTCATGGTGATGCGGCCATTACCGGCCAGGGCGTAGTTCAGGAAACCCTGAACATGTCGTTGGCTCGTGGTTATGAAGTGGGCGGTACCGTGCGTATCGTGATCAACAACCAGGTGGGTTTCACTACCTCTAACCCGAAAGATGCGCGTTCTACGGAATACTGTACTGATATCGCGAAAATGGTGCAGGCACCTATTTTCCATGTCAATGCCGATGATCCTGAGGCGGTTGCCTTCGTGACCCGCCTGGCACTGGATTTCCGTAACACCTTCAAACGTGACGTCATGATCGATCTGGTTTGCTACCGTCGTCATGGCCATAACGAGGCCGATGAGCCAAGCGCAACTCAGCCTCTGATGTATCAGAAGATCAAAAAGCATCCGACGCCGCGTAAGCTTTATGCAGATATCCTGACCGAACAAGGTGTTGCCAGCCTTGAAGACGCCACGGAAATGGTTAATCTTTACCGTGACGCGCTGGATGCCGGTGAGTGTGTGGTGGACGAATGGCGTCCAAACGACATGCACACCTTCACCTGGTCACCGTATCTGAACCACGAGTGGGACGAAGCTTATCCCGCTACCGTGGAGCCAAAACGCTTGCAGGAACTGGCTCGCCGCGTTTCCAGCGTTCCAGAAGCCATCGAAATGCAGTCTCGCGTCGCCAAGATTTACGGCGATCGTCAGGACATGGCTGAAGGCAAAAAACTGTTCGACTGGGGCGGCGCCGAGAATCTGGCCTACGCTACGCTGGTTGATGAAGGCATTCCAATCCGTCTGTCTGGTGAAGATACCGGTCGCGGTACCTTCTTCCACCGTCACGCGGTGATCCATAACCAGAAAAACGGTTCGGTCTACGTGCCTCTTTCCAACATTCACAACAGTCAGGGCGTGTTCAACGTCTGGGACTCCGTGCTGTCGGAAGAAGCCGTTCTGGCCTTTGAATACGGATATGCAACCGCTGAACCGCGCACTCTGACTATCTGGGAAGCGCAGTTTGGTGACTTTGCCAACGGTGCACAGGTTGTTATCGACCAGTTTATCAGCTCCGGCGAGCAGAAATGGGGCCGCATGTGTGGCCTGGTGATGCTGCTGCCGCACGGCTATGAAGGGCAGGGGCCGGAGCACTCATCCGCGCGCCTTGAGCGCTATCTGCAACTTTGTGCCGAGCAAAATATGCAGGTTTGTATCCCGTCTACGCCGGCTCAGGTCTACCACATGATCCGCCGCCAGGCGCTGCGTGGTATGCGTCGTCCGCTGATCGTCATGTCGCCTAAATCACTGCTGCGTCATCCGCTGGCGGTGTCTAGCCTCGACGAACTGGCCAACGGCAGCTTCCTGCCAGCGATTGGTGAAGTCGACGAGCTGGATCCGAAAGGCGTCAAACGCGTCGTGATGTGTTCCGGTAAGGTCTATTATGATTTGCTGGAGCAACGTCGCAAAAATGAACAAACCGACGTCGCAATCATTCGTATTGAGCAGCTTTATCCGTTCCCACACAAGGCCGTGCAGGGCGTGATCGAGCAGTATGCGCATGTAAAAGATTTCGTCTGGTGTCAGGAAGAGCCGCTCAACCAGGGCGCATGGTATTGCAGTCAGCACAATTTCCGTGAAGTTGTACCTTACGGTGCCTCTTTACGCTACGCGGGACGTCCGGCATCTGCCTCTCCTGCCGTAGGCTATATGTCAGTTCACCAGAAGCAACAGCAAGATCTGGTTAACGACGCGCTGAACCTTAAATAGTCGTTTAATTTTGTAATTTACCCGAGGTCATTGCAGCAGCAATCGTAGCAAACGCCAATGCGACTGCCATGACCAAGGGACAAATAAGGATAGATTAATGAGTAGCGTAGATATTCTGGTCCCTGACCTACCTGAATCCGTTGCGGATGCGACGGTTGCGACCTGGCATAAAAAACCTGGCGACAGCGTTGAGCGTGATGAAGTTCTGGTTGAAATCGAAACTGACAAAGTGGTGCTGGAAGTTCCGGCAAGTGAAGCCGGTATTCTGGACAGCATTCTGGAAGCAGAAGGTTCGACTGTGTTGTCCAAACAGCTTCTGGCTCGTCTGCGTCCGGGAGACAGCTCTGGCAAACCAAGCCAGGAAAAAAGTGCAACGAAGGAGTCTACGCCTTCTGATCGTCACACCGCAGCACTGGATGACGAAAGCAGCGACGCGCTCAGCCCGGCCATCCGCCGCCTGATCGCCGAGCATTCTTTAGATGCCAGCGCAATTAAAGGTACCGGTGTGGGTGGTCGTCTGACTCGTGAAGACATCGAGCAGCACATCGCCAAAAAAGGCAATGACAAACCGGCCGCCGCTCCTGCAGCAGCACCGGCAGAAGCTCAGCCAGCTGCCGCCGCGCCTTCACTGGGTTCTCGCAGTGAAAAACGCGTGCCGATGTCTCGCCTGCGTAAACGCGTAGCCGAACGTCTGCTGGAAGCGAAAAACAGCACCGCCATGTTGACCACATTTAACGAAATCAACATGAAGCCAATCATGGATCTGCGCAAGCAGTATGGTGAAAGCTTCGAGAAGCGCCACGGCGTGCGTCTGGGCTTTATGTCGTTCTACCTGAAAGCCGTTGTTGAAGCGCTCAAGCGCTTCCCTGAAGTCAATGCTTCAATCGATGGCGACGACGTGGTTTACCACAACTATTTCGATGTGAGCATTGCAGTATCTACGCCACGTGGACTGGTTACCCCGGTTCTGCACGATGTTGATACATTGGGCATGGCAGATATTGAGAAGAAAATCAAAGAGCTGGCTATTAAAGGCCGCGATGGCAAATTGACCGTTCAAGAGATGACCGGCGGTAACTTCACCGTAACTAACGGTGGCGTGTTCGGCTCTCTGATGTCAACGCCAATTATCAATCCACCGCAGAGTGCGATCCTCGGTATGCACGCGATCAAAGACCGTCCAATGGCGGTTAATGGTCAGGTTGTTATCCAGCCAATGATGTACCTGGCCCTGTCTTACGATCACCGCCTGATTGATGGCCGTGAATCTGTAGGCTTCCTGGTGACCATCAAAGAAATGCTGGAAGATCCATCTCGTCTGCTGTTGGACGTCTAGGATTTAACACCTCTTTGTTAAAGGCGTGGTAAATATAAGTGCAGGGCAGGAGTTTCTGCTCTGCAACCTACTGAAATCAATGGATAGAACATCATGAATTTACACGAGTACCAAGCGAAACAGCTGTTTCTGCGCTATGGCCTTCCTGCCCCTACAGGCTTTGCTTGTTCCACCCCGCGTGAAGCGGAAGAGGCTGCATCGAAGATCGGTGCTGGCCCGTGGGTAGTAAAATGCCAGGTTCACGCTGGCGGCCGTGGTAAAGCAGGCGGCGTTAAAGTGGTTAAAAGCAAAGAAGATATTCGCGCTTTTGCTGAACACTGGCTGGGTAAACGTCTGGTGACCTATCAGACTGATGCGCAGGGCCAACCGGTTAACCAGATCCTAGTTGAAGCCGCAACCGACATCGATAAAGAGCTGTATCTCGGTGCCGTTGTTGACCGCAGCTCACGTCGCGTTGTGTTTATGGCCTCTACCGAAGGCGGTGTGGAAATCGAGAAAGTGGCCGAAGAAACGCCACACCTGATCCACAAGGTAGCTTTGGATCCACTGGCAGGCCCACAGCCTTATCAGGGCCGTGAGCTGGCTTTCAAACTGGGTCTAAGCGGCAAGCAGGTTGCAAAATTCACCAAGATCTTCATGGGTCTGGCGAATATCTTCCTGGAACGCGATCTGGCACTGATCGAAATCAACCCACTGGTTGTCACCAAAGAAGGTGATTTGATCTGCCTCGACGGCAAACTGGGTGCGGATGCTAACGCCCTGTTCCGTCAGCCAGAATTGCGTGAAATGCGCGACCACAGCCAGGAAGATGCTCGTGAATCTCAGGCTGCGCAGTGGGAACTGAACTATGTTGCTCTGGATGGCAACATCGGCTGTATGGTTAACGGTGCGGGCCTGGCAATGGGCACCATGGACATTGTTAAACTGCACGGCGGTGAACCAGCGAACTTCCTGGACGTTGGCGGTGGCGCAACCAAAGAGCGCGTAACCGAAGCATTCAAAATCATCTTGTCTGATGACAAGGTGAAAGCGGTATTCGTTAACATCTTCGGCGGTATTGTACGTTGCGACCTGATTGCCGACGGCATCATCGGCGCAGTGGCCGAAGTGGGCGTCAACGTACCGGTTGTGGTGCGTCTTGAAGGGAATAATGCTGAACTGGGTGCCAAAAAACTGGCAGACAGCGGTTTGAACATCATTGCAGCGACCAGCCTGACTGACGGCGCAGAGCAAGTTGTTGCTGCAGTGGAGGGTAAATAATGTCGATTTTAATCAATAAGAACACCAAAGTTATCTGCCAGGGCTTTACCGGTAGCCAGGGGACTTTCCACTCCGAGCAGGCGATTGCCTACGGAACCAAAATGGTTGGCGGCGTGACGCCAGGTAAAGGCGGCACAGAGCATCTGGGCCTGCCGGTGTTCAACACCGTACGCGAAGCCGTTGAAACTACAGGTGCGACCGCCTCTGTGATCTACGTTCCAGCGCCTTTCTGTAAAGATTCCATTCTGGAAGCGATCGATGCAGGCATCCAGCTGATCATCTGTATCACCGAAGGTATCCCGACTCTGGATATGCTGGTGGTGAAAGTGAAGCTCGAGCAAACTGGCGTGCGCATGATCGGTCCTAACTGTCCGGGCGTTATCACCCCAGGCGAATGTAAAATCGGCATCCAGCCTGGCCACATTCACAAGCCGGGCAAAGTGGGCATCGTTTCTCGTTCTGGTACCCTGACTTATGAAGCCGTTAAACAGACCACCGACTATGGCTTCGGTCAATCGACCTGTGTCGGTATCGGCGGTGACCCGATCCCTGGCTCAAGCTTCATTGATATCCTGAAACTTTTCCAGGAAGATCCTCAGACTGAAGCGATCGTGATGATCGGTGAGATCGGCGGTAACGCAGAAGAAGAAGCGGCTGCTTACATCAAAGATCACGTTACCAAGCCAGTCATCGGTTACATCGCCGGTGTGACTGCGCCTAAAGGCAAGCGTATGGGCCACGCGGGTGCAATTATTGCCGGTGGTAAAGGTACTGCCGATGACAAATTTGCAGCGCTGGAAGCGGCTGGTGTTAAAACCGTTCGCAGCCTGGCTGACATCGGCAACGCCGTGAAGTCCGTCCTGCCACACTAAGCCTGAACGGATTTACCACGTACAGCTTTCGATGCCGCCCTTTGAGGCGGCATTTTTTATGATTCGAAAACCTGCAGTACTTCCTCCTTGTGCTATCAACCACACCTCTAATTATTCTCATCCTATTAATTAATTTTTAAAAAATTAATTCTCTAATTAAGTTCGATTGTGATTTACATTTAATTAAATGGTTTTATGATCTGGATCAATGTTTTATTTGTTCAAATTAATGTGTTAATTTGAAAGTAAATAATGAATTAATCTCAACACCGTCACTTCACATCTATTTAACAGCAGTTATTATAAATAAATACAATCAACCCTTTAATTAACACGGCGAATGGAATTTAGTTAAATATTTTCTTATTAGGCTGGAAATAAACACCAGAAGGGATTAAATTGCTGTGGATCAATTTTGGTCTTCGTTTAGATAAATGATAAAAATTGATCTGCATTCCAAAAATAAGCTATAGCGCACGAAAAGACCTATTTATTGTGAGGGGATAGTGGCGTAATATTATCGCGAATCAGTAATACCTAAAATCAAGCCGCGTGGACAGTCTTCATTGAACTGTGCTGAAGCACGCTGTGCCTATGCTGCTGGCCGGCTGCTTGCGCGTTTTTTTCGTTCGAGCATTACAGGGTTGGCTAAAATTAAACGCCAATGTGCTATTCAATTAATTAAAAATCTAATAAGTAAAAATTTTCTGAAGTAGAGAATTATTGAATTTCATAATTAACTAAATGATGAGTTTTTGATAACAGCAAGTTAAATACTGGAAGTTGTGAGGCGTATTGTCTTATATACGTCAGAGAGTCGCAATTTGGAGTCTTCCTCCGAGGAGCTAGGGGCTAGAATGTTTGATATCGTAGAACTGTCACGTTTGCAGTTTGCTTTAACAGCTATGTACCATTTTCTTTTTGTGCCATTAACGCTGGGTATGGCGTTTCTGCTGGCAATTATGGAAACGGTCTATGTGCTTTCAGGCAAACAAATCTATAAGGATATGACCAAATTCTGGGGCAAGTTATTTGCAGTTAACTTTGCACTGGGTGTGGCCACGGGGTTGACCATGGAATTCCAATTCGGAACCAACTGGTCATATTTCTCACATTACGTCGGAGACATATTTGGCGCGCCGCTGGCTATCGAAGGGTTGATGGCGTTCTTCCTCGAATCAACCCTCGTCGGGCTTTTCTTCTTCGGCTGGGACCGGCTGTCAAAAGTACAGCACATGACGGTCACCTGGTTCGTGGCGCTCGGCTCTAACCTTTCAGCGCTATGGATCCTGGTCGCCAATGGCTGGATGCAAAATCCGGTGGCTTCAGAATTTAATTACGAAACGATGCGTATGGAGATGGTCAGTTTCTCCGAACTGGTGCTGAATCCCGTCGCGCAGGTTAAATTTGTGCACACCGTAGCGGCGGGGTATGTCACTGGTGCGATGTTTATGCTGGCTATCAGTTCGTGGTATCTACTGAAAGGGCGCGATACGGCCTTTGCCAAACGTTCATTCGCAATTGCGGCGAGCTTTGGTCTGGCGGCGGTGCTGTCGGTTATCGTACTGGGTGACGAATCGGGCTATGAGATGGGCGACGTGCAGAAAACCAAGCTTGCAGCCATTGAAGCTGAGTGGGAAACGCAGCCTGCACCGGCAAACTTTACTCTGATCGGCCTGCCGAATCAGGACAAGATGGAAAACCAGTACTCCATCCAGATCCCGTACTTGCTGGGACTTATCGCAACGCGTTCGTTAGATAAACCAGTCACCGGTTTGAAAGAACTCATGGCGCAGCATGAAGTACGCATCAGAAACGGCATGAAGGCCTATGCGCTGCTGGAAGAACTGCGTTCAGGCAATAACAGCCCAGAGGTGCGCAGCGAGTTTGAGAAAACCAAAGTTGATCTGGGTTATGGCCTGCTACTGAAACGCTATACGCCAAAAGTTAGCGATGCCACTGAAACGCAGATCCAGCAGGCGACCAAAGATTCCATTCCTCGTGTACTGCCGCTGTATTTTGCCTTCCGCATCATGGTGGCGGGTGGGTTCCTTATTCTTCTGATTATCGGCCTGTCTTTCCTCACTGTGCTACGTGGGCAGATCGGCAAGCGTCGCTGGCTGCATCGTCTGGCGTTTTATGGCTTGCCGCTACCTTGGATTGCTATCGAGGCGGGCTGGTTTGTGGCCGAGTATGGCCGTCAACCCTGGGCAATCGGTGAGATCCTGCCGACCGCCGTGGCTAACTCCTCACTTACCGCGGGCGACGTGCTGACCTCGATGATTCTGATCTGTGGTTTGTACACGCTATTCCTGGTGGCCGAAATGTTCCTGATGATCAAGTTTGCTCGTCTGGGGCCGAGCAGCCTGAAAACCGGTCGTTATCATTTTGAACAAACAGCCGCGTCCACTCAGCGCGTACAATAAAGAGGAGACCACTTATGTTTGACTATGAGGTATTGAGGTTTATCTGGTGGGTGCTGATTGGCGTGCTGTTTATTGGCTTTGCGGTCACTGACGGCTTCGATATGGGGGTGGGTATTCTGGTGCGGATCATCGGAAAAACCGACACCGATCGCCGCATCATGATCAACTCGATTGCCCCACACTGGGACGGCAATCAGGTTTGGTTAATCACCGCAGGCGGTGCGCTGTTTGCCGCCTGGCCGATGGTTTACGCTGCCGCATTCTCAGGCTTTTATGCGGCGATGATCCTGGTGCTGTGTGCGCTGTTCTTCCGCCCGTTGGGCTTCGACTATCGTGCCAAGGTTGACGACCGCCGCTGGCGAAACATGTGGGACTGGGGCATTTTTATCGGCAGTTTCGTTCCCGCACTGGTGTTTGGCGTTGCGTTTGGCAATCTGCTGTTGGGCGTGCCGTTCCATGTCGACGAATACCTGCGTCTCTACTACACCGGAAATCTGCTCCAGCTGCTTAATCCGTTTGGCCTGCTCGCAGGTATTGTAAGCCTGACCATGTTGATCACTCAGGGCGCAACGTATCTGCAAATGCGGACCACCGGCGAGCTACAGTTGCGCACTCGTAAGGCCTCGCAAATTTCCGCGCTGGTGATGATGGTGTGTTTCCTGATTGCCGGCATTTGGCTGGTGAAAGGGATCGACGGCTACGTGGTGACTTCGGCAATCAATACGGCTGCCGAATCTAACCCGTTGCGTAAAACGGTTGCGCATCAGGCCGGTGCCTGGTTGCTGAACTTTAATCGCACGCCAATACTCTGGATTATCCCTGCGCTGGGCGTGATTTTACCTTTGTTTACCATTTTGCTTTCAAGATTTAATAAAGGGGCGTGGGCGTTTCTGACGTCTTCATTGACTATCGCCAGTGTGATCCTCACGACAGGCGTCACTATGTTCCCGTTTGTGATGCCGTCAAGCACCATGCCGAATGTGAGCCTGACAATGTGGGATGCCACCTCAAGTCCGTTGACCCTAAAAGTCATGACCGTGGTGGCCTGCATTTTCGTGCCGATCATCCTTATCTATACCAGCTGGGCCTACTACAAAATGTTTGGCCGTCTCGATAAAAACTTCATCGAAAACAATAAGCATTCACTGTATTAGTGCCATCGGAAAGGGGAGTTGAACACAATGTGGTATTTTGCCTGGATACTCGGAACACTGTTGGCCTGCTCGGCTGGAATCATCACGGCTCTGGCGTTTGAGCACGTTGAAGAAACCAAGGCTGTTAATGATTCAAAATAGCCATTGCTGCGGCTAAAAATTTTTTACCGTAATCTCTAAAGGCCCCAGTTGGGGCCTTTGCTTTCACGGGCAGATGGGGTCGATTTTTTTTACATGATTTACAAAGCGCTGACAGTGCCGTTTCAATGAACCATCACGGTTCATAATTATTTTCATTCCAGTCTTGCAACCCATTCCCAAGCTGAAATCAGTTGCGTATAGTAGGGCCGTCAAATTGCAATACGGGATGTAGAGTGAGTAATTCGTTGTTCCGATGGCCTGTCCGTGTCTATTACGAAGACACCGATGCAGGCGGCGTGGTTTATCACGCCCGTTACGTCGCCTTTTTTGAAAGGGCTCGCACAGAAATGTTGCGCCAGCGCAACTTTCACCAGCACCAAATGCTGGAAGATCATATCGCTTTTGCAGTTCGCCGAATGACGGTTGACTATCTGGCTCCTGCACGCCTTGACGATTTGCTGGATGTACAGAGTGAGATCACCGAAATCCGGGGGGCTTCACTTACCTTTGCACAACGAATTCTTGATTCGCATGGCAACCTTCTGTGTAGCGCAGAAGTGCTTATCGCATGCATCGATCCACATCAAATGAAGCCACGAGCGCTTCCTAAGTCTATTGTCGCGGAGTTCAAGCAGTGACTGACATGAACATTATTGATTTATTTTTAAAGGCCAGCATCCTGGTTAAGCTGATCATGCTTATCCTGATCTGTTTTTCCATTGCATCATGGGCAATCATCATTCAACGCACCAAGGTGCTGAATGCGGCAACTCGTGAAGCTGAAGCGTTTGAAGATAAATTCTGGTCGGGTATCGAGCTTTCACGTCTGTATCAGGAAAGCCAAGGGCGTCGCGACTCCCTGACTGGCGCAGAGCAGATTTTCCATTCCGGTTTTAAAGAGTTTGCCCGTTTGCATCGCGCAAACAGCCACGTGCCTGAATCGGTCATCGAAGGTTCTTCTCGCGCCATGCGAATTTCCTTTAACCGTGAACTTGAAGCGTTGGAAACCCATATTCCTTTCCTGGGTTCAGTGGGTTCAATTAGCCCGTATATCGGCCTTTTTGGCACGGTCTGGGGGATCATGAACGCCTTTATCGGTTTGGGTTCAGTGAAACAGGCAACGCTGCAGATGGTTGCGCCAGGTATTTCTGAAGCATTGATCGCCACCGCGCTCGGCTTGTTTGCCGCGATTCCTGCAGTTATGGCTTATAACCGCCTGAGCCAGCGCGTGAACAAACTCGAACAAAATTACGATAACTTTATCGAAGAATTCACGGCTATCCTGCACCGTCAGGCTTTCTCTCGCGAGAGCAGTAATTAAGGGAGGGGAGTATGGCTCGAGTACGAGGTCGTAAGCGCCGTGAACTGAAGTCGGAAATCAATATCGTTCCACTGCTCGACGTGTTGCTGGTTCTGTTGCTGGTCTTTATGGCGACCGCACCTATCATCACACAGAGCGTTGAGGTGGATTTGCCTGATGCGACCGACTCCAAAACAGTGTCTACCGATGATAATCCTCCGGTTATCGTGGAAGTTTCTGGCGTAGGCCAATACACCATAGTGATTGACCATCAGAGAATGGAACAGCTGCCTGAGCAGCAGGTTATCGCCGAGGCGTCACAGCGCATTCAGGCTAACCCGAAAACCGTTTTCCTGATCGGTGGAGCAAAAACAGTACCTTATGATGAAATTATCAAGGCGCTGAACTTGCTACATCAGGCGGGTGTGAAATCTGTAGGTTTGATGACACAACCAATCTGATCCTTCCCTGATGGGTAACATTTATTTAAACCTGGTGGCAGTACGTTGATCATTAAGCCATGCTCCAGCGCGAATTCAGCGGGGCAGGGCGCTAGTGAGTACACACCAGGCTTTAGCAATTCTGTGTTGGGAAATCTATTTTGGTAAAGGCAACTGCAACTGAACAAAACGATAAGCTCAAACGCGCCGTTATTGTTTCGGTCGTTCTGCATATCATATTGATAGCCCTGTTGGTCTGGAGTTCTTTCGATAAGGACACCAACATGAGCGGCGGCGGTGGCGGCAGTGATATTTCGGCTGTAATGGTCGATTCCGGTGCCGTGGTCGATCAATACAATCGCGAACAGCAACAACAGGCTGCAGCAAATCGCGCCCAGCAATCGCATCAGAAGAAATCTGAGCAACAGGCTGAAGAAGCGAAAGAAGCTGCAGAACAGGCGAAGCAGGAAAAGGCCGAGCAGGCAAAAGAAGCCGCCGAAGCCAAGCAGGCCGCTCAGCAACAGAAGGCCGAACAGGCGAAAGAGGCAGCTGAAGCCGCTAAACAAGCTGCACAAGAACAAAAACAGGCTGCTGCAGAACAGGCGAAGCAAGCTGCCGAGCAACAGAAGCAGGCTGCGGCTGAACAAGCTAAAGAAGCGGCTGAAGATGCGAAACAGGCTGCTGCCGATGCAAAAGCTGCCGCAGTAAAAGAACAGCAGAAACAGGCGGCAGACGCTGCCGCAAAAGCCAAGGCCGAGGCGGATAAAGTCGCCAAAGCTCAGGCCGATGCGCAGAAGAAAGCTGAAGCCGAAGCCAAGAAACAGGCTGAAGCAGACACGGCCGCCGCTGCCGCTGCAGCGAAGAAACAGGCACAGGCCGAAGCCAAGAAAGCGGCTGCCGATGCAGAGAAGAAAGCCGCAGCTGAGGAAGCTAAACAAGCTGCCGCCGATGCGAAAGCCGCACAGGCTAAAGAAGCCGCCGAAGCCAAGGCAGAAGCAGCTAAAGAAGCTGCGGAAGCTAAAGCGACAGCAGCCAAAGAAGCCAAGGCCGCCGCTGCTAAAGAAGCCGCCGCCGAGAAAGCCGCGGCTGCCAAAGCGGCTGCGGATGCCAAGAAGAAAGCGGCTGCCGCTGCGGCGAAACAGTCAGAGGACGTAGATAACCTGTTTGGTGGACTGGCGTCTTCTAAAAATGCCCCTAAAGGCGGTGGCGGCGCGCCAGCTGGCGTGGGTAAAAATAAATCGGCCGGTGCGTCTGGAGCAGATCTTGCCAACTATGGCAGTAAAATTCAGGCAGCAATCCAGCAACGTTTCTATGATTATCAGTCATACATCGGCAAGACCTGTCAGCTCAAGGTCAAGATGGCTGCTAACGGTACGCTGTTAGACATCCAGTCCGAAGGTGGCGACCCGGCTCTGTGTCAGGCAGCCATTGCTGCAGCGCGTCAGGCGAAATTCCCGCCTCCGCCATCACAGGCTGTGTATGAAGCATTTAAGGACGCAGGGTTAGACTTTAAGCCTCGTTAAGAGACGTGAGTCACAGCGTTTTGAATCGGCAGTCGAAAATATTTTGCTTTAAGATATTTACGATGGCTTATCTGGTGTTTGTGTAGTTTTGTGTGTATTGGTTTGTTAAAATTCTGCTAGTTTATCGCGGAAAGAATAAGCCGGTCAGACTTCATGGCTCGCAGGCTTCAGGGCAGTTTTATAACAGCGGAAATCCGCGCATTCCCCGTCATGGAAATGGGGTGTTTATGCGCGGGCTTCTGCTGTTTGTTGTGAGGCCCTGCGAGGCGTAAGATTTCTTTCGGGCTATAAGTCCAGATAAGGGAGATACAATGAAACAGGCAATTCGAGTAGCGTTCGGCCTATTGATGATGTGGGCAACGGTATCTCAGGCGGAAGTCCGCATCGAGATCACCCAGGGTGTGGATACCGCCCGTCCGATTGCGGTAGTACCTTTTAAATGGGCTGGCCCAGGTACGCCTCCACAGGATATCGGTGGCATTGTTGCTGCTGACCTGCGCAACAGCGGCAAATTCAATCCTATCGACAACGCACGTATGCCACAGCAGCCTACTACCGCAGCGGAAGTCACTCCTGCTGCCTGGAGCGCGCTGGGCATTAACGACGTGGTCGTTGGTCAAATTCAGCCAGGTGGCGACGGTAGCTATGTCGTTTCTTACCAGTTGGTTGACACTTCCGGTGGCAGCCCGACTGTTCTGGCTCAGAATCAGTACAAAATCACCAAGGAATGGCTGCGCTACGCGGCTCATACCGCCAGTGATGAAGTGTTCCAGAAACTGACCGGCGTTAAAGGTGCTTTCCGCACCCGTATCGCTTATATCGTGCAGACCAATGGCGGGAAATTCCCGTATGAACTGCGCGTAGCGGATTATGACGGCTACAATCAGTTTGTCGTGCATCGTTCGCCAGAGCCTTTGATGTCTCCGGCCTGGTCTCCAGACGGCAGCAAACTGGCTTACGTAACCTTCGAAAGCGGACGCTCTGCACTGGTTGTTCAGACGTTGGCTAACGGCGCTATTCGTCAGGTCGCTGACTTCCCGCAACACAAC